>NZ_JBPJUQ010000005.1:0-300069 GCF_051192615.1 Streptosporangium sp. G11
CATCCCCCACCACCACACAAGGCGGAAAAAGGAACGCAGTGGATGTTCAACCAAAGGAATCCGTCCCCCACCCCAAAAGGGCAGGTTGAACGGGGTTGTGCATCATGCACTGGCTTTTAACACACTGTTGAGTTCTCAAGAAACGGACGCGTACACCATCACCCTGACCAGCCAGATCGGCCGACCCGAACTCCGGGGCGTTCGTTTTGTTTTATTCTGTTCTTTCGTTGTGCCTTTATTCTTTCAGGCTTGCTTTTTCGTGTCAAACCGACCCGATCCGGCTTACCTGTTTCAGAATTTACAGCCTCCCCTTTCGGGGCAACCGTTCTAAGCTACCTGATCGTCCGATTCATGTCGAATCAAACCCTTTTGGGGACAAAGATCCCCTAAGGATGAAGATCGCTTAGAGAGGGTTCCGAGGCCCCGGCGCAGGCGCCGTCTCCCTCGGGTCTGGTGAACTTTATGAACCCCGACCCGCCTCGTCAAATCAACCGCGCTCCCCGGGGGAAAACCGATTGCCCGGAGGGGGCGGCGAACCGCACGCTTGCGTGGTGGTGATTCTTGAGGCCGTGGCGCTGGCGAAGAGGTTCGGCCCGGTGGCCGCCGTCCAGGAGGTGAGCCTCACCGTCGACGCGGGCCAGATCGTAGGGCTGCTCGGCCCCAACGGCGCGGGCAAGTCGACGACCCTGCACATGCTTCTCGGCCTGATCACGCCCGACAGCGGGAGCATCCACATGTTCGGCCTGGACCTCGCCAGGAACCGGACCGAGGTGCTCAGTCAGATCAACTTCGCCGCGAGCTACGTCGACCTCCCCGGTGTCCTGCACGTGCGCGAGGTGCTCGACGCCTTCGCCCGGCTGTACGGCGTGCGGAGGCCGAAGGCCCGGGTGGCGGAGGTCATCGAGCTGCTGGACCTGGGCCCGTTGCGCAGGCGCCGTGTGATGGAGCTCTCCTCCGGACAGCGCACGCGCGTGCAGCTGGCCAAGGCCCTGATCAACGAGCCGAGCCTGCTCATCCTGGACGAGCCCACCGCCAACCTCGACCCCGACGCGGGCGACCGGATCCGCAACCTGCTCGTCCGGGTGGCGGCCGAGAGCGGGCGCGCGATGCTCATCACGTCCCACAACATGCAGGAGGTGGAGCGGATGTGTCACCGCATCCATTTCATGTCCGAGGGCCGGATCGTGGCCAGCGGAAGCACCACCGAGCTCACCGACGTCTACGGCGCGGAGGATCTGGAGGAGGTCTTCCTCAAGGTGGCGCGATCATGACGTTGACCCATCCCCCGCTCGGTCTGGCCGCGCGCAGGCAACGCATCAGCGGTGTGGTCTTCCGCGACCTGGCGGCGCTGCGGCGCAGCCCGGTCCGGATATTCGAGATCGTCTTCTGGCCCACGATCGAGCTGTTCGTCTGGGGCTTCGTGACGCTGTTCCTGCAGTCGCAGCGGGTGCCGTTCATCGCCACCTTCCTGCTCGGCGCGGTCCTGCTGTGGCAGGTGCTCCAGAAGGCCAGCAACGAGATCTCGATAGCGTTCCTTGAGGACATCTGGAGCAGAAACCTGCTGAACGTCCAGGTCAGCCCGCTTTCCAATGTCGAGTACGTGATCGGGCTGATCGTGTTCTCGTTCGGCAAGGTCGTCTTCGCCATCGCGATCATGTCGGGGCTGGCCCTCGTCCTCTACGGCTTCGGCGTCACGAGCCTGGGCGCGGGGATGGTGCCGTTCATGGCGCTGCTGCTGGTGATGGGCTGGTCCCTCGGCCTGATCGGAATCTGCGCGGTGTTGCGCTTCGGCGAGAACGCCCAGGTGATCGCCTGGTCCCTGGTCTTCGTCGTGCAACCGCTGGCGGGCATCTTCTACCCCGTCGAGACGCTTCCCGGCCCTCTCCAGGCCGTCGCGGCGTTCATACCCGCGACCCACGTCTTCACGGGCATGCGAACCGTGCTGAACGGCGGTGCCGTGCCCTGGGAGAGCCTCGCCTGGGCGGCGCTGCTGGACGCCGTCTATCTCCTCGCCACGCTCGGCCTGTTCGCGTGGGCGCTGCGCCACGCTCGCGTACGCGGCCGGCTGTCACGCTTCGGCGAATGACGAGCGGTGCGGACCGAAGGAACGAGGAGCACAGGGAGCGGGAGAAAGAGCAGCTCTCCGGATACTTACCAGGATGTCGTGATGTGTGCGCTTTGGGGAAAGCGGCTCCGGGGAAGTGAAGAACAGGGAGGGCGAGAGGGCGGGGGGCTCTCGGCATGTCGCGGATATCACGTATATCGAGAAAGGTCCGGAACCAGGCCAGGCGCGCGGCGTTCCATCTGCTGCGGGCGCTCAACGCGAGGCGGGCCAGGCGCGCTCCGGCGCCCGACACCGGAACGGTCCGCATCCTGCTGCAGCACGCGTACGGGATGGGCGGCACGATCAGGACCGTGCTCAACCTGGCGGGCCACCTCGCGCGCGAGCGCGACGTGGAGATCGTCAGCGTGGTCCGGACGGCGAGAGAGCCGTTCTTCCCCATCCCGCCGGGCGTGCGGGTGTCGTTCCTTGACGACAGGACCGGGCGGCGGGGTCCGGTGGCGCGGCTGCTGTCGCGGCTGCCGAGTGTCCTGATCCCGAGGCAGGAGAACATCCACCGGGCGGTCTCGCTCCGGACGGACCTGCTCATGGTCCGTTTCCTGCGGTCCATGCGCACCGGCGTGCTGATCTCCACCCGGCCGGGATTCAACCTGATCACCGCGCTGTTCGCGCCACCGGGCGTCATCACCGTCGGCCAGGAGCACGTGGCCCTCGACGTGCACGCCCCCGAGGTCGTCCGGCTCATCAAGCGGCGCTACGGCAGGCTGGACGCCTTCGTCACCCTCACCGAGACGGATCTGGAGCGCTACCGCAGGGCGCTGAGGACACCCCCGGGGCGGCTGCTGCGCATCCCGAACGCCGTGACCGCGCTGGCCGGTGACATCTCGAAGCTGGACGAGAAGGTCGTGATCGCCGTCGGCAGGCTGGTGTACGCCAAGGGCTTCGACCTGCTGGTCAAGGCGTGGAAGCCGGTGTCGGAGGCGCACCCCGACTGGGTGCTGCGCCTCTACGGGCGCGGCGGGCCCGAGGCTGAGCGCAAGCTCCGCGACAGGATCGAGGAGGCCGGGCTGTCGGACACGATGCTGCTCATGGGCAGCTCGCCGGAGATCGGCCTGGAGCTGGCCAGGTCGTCGATCCACGTCGTCAGCTCGCGCTACGAGGGGTTCAGCATGACGATCCTGGAGGCGATGAGCAAGGGCGTGCCGGTGGTGAGCTTCGACTGCCCGCACGGCCCCGGGGAGGTCATCGCGCACGAGCACAACGGGCTGCTGGTCCCGCGGCAGAGGCCCGCGGCGCTCGCGGAGGCGCTCTGCCGGTTGATCGAGGACCGGGAGCTGCGCCGCACGCTCGGCGGCAACGCCGTGCTGACGGCCGCCGGCTACGGTCTCGACACCATCGGCGCCCGCTGGGACGCGCTCCTGGCGGAACTCGGTGACGGGCGTCCCACCGCTCGCGGGCGCCATTTGTCTGACCAGGCATAAGGGAATACAGACACGGTTCGCGTTGGAAACTCCGGTAATCTGCCGCTCGTCTTCAGGAGGTGGCAGGTGACCGGAGCTGGCGCCTTTGCGGTACCGGGCTACGAGGTGTCCGGGGTGCTCGGCCAGGGCGGCTTCGGGATCGTCTACCGGGCCAGGCAGCTGGCGGTGGAGCGTGAGGTCGCGCTCAAGGTGGACAACCGGGTGCTGGTCTCCGAGCGGGACCGGCGCCGTTTCATGCGTGAGGTGACCTCGGCCGGTGCCCTCTCCGGTCACCCGCACGTCGCCCATGTCTACGACGCGGGGGTCCTGCCCGACGGCCGGCCGTACATGGTCCTGGAACTGTGTCCCGGCGGGTCGCTGCTTGACCGCATGCGGGCGGAGAAGCGGCTGCCGCCGGCCGAGGTCGCCGACATCGGCGTCCGGATCGCCGACGCGCTGTCGGCCGCGCACGCCGCCGGGGTGCTGCACCGCGACATCAAGCCCGCCAACATCCTGATCAACCGGTACGGCAACGTGGTGCTCTCCGACTTCGGCCTGGCCACCATGCCGTCCTCGGGCAGTGAGGCGTCGGTGACCCGGGAGTCCCTCACCCCGGCCTACGCGCCGCCCGAGGCGTTCGAGCTGACCGAACCCGCCGCCGCCGGTGACGTCTACTCCCTCGCCGCCACGCTGTACGCGCTGCTCTCCGGGCGCCCGCCGCGCTTCCCCGAGAGCGGCGTGGTCAACATCGCGGTCATCATGGCCCTGCACCGCCTTCCGATCCCCGAGATCCCGGGGGTGCCGCCGGAGCTGACCGCCGTGCTCAGGGAGGCCATGGCCAGCGACCCCGCGCGGCGTACCCCCTCGGTGTCCGCACTGCGCGACGCTCTCACGGACCTGCGCCTGGAGGGGAGCGGCCCGGCCCACCGGTCCCGTGCCCCGCGTCCCGTCACCCCTTCCCCGGTCCCGGTCCCGGTTTCGGGAAAGGGCCCGGTCCCCGCGCCGCCGTACGCGCCGGAGGCCCCGCACGCGTCGCCGTACGGCTCCCCGCCGGGGCTCGGCGGGCCGGGCGGGGAGCCGGTGCGGTCGCACCTGACGTCGCCGGGCCTGAAGGGGCTCTCCGGTACCCAGTCGCCCACGGCGGCCCAGGCGCAGGCGCATCCCGCCTCGTCGAACGTGCGGATCTTCATCGCGGTGGCCGTGGCCTTCGCGATCCTGCTGATCGCCGGCATCGGGCTCATGTACGTCGAGAACCGCGACCAGACCCCGTCCACCGGACAGCAGCAGCCGGGCTCGCAGGCCCTCCAGGGCGGAAGCGGCGACAACGGCGGGAACGGCGGGGACGGCGGAGACACAGCGCCGGAGGCGGGCGCGTCCCCGGCGTCCAAGGTTCCCGAGGTCGCCACGGTCACGGCCGCCTGCCCCGCCACGGGGGTGGCGGGTGCGGGGGCCGCGTGCGTGGCGGAGGCCGAGTGCTGGGGCGGCCTCGTCGCGATCGCGGGCGACACCACGGCCAAGCGGATCGGCTGCGAGGAGTCCCACTCGTGGGAGACGTTCGCGATCGCCCCGCTGCCGCGGGACTCGCTCACCTACGACCTGGCGGCCCTGGAGAGGCATCCGACGGTGAAGAAGGTGTGCTCGGCGCAGATCATGCTCTCCTCCCGGTACGGCGACGCCCGCGGGGTGGGTCGGGCCAGGTGGCGGAGCACGGTCCTGCCGCCCTCCAAGGAGCAGTTCCAGGGCGGCGCGCGGACCTATCGCTGCCTGGGCGGGGTCCTCGGCTCGGAGGCTCCGGGAACCCTGTTCCGCCGCTGATCTCCAGGAATTCCCATGGTTTTCCATGGATCTCCAGGGATGGCCCACGTTCGCGCGCCGGGCTCCGACATCTCGTCCCCGCTCCCGCCGGACGCGGCAACCCCCGGGGGCGGGCGGTTCGTGGATCCGTGCGGCGCCCGCGCCCTTTCGCCCGCGACCTCTCCGCACCTTCGGATCGCGGTGGGTGCAAACTGGCATTCTTGGACACGACAAAGGAGTGTCAGAGATGACTCAGGCTCAGATCGGTGTGACAGGACTGGCCGTCATGGGGGCGAACCTCGCCCGCAACCTGGCCAGGCACGGGCACTCGGTAGCGGTACACAACAGGTCCCATCACAGGACCAAGGCATTGATCGAGGAACACGGGGACGAGGGAACCTTTGTCCCCTGCGAGACTCCCGAGGAGTTCGTCGCGGCGCTGGAGCGCCCTCGGCGCATTCTGATCATGGTCAAGGCGGGTGCGCCGACCGACGCGGTGATCGAGGAGTTCGCCCCCCTGCTGGAGCCGGGCGACATGCTCGTGGACGGCGGGAACGCGCACTTCCTCGACACGCGCAGGCGCGAGGCCGCGCTGCGCGAGCGTGGCCTCCACTTCGTCGGTGCCGGGGTTTCCGGCGGTGAGGAGGGCGCGCTGCTCGGGCCGAGCATCATGCCCGGCGGCTCCAAGGAGTCGTACCAGGCGCTGGGCCCGCTGCTGGAGGACATCGCGGCGAAGGTGGACGGCGTGTCCTGCTGCACGCACATCGGCCCCGACGGCGCCGGGCACTTCGTGAAGATGGTGCACAACGGCATCGAGTACGCCGACATGCAGCTCATCGCCGAGGCCTACGACCTGCTGCGGCAGGGGCTCGGCCGGACTCCGGCGGAGCTCGCGGACATCTTCGCGGAGTGGAACGAGGGTGAGCTGTCCTCGTACCTGATCGAGATCACCGCCGAGGTGCTGCGTCAGGTCGACGCAGCCACGGGCAAGCCGCTCGTCGACGTGATCGCCGACCGGGCGGAGCAGAAGGGCACCGGCCGGTGGACGGTGCAGATCGCGCTGGACCTGGGCGTTCCGGTGAGCGGCATCGCCGAGGCGGTGTTCGCCCGCTCCCTGTCCGGCCACGCGGACCTGCGCGCGGCCGCGCGCGGCCTGCCGGGCCCGTCGGGCGTGCCCGCGGGGGCCGTCGGCGAGGACTTCGCCGAGGACGTGCGGCGGGCGCTGTACGCCTCGAAGATCGTCGCCTACGCCCAGGGGTTCGACCAGCTCAGGGTCGGCAGCACGGAGTACAACTGGGACCTCGACCTCGGCGCGCTGGCCACGATCTGGCGGGGCGGCTGCATCATCCGCGCCGTCTTCCTCGACCGCATCCGCGAGGCGTACGCGGCGCAGGACAAGCCGGTCACCCTGCTCGCCGCCCCCTACTTCGCCGAGGCACTGACCCTGGCTCAGGGCTCGTGGCGGCGGGTGGTGGCGAAGGCCGCCGAGCTGGGTATCCCGGCGCCGGGCTTCTCGACCGCGCTGGCCTACTACGACGGGCTGCGCGCCGAGCGCCTGCCCGCGGCCCTGATCCAGGGCCAGCGTGACTTCTTCGGCGCGCACACCTACGAGCGGGTGGACCGCGAGGGTTCCTTCCACACCCTGTGGTCGGCCGACCGTACGGAGGTCGAGAGCTAGTACCCCGGGGGCGGCGCGGTGCCGCCCCCGCCTCCCCCGTCCCGGCACCGCGCTCAGGGAAGTTCGGGGAGCAGTGCGAACGCGCGGTCGGCGGCGGCGACGGCCGAGGGGTGGATCCCCTCGGCCGTCGCCCCCTCGACCAGGGCCAGCCAGTTCCGCCGGGCCAGCACCCGCTGCGCGGCGAGGACCTGACCGGCGACGAGCAGCGCGGTGAGCTCGTCCGTGACCTCGGCGAGCGCGGTGGCGAGAGCCTCCTCGTCGTGGGCCATGTAGTGGAGCAGCCGGGCCGCGAGGCCGGGCGTGGAGAAGACCATCCGGTGGTAACCGAGCACCTGGGGATGGTCGTTGAGCCCCGTCACGGGATCGCGCCGCTCAAGCCCGGCCAGGAAGTGCCGGTGCAGCGCCGCCAGCGGCGCCTCGCCCGCCCCGCGCTCGCGGACGACCCTGGCGGCCTCTCCCTGATGGTCGGAGATGCGGTGCAGGACGAGGTCCTCCTTGGTCGGGAAGTATTTGAACAGGGTCGGCTTGGAGATCCCCGCCGACGCCGCCACCTCCGCGACCGACACCTCGTCGAATCCGCGCTCCAGGAAGAGCGCGATCGCCGCCGCCGAGATCGCCTCGTGGACCTGCCGCCTCTTACGTTCACGGAGTCCTGTCACGCGCTCCAACCTAACAGAACCACAACTCGGTCAATATCTTAACTCAGTTAAGGTTTTTGGAGATGACGTGCGACGACCGGCACGGGACTCGACGACGAGCGGCGGAGTGATTCGGGCAGGCGGGGAGGCGAGCCGGCCGGCCGGAACGCGACCGGCCGGTCATCAGGGGGTCACAGGGAGGCGAGGGCGCGGACGCGGTCGGCGATGACGCGGCGGGCGACCTCGGAGGTGAAGGCGATGCTCTCGAACTCGTGCGGGACGCCCGGGTGCAGGTGGAACTCGACCGGGACGCCGGCCTGGCCGAGACGCAGGGCGTAGGTGAGGTCCTCATCGCGGAAGATGTCGAGCTGGCCGACCTCGATGTAGGCCGGCGGCAGCCCGGCCGGGTCGACGACGCGGGCCGGGGCGGCGTAGGCGGGAGTGTCGGGGCCGGCGGCGGTGTCGCCGAGCAGGGCCTGCCAGCCGGTGCGGTTGTCGTCCCACGACCACAGGACGAACGGCGCGAGCTGCGGATCGGGAGTGAGAGTGCGGTCGTCGAGCATCGGCATCACGAGGATCTGCCGGGCGATGGCCGGGCCCTTGCGGTCGCGGGCAAGGATCGACACCGCGGCGGCCAGGCCGCCACCGGCGCTGTCGCCGAACACGCCGATGCGGGTGGGATCGACGCCGAGGTCTGCGGCGTGCTCGTGCAGCCAGACCAGAGCGGCGTAGGCGTCCTCGACCGGGGCCGGATACGGGTGTTCGGGGGCGAGCCGGTAGTCGACCGACAGGATCGGGGTGCCGCTGGCCGACACGTAACGGGAGACCGAGCCGTCGAACAGGCCAACGTGACCGAGGATCATGCCGCCGCCGTGGAAGTAGACGGCCGCGGGGCCGGGCTCGCCGCCCGTGCCCAGCTTGGCGTACCAGCGCAGCAGGATCGTCGCGCCGTCGGCGGTGATCAGGTGGTGGTCGGTGATCGTGACGTCGTCCGGGGTCGGCTGGGCGGTGTCGGCGTGGCCGATGAGCCCTTCCAGGGCCGCGCGGCGAGCGGCGACGTCACCGACCGGCGGGGGTGTGGCCTCGGCCATCGCGGCGGCGATCGGGGCGAGGGCCTCGGCGACCTGGGGGTCGAGGGTGAAGGGCATGGCGGTTTCTCCTCGCGGTGAGCGATACGGGTGAGCGATACGGGTGAGGGGCAGGGTCAGGCGGGGGTGAGGACGGTCTTGCCGGCCAGCCGGCCGCTGACGGCTTCGTCGTGGACGGCGGCCAGATCGGCCAGGGGCCGCCGGGCGGCGACATCGATCCGCAGCCGCCCGGCGTCGACGCGGTTGACAAGCTCGGCGAGCTGGGCGGCGTCGCTGCGGGCGAAGACCCTCACCGCCCGCACCTCGCGCCCGGCGTCCTCGACGCCGGGGGTGGTGGTGCTGACGAACACGCCACCGTCGGCGACCAGGTCGACCAGCACGGCGGTCTCCTCCGGCGAGGTGGCCACCAGGTTGAGCACGACGTCGAATCGCTGTCCGGCCACCGCCCGCGCCAGCGGGGTGGCGGTGTAATCGACGACCCGGTCCGCGCCATGGCCGCGGACCCGGTCGGCGCTGCGGGCGCTCGCGGTCGCCGTGACGAGTGCCCCGGCCTGCGCGGCGAGCTGGACGGCGTATCCACCGACCGCGCCGCCCGCACCGTTGATCAGCACCGACTGCCCCGCGTTCAGGGCGGCGTGGTCGAACAGCGCCTGCCAGGCCGTCAGCCCCACCGCCGGGAGCGCGGCGGCGTCGGCCAGCTCGACCGTGCGCGGCGCGGCGGCCAGCACCTCGCCCGGGACGGCGACGTACTCGGCGGCCGCGCCATCGGCGTTCATCGGCAGGAAAGCCACGACGGCGTCTCCGGCCCTCCAGCCGGTGACGCCCTCCCCGACCTCGGCGACGGTCCCGGCCACGTCGATCCCGGGCACATGCGGGAAGACCAGTGGGAACACCTGGCCCAGGTAGCCGGCGCGGATCGCCACCTCCACCGGGTTGAACGAGGTGCCGGCCACCTTCACCACCACCTGCCCCGCGCCCGCCACCGGACGGGGGGCCTCCTCGTGGGCCAGGACGTCGCTGTCGCCGTAGCGGTGGTAACGCACTGCCTTCATGGTCTGTCTCCTCCACTTGTTTGCTTCGAAATTGAAGCATGTAGAGACAGTAACCTGCTTCGAGTTCGAAGCAATACCCCGCGGCGGTGTGACAACCGTCACTACGTTTTGAATTCGAAGCACGTACGGTAGGGGGATGACCGACACCGATGACCGCGACGGCCTCAGGCCCGAGCAGCTGGGGACCTACTTCGCGCTCATGGAAGCCGTCAACCTGCTCCAGCACGCCGTCGAGCAGCAGCTACGCGCCGAGGTCGACCTCAGCTACGTGCAGTTCCAGCTCCTGGCCCGCCTGGCCGACGCCCAGGGACAGCTGACCATGACCGCCCTGGCCGACGGCGTCGTCTACAGCCGCAGCGGCCTGACCTACCAGGCCGCCCTGCTGGAAAAGGCAGGCCTCATCACCCGCGGCCCCTGCCCCGACGACGAACGCGCCACCCTGGTCACCATCACCGACACGGGTCTCGCCCGCGTCGCCGCCGTCCTGCCCGGCCATATCCAAGTCGTCCGCCAGCTGCTGTTCGCCCCTCTCTCCGAAGAGGATCTGGACCACCTCGGCGACATCATGAACCGGGTGCGCGACCACATGCGCACTCAGCCGCCCCGCTCGGCCGCCCCACGCAAAAGCCGCACCAAACTCATCCGTACCACCACAAACTCAGACACGAACCTGTGATGTGAACCACCCCGGGCTCACCATTCCGTTCGCTTACGCGGCCGGTGCGTCAGGGCACCACAGCGGCGGCGCGGGCGGCGCGGGCGGCTCCCGCCGGGTTCCCCACGCCCAGCGGGCGGACAGCACACCTCGCGATAGTTTTCGCATTAAATGACCCTTTCGCCCCGTTATTACCATTACGCGACCTCGCCACAATGCTGGAAATCGCTGGAAATCAAGGGAGGCTGGTGGAACTCCTGTTACGCTCCGGGCCGTGAGTGATTCACTGGACGCGCTGGAACGGCGAATAGCCGACCTTCGCGCCGAGGTCCGACGGGCGGTCAAAGCGAAGGAGAACTCGCTCGCCCGGTCGCTGCGCGGGGATTTACGCAGGGCGGAGCAGGCGTGGGACGCGGCGATAACCTCCGAGGCCCCGGCCGCGCCGCACGAGCCCGAGACCTCGCTGCTGCCCATCAGGGAGCAGGTGCACCAGGCACTTGCCATGCTGGGCGTACCGATGTCGGCCAAGCTGATCGTGGCGGTGAACGACGCCTTCTTCTCCCGCGAGCTGCGCGGCTCCCAGCTGACCAGCCTGCGGCGCGACGAGGAGCGCTCGTTCCGCGGCGCCCCCTACGCCAGGCCGTACTACCTGTGCGCCGCGCTGACCGACCGCCTCTCCCCCGCCAGGGGGCTGCTCGCCGACAGCACCTGGCCGCCCGAGCTGCGGGTGCTGGGACCGCTGAGCCCGCGCGTCGACTTCCTCACCTCGGCCATGCGCGTCGCCGAGCACCTGACACGGCTGGCGGAGCCGCCCGCGGGAGCGGTGCGGCTGCTGTCGCGGATGGCGCAGAACATCCCAGGCGCCGTCGAGGGCTTCGCCCCGGCCGACCCGGCGACCGCGATCCGCGCGGCACGGGCCGAGCTGGAGGTCCACCTGGCCGCCGACTCCGCGCAACGGGCCGACGTGGCGGCGCGGGCGGCGCGGCAACTACCGGACGTGGAGCGCCTGTTCGGCGCCACCGCGATGAACACCTTGAGGGGGGCCTGTTGAAGACCAGGCTGGACGGGGAGACCGGCTCATGAACAAGCTCAGGGAGAGGGCCTTCCTGAACAGGCTTGACGAACTGCGCGGGCCGATGCCGTCACACCCGCACGACGCGCGGGCCATCGCGGCGCTGGCCGCCAACCCCGGCTGCGCGCGCCGGGCGGTGATGGACGCGGCGGGGATCGACAAGGACCTCACCGCCCGGCACGTCGGCTTTCCCGCGCCGTTCGGCCAGTCCCAGTTCGCGATCGCCCGCGGGAACGTGTTCGAGGCGCTGGTGAAGGAGAACGGCTGCGCCGAGCTGCTGCGGCTCCTGCGCGGGCTGCTCGGCCTGGAGGTCGCCCAGGTCGGCTACCGGGACGTGGAGAGTGTCGGCTCCCACCTGCGTCACTCGCACACCCGGGCGCTGATCGACCGCGCGGCGCGCGAGGACGACGGGACGGCGGTCTTCTACGACCACCCGCTGTTCAGCCTGGAGATCGCCGGGCACACCTCCTACCTGGAGCCGGACGTGGTGGCCTTCCAGATCGGGGGGCGCTTCCACATCGTCGAGATCAAGTCGTTCAGCATGATCGACGACCAGGCCGAGCCGGAGAAGGTCGCGGCGGCGGCACGGCAGGCGGCGGTCTACGTCCTGGCGCTGCGCACGCTCATGGCCGACCTCGGGCACGACCCCGAGCGTGTCTCCCACGACGTGGTCCTGGTCTGCCCGGAGAACTTCGCCAACCGTCCGACGGCGGCACTGGTCGACGTGCGCAAGCACCTCTCGGTCCTCAACCGCCAACTGACCCGGATGACCAGGGTCGAGCACCTGCTGGACGGCCTGCCCGGCGACCTCACCTTCGACCTGGCCCCCGGCGAGGACGGCGTGCCGACCCGCTCGGCGGAGGAGCTGGCCCAGGCACTGCTCCAGGTGCCCGCCCGCTACGCGCCCGACTGCCTGTCCACCTGCGACATGTGCATGTTCTGCCGTCACGAGGCCCGCGCCTGCGGGTCCACCGACCTGCTCGGGCGCCAGGTACGCGACCAGCTGGGCGGCGTCTCCGGCATGGACGAGGCCCTCGGCCTGGCCGAGGGCACCCGCGAACCGGCCGAGGGCCAGGAGGAGATCGCCCGCCTGCTCCGGCTGGCGAACCGGCTGCGCGAGGAGTCGCTGCGGTGAGCACGGGCGAACCGGCCGCGCGAGGAGTCGCCGCGACGAGCACGGGCGGACCGTCCGCGCCGGAGGTCACCTCGGCGAAAACCGGCGAGGTGACCTCCGGTGGAGCCACCGCGACGAGCACGGGCGGACCATCCGCGCCGGAGGCCGCCGCGGCGGGGGGCGGCGAGGTGGCCGCGAGGCGGACGGAGGGCGACAGGTGAGCGCGCTGACCGCGCTGGCACAGCTGCGGGCCGCCAGGGACGGCGTCGCGCAGCGGATCACCACGGTCCGGCACTGCCACGTCTCCTCCCAGCCGCTGGTGTTCATCCCGCTCAAGCTCGCGGGCGAGGCCGCCGCGCCGCTGGCCGCCATGGTCGGCACCGACCCGGGTCACCCCCGGCTGCTCATCGTTCCCCAGCCCCGCAACCGGGACCTGCGGTTCGCCTTCGCCGCCGGGCTGGCCGAGGTGCTGCTGCCCTACATCGAGGGGTTCGAGAAAAGCACCGAGACGGTCGAGCGCAGGGGCGGCGAGCCGTACGAGCGGTGCCTGGACGCGCCGCAGATCCTGGTGCCGAACCGGCCCGCGGCCTCGTTCGCCGCGCTGCTGGGCCGGTCCACCCGGTTCCGCAGGGCCGAGGGCCCCTACCCGGTGCATCCCTCGGTGCCGCTGCTCGGCCGGTGGCTGACCTACCTGGCCGACCGGTCCCGGCAGCCGGGCTCCTCGATGCTGCTCGCGGCCACCGAGGCGCTGAGCCTGCACTGGGCGACCGGGCAGAGCGGCCTGGAGGACGCCAACCTGGCGGCGCTGCTGGGTTGGATCGATCCGCCGCCGGGGATGTCCGGGCGCCGGGCGGCCGAGGAGGCCGAGGACCCGCTGCTCTGGCCTCCGGCGGGCCCCGCCACCGACCCCGGCTTCGACAACGAGGTGCTCGGCCCCGCGATACGCGCCTACGAGGAGGCGCCGACCGATCGCGCCGTCGACCGGGTCAGCCAGGCGCTGCGCACCCAGCTCGAACCCACCTGGCGGCTGATGTGGCGGAGCGTGGACCTGCTGCGCTCCCTGCCCGAGGGGTCGCGGGTGAAGGACCGCTGGGAGATCGACCGCGGGTCGTTCACCCGGTTCGTCGAGCGGATCGCCGAGGGCGGGCCGCCTCAGGCGCGCAGGGACGGCGCGGTCGGCGCCGCCGCGCGGCTGGCGGGGCTGGAGCGGGCGCGGGCGAGCTACGACGTGCAGCGGGCCCACGACGACCCGCTGCTCATGGCCGAGTACCGGCTGAGCGGCGAGGCCTTCGCCGGGACGGTGACCTCCGCCGACCCCGAGCACAGCGAGGGCGAGGGCCGCTCACGCAAGCTCCGGCCCCTGATCACGGTAAGGACCGGCGACCCGGTGCGCCTCTCCCCCGGCGCCACGGTCGGCAGCCCCGACCGGCGCGGCCACGCCGCCGAGATCGTCGAGATCGAGGACGGGGAGATCACCCTTAAGATCACCAAGGGGATGGGGCGGGGCAGGACACCGGCCCCCGGTTCGGTGCCCGAGCCGGGCGAGCTGGTCTCGTACACCTCGCTGACCGACGACTTCCAGTCGTCGGCGTCGCTGCCCGACCCCGAGCAGACGCCGTGGACCCACGGCGGGCCCCCGCAGGAGTACGAACCCGGCGACGACGACGCGCAGGAGGAATGGCTTTGAGCGTTCACCCGACCTCGCGCCGCCGGGCGGTGTCCCGTCTCGCCGCGCGCGCCGCCCGCGCGGCGGGCCGTGACGGGGGCGCGGCATGACCCCGCAGCAGGAGGCGGCGGCCGTGGTGAAGGCCGTGCTGGCCGACCTGCCCCGCCACCGCGGCGTGGTCGTGGACTCGCCGCCGGGCGCGGGCAAGTCCACGCTGGTGGTGCGGGCGGCGGGGCACATCGCGGAGACCGGCGAGCCGCTGATGATCGTCGCCCAGACCAACGAGCAGGTCGACGACCTGGTGGAGCGGCTCGCGGTCGAGCACCCCGACCTGCCGATCGGCCGCCTGTCGGCGAGCGGCTACATCACGCCCGGCCGCATCCTCGCCCACCCCAACGTCTCGGTCGCGGGCAAGCTGCCCGACCTGGGCGACCCGGCCGTGGTGATCGCCACCGCCGACAAGTGGGCCTGGATCGGCGACCGTACCTGGCCCTGGGCCATCGTCGACGAGGCGTACCAGATGCGCTCGGACAAGCTGCTGCGCATCGCCTCGCTGTTCGAGCGGTCGCTGTTCGTGGGCGACCCCGGCCAGCTCGACCCGTTCTCGATCGTGGACGGCGACCGCTGGGCGGGCCTGTCGTGGGATCCGGTGCAGAGCGCGGTCTCGGTGCTGCTCCGGCACAACCGCGACCTGCCGGTGCACCGGCTGCCGGTCTCCTGGCGGCTGCCCGCCTCGGCGGCGCCGGTGGTCTCCGAGGCGTTCTACCCGTTCACCGGGTTCCGCTCGGGGACGGGCCCCGGCGACCGGTCGCTGGAGTTCACCGTGAACGGCATGCGCACCTCCCACGACCGGGCACTGGAGGAGGCGGCCGTGTCGGGCTGGGCGCTGTACGAGCTGCCGAGCCGCCACACGGTGCGCACCGACGCGGAGGCCGTGGCGGCGACCGCGGTCCTGGCGACGCGGCTGCTCCAGCGGGGCCCGATCGCGCACTCCGAGCGCGGCAGCCACCCCGTCACTGCCGACAGGATCGCCATCGGCGCCGCGCACCGCGACCAGGTCGCCGCGATCAGGGCCGCCGGGGTGCCGCCGGAGATCACGGTGGACACCGCCAACCGCCTGCAGGGCCGGGAGTACGACGTGACGATCGTGCTCCACCCGCTCTCCGGGCGCCGCGACGCCACCGCGTTCCACCTGGAGTCGGGGCGGCTGTGCGTGCTCACCTCCCGGCACCGCCACGCCTGCGTCGTGGTGGCCAGGGCGGGCATTCCCGAACTCCTGGACGCCCACCCGTCGTCCGAGCCGGTCCAGCTCGGCGTGCCGGTGAAGTTCCCCGACGGCTGGGAGGCCAACCAGGCGGTGCTGGCCCACCTCTCCAAGCACCGGGTGACCCCGGACGGATGACCCGGCCGGGCTCTCCCCCACGGGTCACCGGGTGGGTGTGGGCGACCGGCGGGGCCCCGGGGTGCGCCTTGGTCCAGGCGACGCGCGCCGCCGCCGCGCCGCCGGGACCTTCCCGCGGTCTCGTACGGGAAGGCCCGGCCGGTGTCCGCACGGTGGAGGGTGTGGGCGGGCGGTGTCGCACGGCGGAGCGGGCGGAGGTCAGATCGTGCGCTGCCAGACGTCGATGGCCAGCACCTGGCGCATGCCCACCGAGAGGTAGAGGTCGAGGGCGGGCGTGCTGTTGTTGGCGTCGACGTGGAGATAGGTGCCGACCCGCCCGCGGCGGGCGTCGTCGGCGAACGCCCCGCGCAGCATGAACCGGCCCAGGCCCCGGCCCCTGAAGGCGGGCAGCACGGCCAGCTGGCGCACGTAGCCGGAGTTCTCGTCCCCGAGGAAGGCGTTGGTCCCCAGCAGCATCGCCACGGGCTCGCCGTCGAGGCGGGCGACCGTCAGCTGCGCCCAGTCGGTGCTGACCGAGGAGTCCAGCTCGCCGTACCACTCGTCGTAGTCCTTCGGGGTGAATCCGAAGTGCTCGGCGAAACCGGCCTGCTGCACGGCGTGGCCCTGGCGGCGCACCTCCTCGGTGAGCCCGTCGTGCACCGTCATCCCGGCCGGGAGCTCGGGCCGGGGCACCGTCCCCTCGTGGTCGGCACGGAGCCGGATGAAGCTGGTGGCGGCGGCGAAGCCGCGGGAGGCGGCGATGGCGCGCTTGCCGCTGTCCTCCCGGTAGAGGCCGATGTCCACCACGGCACGTTCGTGACCGAGCCCGGTGGTGATCTCCTTGGCCCGCTCGGTCACGGTGTCCCAGAGGGGGCCGGTCAGCTCCGGCGTGGCGGGGTGCACGACGACGTCGACGTCGACGTTGTCGCTGAAGCCCTTGCGGCACGCCCAGGCCCACGCCACCAGGCGCCCGGTCTCGTCGTGGACGAGCCAGCCGTCGGACTTCCCGTCGAAGGAGGAGTCGTTCAGCTGGTCGGCGACGTCGTCCAGGGTCATGTCGGCCTTGCCGATCACCTGGGTGTCACAGAGCGAGATCAGCTCGTGGATCTCGCGGGCGTCGGCGGCCAGCGGCCGCCGGGTGACGTGCCCGGCGATGGCGGGGATGGTTGTCTTCATGCCCTCATCGTGGCGGGGGCGGCTTGGGGATCGCTGGGTCGGCACTTGGCGCCGGCCGACCGGTCGACGGATCAGCCGGCCGGCTGACCGGTGGGTCAGTCGAGCACCGGGACGGGGGACCGGACCTGGTCGTCCTCGGACGTCTCGGGTCCGCCGCGCAGCGGGATCTCCTTGATGAAGGCCGCCAGCAGCGGCACCAGGACGGCGAACAGGATCGCCCACCAGAAGACGCCGGAAATGGACTCGGCCAGCGACTCCAGGAAGCCGACCCGCACGTTGGCGGGCAGCTCGTGCAGCGCGGCCGGGTCGAACTGGGCGCCGCCGGAGGCGAGCCGCTCGCCCGCGGCGCCCAGCTTGCTCTCCAGGTTGGAGGTGAGCTGGTTGTTGAAGATCGCGCCGAACAGCGAGACGCCGAACGAGCCGCCGATGGAACGGAAGAAGGTCGAGGCGCTGCTGGCGACGCCGAGGTCCTTCTGCTCGACGCTGTTCTGGGCGATCAGCATGGTGGTCTGCATCAGGAAGCCCATGCCGACGCCGAGCACCGCGATGAACACGCCGGTCTGCCACGAGGGGGTGTTGACGTCCATCAGGGAGAGCAGCCACATGCCGAGCGCCATGCCCACGCCACCGAGGATCGGGTACAGCTTGTACTTACCGGTCTGGGTGATGGCACGGCCGACGAAGAGCGAGATCACCATGGCGGCGCCCATCATCGGGAGCAGCAGCAGGCCGGAGTTGGTGGCACTGGCCCCCTGGACCGTCTGCTGGAACAGCGGGAGGAAGTTGATCGCGCCGAACATGGCGAACCCGAGCAGGAAGCCCACGCCCGAGATCAGGCTGAAGTTGCGGTCGCGGAAGACGTTGAGCGGCATGATGGGCTCGGCGACGCGGCGCTCCACCATGACGAACAGCGCCAGCGTGACCACGGCGAGCCCCGCCAGCCCGAGGATCTGCCACGATCCCCATTCGTAGTCGTTGCCGCCCCAGGTGGTGATGAGGACCAGCGCGGTGATGCCGACCGAGAGCAGGGCCGCGCCCAGCCAGTCGATGCGGTGCTCGGTGCGGAGCTTGGGCAGCCGCAGCTTGACCGCGAGCAGGGCCAGGGCGACGAACCCGATGGGCAGGTTCACGTAGAAGGCCCAGCGCCAGTTGAGGTTGTCGGTGATGAACCCGCCGACGAGCGGGCCCGCGATCATGGCGAGTGACATCACGGCGGCCATGATGCCCTGGTACTGGCCGCGCTCGCGGGGCGGGACGAGGTCGCCGATGATCGCCATGGCGTTGACCATCAGGCCGCCCGCCCCCAGGCCCTGGAGCGCGCGGAAGGCGATGAGCTGCATCATGCCGTCGGACGGCCCGCCCAGCATCTCGGAGCCCGCCATGCCGCAGAGCGCGGAGCCGATCATGAAGATGACGATGGAGGCCAGGAAGATGTTCTTCCTGCCGTACAGGTCGCCGATCTTGCCCCAGATGGGGGTCGAGACGGTGGTGCCGAGAACGTAGGCGGTCACCACCCAGGACAGGTGCGTCAGCCCGCCGAGCTCGCCGACGATGCGCGGCATCGCGGTGCCGACGATCATGTTGTCGAGCATGGCCAGGACCATCGCGAGCATCAGGCCCGGCAGCACCACCATGACCTCGCGACGCCGCGCCGGCGCGGCCGCGGTCTCCTTCACTTCTGTTTCCCCCTGTTTTTGATCTTACTTACTTGCCGACCGGCTAGCGTCGGATATGCTGGAATGTAAGCCGCTTACTTGCCGGCCGTCAAGTCAGTTTCTCGGTAAGGGAACCATGAGGGAAAACGCCGACACACGGACACGCATCCAGGAGATCGCCCTGAAGCTCTTCACGGAGCAGGGGTACGAGGTCACCTCGCTCCGCGAGATCGCGGAGGCCCTCGGCGTGACCAAAGCGGCCCTTTACTACCACTTCAAAACCAAGGACGACATCATCGCCAGCCTGGCGGAGAACCGGGTGAGGGCCATCGAGGAGCTGATCGCCTGGGCCCGGTCCCAGCCGCGCACCGACGAGACGCGCGACGAGCTGATCCGCCGCTACTCCCACGACCTGCACCGGGGCAGGCACCACGAGATCATGCGGTTCTTCGAGCGCAACCAGGCCTCGCTCAAGAACCACCCGACGATGGAGAAGAACCGCGAGCGGATGTTCGAGCTGCTCACCTTCCTCGTCGATCCGGAAGACCCCCTGCCCACCCAGCTGAGGCACTCGATGGCCCTGTTCGCGCTGCACGCCTCGTGGTTCATGCTCAGGGGCGAGGAGATCTCCGACGAGGAACGCCAGGCCGCCGCCCTGGAGGTCGCGCTCGACCTCGCCCGGCGGTGAGCGTGCTCATCGACCCGCCCAACTGGCCGGGTCCGCACGGCCTGCTCTGGTCGCACCTGGTCAGCGACAACTCGACCGGGGAGCTGCACGCCTTCGCGGAACTGCTCGGCGCGCCGCGCCGGGCGTTCGACCGCGACCACTACGACGTTCCCGAGACCGTCTACGAGCGGGCCGTCGCGCTGGGCGCCGAGGCCGTGTCCTCGCGCGAGCTCGTCACCCGGCTCATCGCCTCCGGCCTCCGCCGGCGCAAGGTCCGTCCTGGAGCCGACAGCTCTCGCATAGATCCCGGCACGGCGGGCATGGCATCCCGTTGATGACATAACCGCACGTCAACGAAGGGGACGACATGCTGAACGGCAAGACGATCGCGTTTCTCGTGGCCCCGGAGGGCATCGAGCAGGTCGAGCTCACCGAGCCGTGGAAGGCCGTCAAGCAGGCGGGGGGAACTCCCCGGCTCATCTCCACCGAGCGGGGCGAGGTCCAGGCGTTCAACCACCTCGACAGGGCCGACAGGTTCCCGGTGGACGCGACGGTCCAGGAGGCCTCGGCCGCCGGCTTCGACGGGCTGGTGCTGCCCGGCGGCGTCGCCAACCCCGATCTGCTGCGGACCGTGCCGGAGGCCGTCGGCTTCGTGAAGGCCTTCGTCGACGCGGGCAAGCCCGTCGCGGCCATCTGCCACGCGGCCTGGACACTGATCGAGGCCGACGCGGTACGCGGCCGCAAGGTCACGTCCTGGCCGAGCCTGCGTACCGACCTGCGCAACGCCGGAGCGACCTGGGAGGACCAGGAGGTCGTGATCTGCTCCTCGGGCCCGAACACGATGATCACCAGCCGCAGGCCCGACGATCTCAAGGCCTTCTGCCAGGCCGCGGTGGACGCCTTCTCGGGCTAGCGTCCCTCGATCACCGAAGCCGGGCGGGGGCCTGTGACCCCCGCCCGGCGGGCGTTCCGCGCCCGGCCCCGGAGGGAATCCTCCGCACATCCGGCCATTTGTCCAGAAGCTTTGCTTTGCCATGTCGTGCCGCTTTCCAGGGACACGATCACCCATCCCCGATTAGGACGGGGCGCCCGGGGCAAGGCTTCTACATCGGCTGCGAAAGGAGGGGACCGTGGAGGCCACGATCGCGTTGCGTCTGCCGCGTGACGCTGCGAGTGTTCCCGTGATCAGGCAACTTCTCGACTCCTCGCTACACGCCCTGGGCGTGATACCGCAGATTCGCGAGGACATCCAGCTCATGCTCTCGGAGGCGTGTTCCAACGTCATCCAGCACGCCACGCCCAGCGACGACTACATGGTCAGCACCGAGCTGTCGAGGGACCGTTGCGTCATCAAGGTGGTGGACGCGGGCAACGGCTTCGACTTCTCCCGCGCAACGTCCCCCGCCCCCACCTCGGAGCACGGCCGGGGACTGCTGATCATGCAGGCCCTGGCCGACGACATCCGGTTCGTCAACAGGCACGAGAAGGGGTCGATCGTCTGTTTGGAGAAGGCCCTGCGCTTCGTCGAGGACGCCCCCGGCCTGTCACTGCTCCTCAACGAGGAACTTGAGCTCGACGAGGGCGTCCCTGAGATAGTCGGTGACGGTCCACACGTCGGGGACCATGTCCCTGCAGGCGATCACGCCGACGTCAAGTGAGCCGTCGTAGGAGAAGACCGTGATGTTGAGACCGCCGCTGGCGTCGGTCACGACGGAGACCGGGTGGTACGAGAGAAGCCTGGCCCCGCTCACGTAAAGGGGGAGCTGCGGGCCGGGCACGTTGGAGATCACCACGTTGATCGGGCCCGAGCTGCCGGCGAACAGGTTGAAGGCCGCCCGGGAGGCCAGGCCGGTCAGCGCGGAGGGCATCATGTCGCTGAGCTGCTGGAGCCAGCGCGCCGGGGCGAGCGACGAGCGGTCCTTGATCAGCCGCATGGCGTCCCGTACCGCCAGCAATCGCTCCACCGGGTCGGCGACCTGCGTCGCCAGCGTGGTGATCATGATGCTGACCTGGTTGCCCTCGCTCTGGTCTCCGGGGAGACGGAGCGAGAACGGCACCCCGGCGACGAGGGGCTGCTCGGGCAGCGCGTCGTGCTTGAGCAGCCACTGGCGCAGCGCCCCGGCGCACAGGGCCATCACCACGTCGTTCACCGTGACGCCGAAGGCGTTCTTGACCAGCTTGACGTCCTCCAGCGGCAGGGTGGTGTAGGCGAACCGCCGGTGCGCGCTGATCCTGCCGCTGAACGGGGTGCGGGGAACGGTCATGCGGGGCATGGCGGGCACCTCGGCGGCCCCGGACCCGGACAGGTAGGTGACCAGGTCCCTGGTGAGCCGCGAGACCAGCCCCGCCCCGGGCACCTGGGAGATCAGCGGGATCTCGTCGAGGTGGGGGACGGCGCCGATCAGGAACCGTATCGTGTTGGCCGGGTTGACGACGGCCTTGGCCAGCCCCCTGGCGACCATCTCCCCCGTGTCGATCTCCTCCTCCGGCTCGCCCTCGGGCGCCGGCCCGACCTCGGCGGGCTCGGGGGAGGTGTCCAGCAGACCGGCCAGCACGTCGGCGCCGGTGACGCCGTCGACCGCCGCGTGGTGGACCTTCATGTAGAGGGCCGTACGGTCGCCGCGCAGGCCGTGGATCAGATACATCTCCCAGAGCGGGCGGCGCCGGTCGAGGCGGCGGGCGTGCAGCCTGGCCACCTGCTCGCCCAGCTGCTTGTCGCTGCCCGGCCTGGGCAGCGCGATCTCGCGCACGTGGTAGTCGAGGTCGATCTCGGAGTCCTCGGTCCAGTACGGATGGTCCAGGCCGAACGGGACGAAGGCGAGCCTCGCGCTGAAGGGCGCGGCCAGGTGGAGCCGCCGGGCCAGCAGCGACACCAGGTCAGCGCGCGACAGCTCGCCCGACAGGATCGCGAGCCCCCCGATGTTCGCGACGTTCGTCGAGGTCTCGAAATTCAGGAACTGCGTATCCACCGCGCTGAGCTGCCGCACCGTCTTACCTCCGGGATGTCGTGCTCCCATCCTGCTCCCGCGAGGTCGCCAGAGCCAACGCGGCCAGCGCGACGAGAACGACCACGGACACCAGGACCAACGACAGCGGGATGAGCGTGAGCACGACGATGATGGTCATGATCTCGTTGATCAACTGCAGCACCGGAGTGCTGTGCCCGAATTATCCGGTCATTACACCGCATTCCAGCGACCGAGCTTGAGCGCGAGATGGAGTTCTAACCTGTGGGTTCCGTTCTTCAGATTGCGGCCCGCCAGCTGCTCGATTCTGGTGAGACGGTAATAGAGGCTGGTGCGGTGCAGGTGGAGCAGCCTGGCCGTCTCCTGGGCGTCTCCCCCGCTGTCCAGATAGGTCTCCAGGGTGACGAGGAGCGCCGGGTGCTCGCGCAGCGCGTCGAGCGGGCCGCCGGCCGGGCCCTGCTGGCCCGCGACCGGCTCGGTGAGCAGCCGGTAGACGCCCAGGTCCGGCCAGCGGGCGACCGGCCGCAGCGCGGGTTCCGCCGCCGCGGCCCTGGCCGCGGTGAGCGCCTCCTCGTGCGCCCGCACGGCCGACTCCAGCCCCGGGTGCGGGGCGCTGATCCCTGCGCCCGAGCGGGTCCTGGCGGCCAGCCGCTCCCCCAGCGCCACCGCGTCCTCGCCGCGGTTCAGCAGCAGCACGGCGTGGCGGTCCAGGATCGTGAAGGCCGGTGGGCGGCGCGCCCTGCCCAGCTCCGCGCCGACCGCCTCGCGCAGGCCGTCCGGGTCGCCCCGCAGCGCCAGGATCCGCAGCGGCCCCTCGCCGAGCACACCGGCCGCCCGCCGCACGCCGATCTCACCGGTGAGCAGCTGGCTGAGGGTGTGGGAGCTGCCTCCGTCGTCGAGCAGGGCTGCGATCGCGGCGGCGTCGCGCACGGCCCTGTCCTGCTCCTGCGGGTTCAGCGGGTCCGGCCCCTCGATGATCCAGAGGTAGCCGACGCGGCGGTCCTGGTGGAGCAGGGGCACGCAGAGCCTGGCCGCCATCCCCAGGTCAGGATTTCTCGGGACCCGTACCGGATCGCGGGTCACCGCCACCCCGTGCGCCTCCTGCCAGGCCCCCACCTCCGCGGGAACCGACCGCGAGAGGATGGCCTGTGCCCTGACCGGATCGACCTCCCCGTGGTGGGCGCTGTGCGCGACGACCCGGCCCTCCAGGTCGTCCACGGACATGCCCCGGCCCACGGCCGCGGCGAGCGACTCCAGCAGGTCCTGAACGTCATCCGCTATCACGTTCCAATCCTACAGATGTAGGAAGGATCTCCGGCGGCGGAACGATGACGCGATCTGGCCCGAGCCGTAGCGTCGCACTTGTTCATTTTGGGAGTCCGCCCTGTGGGAGCAGCCCGATCGCCCGGTGAAAGGAACCTCGTGGAGGAGCGCAGCCGCGTCGCCCCGTGGGCGCCGCCGCGCGCACAGCTGCGCCTGGCCGAGCTCGAGGCCGAGGTGGACGGTCTGGGTCTCGACGCGATCTCCCGGCTGGTCGACGCGGTGCTGGCCGAGCACCGCGGCCGCCTCGACGAGGACGGCGTGGTGCTGTACGCGGGCACCAACACGATGAGCGAGCGTGCCAGGACCGCGCACGAGATCTCCCTGGGCTGCCGCCCGTCGATGGGCTGGCCGGGAGAGAAGCGCCAGACCGGCCTGGACGAGCTGGACGTGCTGGAGGTGCTGGCCCCGCTCCAGGTCGCGGCGCTGATGGGCGGAGAGTTCGCCGAGGTGCGGCTGCAGAGCGCCACGCTGGCCAACCTCGCCTGCTACGGCGCGTTCACCAGCCCCGGCGACACGATCGCGGTGCTGCCGGAGACCGCCGGGGGCCACGCCAGCCACCACGCCCAGGGCGCCGCCGGGATCCGGGGCCTGCGGGTCGCCGAGCTGCCCTACGACGCCGGGCGGCTCGACGTCGACCACGCCGCCCTGCCGGCGTTCCTGCGCGAGCACCGGCCCGCGCTGGTGGTGGTCGGCGCGAGCCTGATGCTGTTCCCGTACGACGTCGCGGCGGTGCGGGCGGCGTGCGACGAGGTGGGCGCCCTGCTGGTCTACGACGCCTCGCACGTGGCGGGACTCATCGCGGGCGGCCGGTTCCAGCGGCCGCTGGACGAGGGCGCGCACCTGGTGACCATGTCCACCTACACGTCCTTCGGCGGCCCGCCCGGCGCGGCCGTCGTGACCCGCGACGAGGATCTCGCCCGTCAGGTGTCGGCGACCGCCTACCCCGGCCTGACCGCCAACTACGACGCCTCGCGCCTGGCGCCGCTGGCCCTCGCCGCCGCCGAGCACGCCGCGGGGGGTTCCGCGTACGCCGACCGCTGCCTCGCCGGCGCCGGGGCGCTGGCCGCGGCGCTGGACGGCGAGGGCTTCGCCGTGACCGCCGCCCACCGGGGCTGGACCGCCTCGCACCACGTGGCGGTGGACGCCGCCGCGTTCGGCGGCGGGGACGAGGCCGCCCGGCTGCTGGCCGAGGGCGGCGTCTATCTCAGCGGTGTCCGTCTCCCGGGACAGCCTCCCGGTGAGCCCGCGCGGGGCCTGCGGATCGGCACCCAGGAGGTGACCCGCCGCGGCTTCCGCCCGGAGACCATGGGCGAGGTCGCGGTCCTGATGCGCCGCCTGCTCGTCGACGGCCACGCTCCCGCCGCGGTCCGCCGGGACGCGGTGGCCCTGCGCCGCGCCATCCCATGATCCCGGACCGGCCCGCTCGACCCCCGGGGGTTCGCCCCCTGGCGGGCCGGTCCGTTCATCGCCACTCCCCCTGACGGGCGGACCGGCCCGCGTCCCCCCTGGCGGACCGGTTCGTCGCCTTCCGCCCCACCCGCGCGCGTCCCCTCGTCCGGACGGGTCACCTCCCCGCCCGGCGGAGGGGACGTGCGCGGGTGGCGGCCGGAGCCGGGTCAGACCGCGCGGTGATACTGGTCGGGCCAGCGGGCTCCGGCGGAGCCGAGCTCACGGGCGGCGAGGTTCGGCCAGTACGGGTCGCGCAGCAGCTCGCGGCCGAGCAGGACGGCGTCGGCCTGGCCCGAGACGATGATCTCCTCGGCCTGCCGGGGCCGGGTGATCTCACCGACCGCGCCCACCGGCAGGTCGGTCTCGGCCTTCACCCTGGCCGCGTACGGCACCTGGTAGCCGGGCCCCGTGGGGATGCGCGCCCCGGCGACGTTGCCGCCGGTCGAGGCGTCGAGCAGGTCGACGCCGTGGGCGAGCAGGTCCTTGGCGAAGCGGACGGTGTCGTCCGCGCTCCAGCCCTCCCTGTCGTCCGCGGGGTCCTCGGCCAGCCAGTCGGTGGCCGAGACGCGGAAGAAGAGGGGAAGCTCGTCCGGCCAGACCGCGCGCACCGCGTCGACGACCCGGAGCGCGAACCGGGTGCGGTTCTCGTACGAGCCGCCGTACGCGTCGGTGCGGTGGTTGCTGAAGGGCGACAGGAACTCGGCGATCAGGTAGCCGTGCGCGCCGTGGATCTCGGCCACCTGGAAGCCCGCGGCCAGGGCCCGCCTCGCCGCGGCGGCGAAGTCGTCCACGATCCGGTCGATGTCGGCGGCGCTCAGCTCCGTGGGGGCGGGATGGCCGTCGTTGAAGGGGATGGGGCTCGGCCCGACCGGCTGCCAGCCGTGCTCGCCGGGGCCGGTGGGCGAGCCGCCCTGCCAGGGGCGGCGGGTGGAGGCCTTGCGTCCCGCGTGCGCGAGCTGGATGCCGGGCACGGTGCCGTGCTCCAGCAGGAAGCGGGTGATGCGGGTGAACGCCCCCAGCTGGCGGTCGTTCCAGAGCCCGAGGTCGGCCGGGCTGATGCGGCCCTCCGGCGTCACCGCGGTGGCCTCGGTCAGGATGAGCCCGGCACCGCCCACCGCGCGGGCGGCCAGGTGGGACAGGTGCCAGTCGGTCGGCGCCCCCTGCTCCGGCCCCTCGACCGCCGCGGAGTACTGGCACATCGGGGCCATCCAGATCCGGTTGGGGATGGTGAGGGACCTCAACGTCAGGGGCTCGAACAGGGCGCTCACTGTCGTGTTCCTTCTTCCTTCGGGAGGGGTCACGGGGCGGCGCCCCGGCTTCGCAGGTAATACGATAGTCTACGTACTACGACAGATGTCAAACTACGATTGATTTCGTACAATCGAGTCGACTCACAGGAGGAACCACCGTGTCGACCGCGTCCGTCAGGGCTCTGGAGCACCCCGCGTGCGGGGAGATCCGTCTGGAGGGCGTGCTGCACGCGCTGTCCGACCCGATGCGCCTTCAGATCGTGCGCTTCCTGTGGCGGCTGGGGGAGGACGGGGAGGCCCCCTGCTCGGCGATCGACCTGGTGATCACCAAGTCGACCACCACCCACCACTTCCGGGTGCTGCGCGAGGCGGGCGTGATCAACCAGGTCTACCGGGGCACGGCCAAGATGAACGCGCTGCGCCGGCGTGACCTCGACGCGCTCTTTCCCGGGCTTCTCGGCGCCATCCTGAGCGCCGACGCGATCCAGTGCGAGCGCGACGGCTGACCACCGACGCTCCCCGGCGGGCGGCCACCCGCCTCGGCGCGATCCGGCGGCCGGGCTCAGGTCGAGCCCGGCCGGGCGAACCCGGCGGGCAGGACCCACCGGACGGTCCCGGCGAGGCCGGAGGGAGCCGGAGGGCCGCGAGACGGAGTACCGTCCTGTCATGTGCCGGAGTATCAAGACCCTTCGTGAGCCCTACGCCAGCGATGTGACCGACGACGACGTACGAGCCGCCGCGCTGCAGTACGTCCGCAAGGTGTCGGGCTTCCGCTCCCCGTCGACGCGCAACGCGGAGGCCTTCGAGCGAGCCGTCGAGGCGGTGGCCGCCGCGACCCGGACCCTGCTCGACGACCTCCAGCTGAAGCACGTGTCCCGGGACTGACCGGAGACGGCGAAGGACAGCGGGAGACGGCGGGAGACACCCGCCTGTCGGCGTCCCGGCGGGCACGTGCCCGCCGGGACGCCGGCGGGCGCGGGGACCGGAAACCGGACGACAAAAGGGGCGGGGGCCAGTACGGTCACCCCCCGAGGGGCGGCTCCTGGACGTGCTTCCTTCTTCTTTCTTTTTTTGGCTAAAAAGGTCTAGCGCGTCCGCTCTCCGCCCCTCTTCGCGTTCTTCGGCAGGGAGTTTCCGCCGGGGAGAGAAGACGATGGACCGGACGGCCGAGATCCTGCTGCGGCGACGCCGGATCGTGCTCCCCGCCCTCCTGGCCTCCGGCGAGGTCGTGTCCCGGCCGAACGACCACCGCGAGCCGCACGGCTCCCGGTGGATCGGCCGGCCGGCGACCCGGTGGCCGAGACCTTGCCCGCCGTGCCCACCCCGTACCGCCGCCTCACCCTGCTCTCGTTCCACGACGACGTCGCCGCGGCCGCCCGGGAGGTCGCCGTCCCGCTGCTGGAGCGCCGCACCCCCCTGTCGGCGGGCGATCGCGCGGACGTCACCGCGCTGATCGGCGACCACCTGCCGGAGGCGGAGAGCTGGCTGCCGGAGAGCGTCCCGGCCCGCGAGACCAGGGCGGCCGTCCTGGCGACGATGCTGCCGGTCCCGGGCGACCGGCGACGGCCCGGCGCCCGGGCCGGGCGCCGGTCTCGCCGGGGCCGCTGCCGCCGGACGCCGGTCAGTCGCGCGCGTTCGAGGAGCGGAAGAGCCTGCTCACGAACATGACCACCACGCCCACCAGGCCGATGATCAGAGCCCACTTGAGGAGCGTGAAGAGGAAGCCCAGAATCGAGCCCAGCAGGAGGAAGCCGATCACCACGGCCGCCACGATCAGAAGAATTCGTCCCATGCACTCCACGCTAGGCCCCCGCCGGGCCCGGCGGCAGGCCGGAGCCCCGATGTCAGGGACAAGCCAGGGTTCTCCCTGCCGTCCGGGGGCCCGGAAGCAGTGGTTTTCCATGACCTGAAGGGGATCGCACCTTCGCCGGACTTCCAAATCCCTCTAAATCGCGGAAAATCACCCGGTCACCGCCCCTGTCGAGGGCGGTACGCCCTCGGCTTCGACTGGATGTTCCCCGGCGACGACGCCTCCGGCGCGTACCTCGCCGAGCGGACCGAGCTCGGACTGGCGGGCGAGGACGCCGAGGGGGACCTCCCGGGCGCGCTTAAGCCGGCCGAGCGCATCACCGGCGTGCGGGCGGACGGTTCGAGCGAGACCGTGGCGGCCCACTGCGTCTTCGAGCACTACTGATCCGGCGGGGTCTCGCGCGCCATGACACCCCCCGGCCCGGGAGAGGGCCGGGGGGTGTGCTCTCAGGAGCGCACTTCGTGTTCCCGGTGGAGGGCGCGGGCCGTGCTTTTCGCAGGGGCCCGCGTGCTCAGAGGGAGCCCGGAGACGTCAGCGAAGGGCGAAGCGCCCGCCGACGACCGGCAGGGTGACCGAGCTGGACCCCGGGTCGACCGAGACGCCGGTCCCCGGGGGCAGGCGCAGGGTGAAGTCGCGGTCGGTGGAGACGAGCACGACGCCGATCCGGTGGCCCGCCTTGACGACGTAGTCGTTCGGCTGGAGATCGAAGCGGAAGTCGTAGAAGCGGCCCTCGCGCAGGAGCTCGGTCCTGGAGGCGGAGTGGCGGTTGCGGACGTCGAGCCAGCCCCTTGTGATGATCTTGTAGGGGGCGGTGGCCGTGGCGTGCTCGGCCAGCCGGGCACAACCGGTGTCGCCGGGCACTCCCTGGCCGTAGCAGACCTGGGTGTCGCCGTAGACGACGTTGCCGTACGCGCGCGTGTCGGTGCCGTAGTCGACGAGCAGCGCCGTCAGGTACGGCGAGCGCCCGCCCTTGAACGCGGCGCGCACCGAGACCTCTGGGGTGCCGGACAGGCGCGCGTCGCGGGCCAGGGGGCCCGACAGGTAGGCCAGGCGGTTGGGGTCGACGGCCTCGGCGTTCTCCGCGAGCTGCTCGGCGGTGCGGGCGCTCTGGTCGACGAAGGACTCGACGGTGCGGCCCCGGGAGCGGTCGGCGCTCAGGGTGCCGTTGCGGCCCTCCCCGCCGGCGGCCAGGTGGAGCCGCGCGGCGCGGGTGCCGGGCAGCGGCCACGAGGCGTGCTGGGCCCACTGTCCCGGGCCCGACTCCACGTCGGCCTGCGGCTCGTCCATGATGCCGTTGCGCAGGCCGTACAGGTGGAAGTCGAACCAGCGGTGGAGCTGGCGCAGCCACTCGGCGTTGCGCCCGGCGAAGGAGAACGGGTTGAAGTGCGCGCCCTGGTGGAGCCAGATCTTGCGGGGCACGTTCCGCTCCGCGAGGGCGTCCCACCACTGGACGGCCTGCTTGGTCTTGACGTTCCAGTCGTTGAGGCCGTGCACCAGGAAGACGGCGGCGCGGACCTTGCGCACGTCGGTGAGGTAGTTGCGCTCGTCCCAGAAGTCGGAGTAGTCGCCGGTGACCCGGTCCTGGTCCTCCTTGATCCGGTCCATCAGCGCGCCGCAGGTCTGCGTGGCGTTCTCGCGGGTCAGGACGTAGCGGGCGAGCACGTCGGCGTCCTCGCCCTGGTAGCCGCCGGGGGCCAGCACGCCGCCGTTGGCGCGGTAGTAGTCGTACCAGGAGGAGATGGCCGCGATCGGCACGATCGCCTTGAGCCCCTTGACCCCGGTCGCCGCGACGGCGTTGGGCAGCGTGCCGTTGTAGGAGACGCCGATCATGCCGACGTTCCCGGTGGACCAGCCGGCCCTGATCTCGTTCCCGGCCGCGTCGAACCCCCGGGCGCGGCCGTTGAGCCAGTCGATCGCGGCCTTGGGGCCCGCGGTCTCGTTGTCCAGGCCGGTCGTGGGGCAGCCGGTCGCCCGTCCCGAGCCGAGGTTCTCCACCAGCGCGATCGCGTAGCCGCGCGGCACGAAGTAGTTGTCGTAGTAGCCGCGGAAGGGCGCCGCGACCGCGCGGTTCACGTCGGAGCCGTCGACGCCGAACATCTCGTCGCGCAGGTCGTTGAACTTGTTGCGCCGGTACTCCATGCCCGCGGGGTCGGAGCCGTCCAGGTCGACGACGTGGTTGGGCACGTCGTTGCCGCCCGCGTAGTAGGGGCTGGCCTCCATGATGACCGGGACCTTCAGCCCCGAGGCGGTCTCCTTGGGGCGCATGATGTCGACGGCGACCCGGTCGGGGCGGCCGTCGGCGTCACTGTCGACCCCGGCGACCTCGACGAACACGGTCTCGGTGAGCGCGTCGGCGCGCGAGTAGGCCGGTTGGGTCTCACCGTTCTCGATCGGGGGGACCGCGGACAGCGCGGTGGCGGCGGGCAACGCGCCGGTGGGCAGCACACCGGCGGGAAGCACCGCGGCCGGTAGGACGCCGCTTGGCAGGGTTACCGCCAGTGCGACGATGACCGTCTTCCATCTGTTCATCGAGGAAAGCTCCCAGAGGGTCGCTGAAAAACTGACAACTCCGGTCAATCTCCTGCGAAGCAATCTTGACCTGCAAGATCGAAGATATAACGAATAAGCGGCTATCTCGCGTTACGCGCGAGTTCCAGCGCGTATTCGGGGAACCAGTCGCCGGCGCGGGGCTCTCCCCGGTGGCATTCGCCGTCCGACTCCCCCGGCCGCTTGATCCACAGGAAGGCGTCCACCCGCTCCTGGCCGGTCTCGGTGGTCGGCTCCGCGCCGAGCGCGCGGCCCTTGGGGTTGCACCACGCGTCGTCGCCCTGCGCGTCGCGGACGGGGCCGTTGCCGTTGCGGGAGGTGTCGATGACGTAGTGGGCCCCGCCGACCGCGTCCGAGAGCCGTTCGGCGACGGCGACGCTCTCCTTCACGGTGAAGAAGTTGCTGACGTTGAAGGCGAAGCCGTCCGCCTGGGGCACCCCGGCCCTGCGCATGGGTTCGGCCCACTCGCCCGGGTTCTTGATCCAGCCGGCGTTCCCCGCGTCGACGTAGACCTTGGCGGCGGGCTGCTTCTTCAGCGTCTCCACCGCGCCGCGGAGCAGGTCCAGGCGCTCGCCGGCCTGGCCGCCCTGGGTGCAGTTGTCCAGGATGTGGGCGAGCGCGTCGGGCTCGACGACGACCAGGGCCGGCCGGTCGCCGATACCCTCGGCGAACCGGCCGATCCAGGAGCGGTACTCCTCCGCGCCGGCGGCGCCGCCCGCGGAGAACTGCCCGCAGTCGCGGTTGGGGATGTGGTACGCCACCAGGACCGGGATCCGACCCGCCTCCCGGGCCTTGGTGGTGATGGCGGCGACCCTGTCGCGCGGATCCTGGTCGCCGATCCAGATCGCGTTGGGCCGGTCGGCGATCTTACGGATCAGCCCGGCCTCCTCGGTCCTGCCCTCCCCCTCGAGCTTGCGGACCTCCTGGGCGGCGGCGCCGTCGGGGTCGACGTAGAAACCGCTCGCGGGACCGGAGACGGCGTCCCCGGACGGGGCGCTCCCGGAGGCGGTGGGCGGCGCGGGGTCACCGGTGCAGGCCGCCGTCGCGAGAGCGAGAGCCAGCGCGGCTACGAGGCCGTACCTGTTCATCGAATACCTCCGGCGTGGGGATCCCGGGCCTGGCGGCTTCGGGGAGCAGAAGTGGGGGGCGCCGTACGCCGCGAGAGGGCCGCTGGGAACATGTCAGCCCTCTCCTTGGATGTGGACCCAGCGAGCCGGGGACGGCGTTCCCCGCTCGGTGACCCCGAACAGCATGTACCACCCTGGGGGCACCAGGGCCGGATTGGAGGGTATCTCCGCGATGATCCCGGTGCTCACCCGGGTGAAGTCCAGCCTGATCGAGCGCTGCTCCACGTCGGTGACGTGGGTGACGGCGCTCGGGCGCATCAGCCGTACCTGGTGGATGCGCTCGGCGTCGGGGGTCTGGAAGCCGGCCCTGCGGCCCAGGAACACGCTCTCGCGCCCGCCGGTGAACACCGGCGCCTTCTCGCCGTTGTACAGGTAGGTCGGCGTGTAGATCTCGATGCGCTGGTCGAAGGTGCCCGGGAGCGAGCCCGCCTTGTCGGCGAAGAGCGGGTCGGAGCCCATGCCGAGCACCCGCCCGTCGGGCAGCAGGAGACCCTCGGCGTGGTAGTTGCGGCCGACGGCGGGCGCCGCGGCCTGGTGGAAGCTGTTGCTCTCCGGGCGGTAGACCTCCGCGCGCAGGACGTCGCTGGCGCCGCGTCCCCGGTAGTCGCTGGAGCCGTTGAAGGAGAGCACGGTGTCGTCGGGCAGCAGCACGGCGTTCGGGTAGCGCACCGGGTCGGACAGGTCGGGCCCCCTGACGTAGCGCGGGCTGGCCTCGGTGAGGTCGACGATGGCGGTCCTGGCGGTGGCGTTGGGCAGGCCCGGCTGGCGTTCCCCGACCGGTCCACCGCCCATCACCATGACCCGCTGCTCCTGCGCGGGCGGCAGCAGCACGGAGGCGCCGGTCTCGTTCAGCTCGGGCTGGGGCAGCCCGGGTACGGGGGTGAACGCCTCCATCTCGTCGGGCGCCACACCTCCGACGCCGCCGACGGTCTTCACCGGCCGGTCGGTGTCGCGGCGGTAGTCCCAGATGCCGGGGGGACGCAGCGCGAGCTGGCCGGGGCCGTACCCGGCGCTCATGCCGGAGAAGAAGAGGGTGTCGTCCTCCAGCAGGAACAGCGCGGGGTAGGTGGGGAAGAACCTCTTGGGGCCGGGCCGCCAGGTCTTCGTCCGGGGGTTGTAGATCTCGTTGTCCCTGGTGATCTGCCCCACGACGTCGAGTCCCGAGACGGTCATCACCCTGCCGTCGGGCAGGGCGGTCATGGTCGGGTACCAGCGCCCCTCGGCCATGTCCTGGACCTTGCTGTAGCGCTCGGTGACGGGGTCGAACTCGTAGGCGTCCCTGATGCCTTGGAAGTCCTGCTTGTCCATCGTCATGCTGCCGCCCATGGCGTACAGGTCGCGCTTCTCCCGGCCCTTGAGTCCCTGGATCTCGTACTTGAGGGAGCCGGCCGGGGCGGTGAGCAGGCCCGCCGCGCCCTCCTCGACCGCCTCGGCGAAGACCTTGGTCTGGCTGGGCCGGATCCGCACCTTGCCCGGCAGGCCGGTCTCGACCTTCTTGGCGGGCGGCACGCTGACGTGGGCGGTGGTGCGGTAGACCTGCCCGCCGGGGGCGGTCAGCAGCGTGCCGGGGTGAAACTCCCTGGGCTCGGCGTCGGGGTCCTCGTTCTTGATGGTCAGGGCGCCCGCGGCCCGCTTGACCTTGGCCTTCAGCACCTCGAACCGGCCCGTGCCGCCCGCGATGAGAAGCTTGCCGTCGGGCAGCATCACGTGTCCGGCGCAGAAGAAGTCGACGGGTGTGTCGACCAGCTTGAACTCATCCGGCCCGCCCGGCTTCGCCGGGTCCCACAGCACGGTCTTGAAGGTGCCCTTGTCGAAGTTGGCGGCGTTGTTGCCGGAGCCGGCGACGATGAGCACCTTGCCGGTGTGCAGCAGCGCGGCGTGAATGGCGTTGACCTTGAACTTCTCCGGGACGTCGAGGAAGGCCCAGTGGCCGTGGGAGGCCTTGTACTCGTCCTGGTTGATGCGGTAGTCGCGCCACTTCTCGGTGGCGAAGCCCGCGACGGCGGGCAGGTTGATCGCGAGGACGGCGGCCACCACCGCCATCCCGACCAGGTGCTTGCGCAGGCGGCTCACGACTCGTCACCGACCGCTCGCAGGCCGGCCTTGGCCGCCCGCAGGTTCCAGGCCCAGGTCGTGAGCGGTCCCAGGCAGATGACCAGGGCGAGGATTCCCCAGAGGGTCATGACCAGGTGGATGTGGCCGGTCCAGAAAACGGTCAGCAGGAGGCCGCCGCCGAAGATCGCCGCCCACCACAGGTGGATGCGGAACGTGGCGATCTGGTCGGGGCTGGCCGAGTCGCCCTTGGGGGTGACCACGAACTTGCTGGGCCTGCGCAGCGCGGCGCCGATCAGCGAGGTGACGTAGATGGGCGCCGACAACGCCGACATGACCATCCCGGCCACCCCCGAGGAGCCCTCCGGCTCGTGCGGGCTGACGTTGTGCCGCCGGTTCCAGGTGTAGAGCATGACCTGCAGCAGCGCCGCGTCGCCGTACAGCATGAGCCACACGTCCATCGGCACGGTCACGCCGGAGCCCCCGACGGCCATGAACAGGGTGGCGCTGAGCCCGGCCAGCAGCCAGTTGAGCGCGGACATCGGGTAGAAGGTCACCATCAGGGTGTAGTTGAAGAACCGTCCGGGCGAGAGTTTCGGCGCCGCCCTCCAGAACTGGGTGAGCAGCGTCTCGTAGGTGCCCCGGCTCCAGCGCAGCTGCTGGGTGAAGAAGTCGGTCCACGACGACGGCCCCTCCCCCACGGCCAGCACGTCGGGGGTGTAGACCGACATCCAGCGCAGCCCGGTCTCCGGGTCGCGGGAGCGGTGGAACTCGATGCCGGTGGCCATGTCCTCGGTGATCGAGTCGTACAGCCCGCCGATCTGCTTGAGCGCGCGGATGCGCACGGCGTTGTTGGTGCCGACGAACATCGGCGCGCCGTACAAGTTGCCCGCGCGCTGGATCAGCGAGTGGAACAGGAACTGCTGGCTCTCGGCGGCCTTGGTGACCCCGGCGTCGTAGTTGCCGTAGACCTGGGGGCCGACGACGAAGGCCACCCGCGGGTCGCGGAAGTAACCGAGCATGCGCTCACAGAACTCCGGGAGCGGTACGTGGTCGGTGTCGACCGAGACGAAGAAGTCGTAGTCGTCGCCGTGCGCGTCCAGCCAGCTGTTGTAGTTGCCGTGCTTGGTCTTGGCCCGGAAGCTGCCCTTGGGCCGGTTCCACTCGGGCACGCCCTTGCGGGTGAAGTGGTGGGCGCCCAGCCAGTCGCAGAGCTCGTGGATGTCGGGGTCGTCGCCCTCGTCCAGCAGCCAGACGTCGAGCACCCCGTCGTGGCGGATCTTCAGCGCGGCGGCCAGGGTCTCCCTGACCATCTCCAGCGGCTCCTTGCCGGGCACGCAGGTGGTGATGAAGGCCACCCGGGTGCCGGCCTCGGGCGCGACCGGAACCGGGTCCCTGGCCGCCAGCATGGCGTGCACGTTGGAGACCACGCTGACCAGCCGGAAGACCTCGATCAGGGCGATGGCGACGAGCATGATGCGGTCGGCCACCGGCAGATACCACGGGATCGTGCCATAGGGGTCGGGCCGTACGGTCCAGTGGTCGGGCAGCAGCAGCCAGACCATCAGGGTGAACTCCACGAGAAGCGCCGCGACCATCAGCAGCACCGCCCGCACCCGGTGTGGCTCGGTGGCCAGCAGGGAGCGGTAGCTCACGCGGTAGGGCACCCCGGGTTCCGGTTCGGTCACGGGCCCGGCGAGCCTGCTGAACCTCTCGTAGTCGTAGGGAGCGATTTTCGCGGCGTCGGCGGGGGCGCTCATCGACCCAGCGGCCTCGGAGCACGCGAAAGCAAGCCCAGCACTGTTCCCCCTGGTAGATCGCGTAGGCCGCTTCCCGTCAGGACAAGGTCAGCCGCGGCCCGCGTAGTGATAAATCGCCACACATCATATTCGGATCGGTAAGCAAGATCTCCCCAACCCGGAGATGTGAGGAACATTTCAGGCGGCTCTCTAGTTTAAGTTTCAACAAAGCAGGGTGAGAGGAAGACCAGACATGAGCATCGACATCCGCAGGTCCGGCGAGCGTGCCGCCACCAAGATCCAGTGGCTGGACTCAAAGCACTCCTTCTCCTTCGGCCGCCACCAGGACCCGGCCAACAGCCACCACGGCGTACTTCTCGTCAACAACGACGACATCGTCAAGCCCGGCACCGGCTTCGACACCCACCCCCACCGGGACATGGAGATCGTCACCTGGGTGCTGCGCGGATCCCTCGTCCACCAGGACTCCGAGGGCCACTCCGGGGTCATCTATCCGGGACTGGCCCAGCGGATGAGCGCGGGGACGGGCATCCTCCATTCGGAGAAGAACGACTCGTGGCGGCTCCAGGGTGAGCAGCATACCGATCCGGTGCACTTCATCCAGATGTGGGTGGTACCTGATGAGGACGGGCTCACTCCCGGTTACGAGCAACTGGAGATCGACGCCGAACTGCTCGGCGGCGCCCTGATCCCGGTGGCCTCGGGCATGGCCAGGGACAAGGACCGCAGCGCCATCCGGATCAACAACCGGTACGCCGCGCTGCACGTGGCCAGGCTCCAGCCCGGCCAGAGCGTGGAACTGCCCGAGGCCCCGTTCCTGCACCTGTTCGTCCCTCGCGGCACCGTCGACCTGGAGGGGGCCGGGCACCTCGCCGAGGGCGACGCCGCCCGCCTCACCGCCACCGGCGGCCGGCGCGTCACCGCGACCGACCCGACCGAGATCCTGGTCTGGGAGATGCACGCGACCCTCGCCGCCTGACGGTGAGATCCGGCCCGCCACCGGACCGGCCGAGGGCCTTTGGCGGGCGTCCCGCCGGGCCCCACCCAAAGGCCCACCCGCGCCCGCCCGGCCCCGCCCCGGGGACGCTCACGCGCGCCCGCCGGGAAACGGCCGGAGGCTCACCCGTGCCCATTCGGAAACGGCCAAGGGGACGTTGAGGCGGGATTCGAGCAAGGCTAGCCTTACCGCATGACTTCCCTCGATACCGGTGAGACCGGTCAGATCGTCACGGTCACCTCGGAAGAAGAGCTTCGCCGGATCGTCGGGGAGGTCGGGGAGGTCGTCCTGCGCAAGGACATCGGCCACATCGACGAGTACGCCCGCGACTTCATCGCCGCCTCGCCGTTCGTCCTGCTGGCGACCTCGGGACCCGACGGCACCTGCGACGTCTCCCCGCGCGGCGAGGAGCCCGGCGGCGTGCTGGTCCTCGACGACCACACGCTGGTGATCCCCGACCGGCCCGGCAACCGCCGGGTTGACAGCCTGCGCAACATCGTCGCCAACCCGCACGTCGGCCTGCTGTTCGTGGTGCCGGGCACCGAGGAGACCCTGCGCGTCAACGGGGTGGCGCGGGTGGTCAGCCAGGCCCCGTACATGGAGCGCCTGCGTGTGAAGGGCAAACTCCCCACGCTGGCGGTGAGCGTCGAGGTGCGCGAGTGCTTCTTCCACTGCTCCAAGGCCTTCCGGCGCTCGGCGCTCTGGCAGCCGGAGCGGTGGCCGGCCCGCGAGTCGCTGCCCACGCTCGGCCGGATCCTCAAGGACCAGCTGGACCTGGAGTGGTCGGCCAAGGTGATCGACGACGACCTGAGCGTCGACGCCCGCGAAAACCTGTACTGACCCCACGCCCGCGAACGAATCTCATACCGACCCTTCGCCCGCGAACGGACCTCGTACCGACTCCTCGTACCGACTCCTCGCCCGCGAACGGATCGGCCTCCCGCCGCCCCGCGCGCGAAAACCCGTACCCGCGCCGGGAGCGGGCCTGGCAGGCTGTGCGGATGGATGTACGGTACGTCCCGGATCACTCGGTGCTGTCGGTGGTGGTCGGCTCGCGGGCATACGGGCTGGAGACCGAGGGGTCGGACGTCGACCGGCGCGGGGTCTTCGTGGCGCCGACCCGGCTGTTCTGGCGGCTGGCCAAGCCGCCCACGCACCTCGACGGGCCGCTGCCCGAGCAGTTCTCGTGGGAGGTCGAGCGGTTCTGCGGTCTCGCGCTGGAGGCCAACCCGACGGTCCTGGAGTGCCTGTGGTCTCCGATCGTCGAGCACACCACGGCGGCGGGCGAGGAACTCCTCGCCATCCGGGACGCCTTCCTGTCCGAACGCGCCAACCAGACCTTCGTGGGATACGCCAACGCCCAGTTCCGCCGCCTGGACCCCGCGCACCCCAAATGGAAGCAGGCCATGCACATGATCCGCCTGCTGCTCAGCGGCCTGCACCTGGCCCGCCACGGCGAGCCCCTGGTCCGGATGGACGCCCACCGCGACCGGCTGCTCGCCGTACGGCGGGGCGAGCTCCCCTGGACCGAGGTCGACCGCTGGCGCCGCGAGCTGCTGGCGGGGTTCGACGGTACGGGCGTGCTGCCCGCCGAGCCCGACCTGCGGCGCGTGGAGCGATACCTGACGAGCACGAGGGAGGCCGCGCTGTGACCGTCACCCTGCCCTCCTGGCTGGCCGAGATCCCCGCCGAACAGGCGCACCCCGCCGCGTTCGCCACGGTCAGCGGGGCGCACCTGTACGGCTTTCCCTCGGCCGACTCCGACGTCGACCTGCGCGGCGTGCACCTGCTGCCGCTGGAGGAGGTGGTCGGCCTGCGGACGGGCGAGGAGACCCTCACCCGCTCCTGGGTCCGCGACGGCGTCGAGGTCGACCTCGTCACCCACGACCTGGCCAAGTTCTGCCGCCTGCTGCTGCGCCGCAACGGCTACGTGCTGGAGCAGCTGCTCTCCCCGCTGGTGGTGACCACCTCACCGGTCCACCAGGAGATGATCGCCGTCGCCCCCGGCTGCGTCACCCGCCACCACGCCCACCACTATCTGGGCTTCGCCCGCACCCAGTGGCGGCTGTTCGAGCGCTCCGGCGAGCTCAAGCCCCTGCTCTACACCTTCCGCGTGCTGCTCACCGGCATCCACCTGATGCGCACCGGAGAGCTGGAGGCCGACCTCACCCGGCTGCCCGGCGGCCCGCCGTATCTCGGCGACCTGATGGCCGCCAAGCGCTCCGCCGAGCACGGCCCGCTGCCGTCGGGCGCACCGGGCCCAGAGCGGCTGGCGGACGACGTCACCCGGCTGGCCGGGGAGCTGGAGGAGGCACAGGAGTCCTCCCGCCTTCCCGACACCGCGCCGTCGGCGGGCGCGGTGCACGATCTCGTCGTCCGTACCCGCCTGTCGGCGAGGACCGCCGGGATCTGAGGCCCCGGGGCGTCGCGCCCGCCGGTCAGGGCTGGAGGCCCCGGGGTGTCGCGCACCCGCCGGTCAGAGCCTGGGGTCGGAGCCCAGGGGTGGAGAGGCGGGCGGCGACGCCGGCACCTGCCGGGGCGGACGGGACGTCTCACCACCGTGCAGCATCTCCCACCAGCTCTCCAGCATGGGCACGTCGGCGGTGTCGACGCGCTCACCTGGACGGGGAACGGCGATGCGGACATCGCGGGCCTTGGCCTCGCGCCACAGGCGGTCGACCGGCTCGGCCCACGGGTGCGTGGCGAGGGCGAAGGTCGCCCAGTGGACCGGGAGGAGCAACCTGCCGCCCAGGTCGAGGTGGGCGTTGACCGCCTCCTCGGGGTCCATGTGGATGTCGGGCCAGGCGGCGTTGTAGGCGCCGATCGGCATGAGCGTGAGGTCGAACGGGCCGTGCGCGGCGCCGATCCTCGCGTATCCGTCGAAATATCCGGAGTCGCCCGCGTAGAAGACCTTCTTCTCCCCTGCGGCGATCACCCAGGAACCCCACAGGGTGACGTTCCGATTGAAGGTGCGGCCGGAGAAGTGGCGGGCGGCGGTGGCGACGAACCGCAGGCCCGCGACGATCGCCTCCTCGTCCCAGTCGAGCTCGATGATCCGCGAGGCGGGCACGCCCCACCGCTCCAGGTGGGCGCCGATGCCCAGCGGCACCAGGAACGGGGCGGTCTGCAGCGCGGTGAGCCCGCGGACCGTCGCGCGGTCGAGGTGATCGTAGTGGTCGTGCGAGATCACGATCGCGTCGAGCGGCGGAAGGCCCGCCAGCGGCCCCGGCGCTGGATGCAGGCGCCGCGGGCCGACCAGCTGGGAGGGCGAGGCGCGCCTGCTCCACACCGGGTCGACGAGCACCCGGCGCCCCTCGATCTCCAGCAGCGCGGTGGCGTGGCCGTACCAGATGACGCTCAGCCCCGCCGGGGACGGCCCACCGGCCGGTGAGGTCACCACGGGGATCGGCGCGGCCGGACGGCGCTCCTCGGGGTCGCGGAGCATGTTCCAGGCGATCTCCCGCGTGCTCTGCGCGGAGGGCACGAAGCCGCCGGGCGTGGAGTTGCGGAAGACGCCGTCGTGGAACTGCGGTGAGCGGCGCATCCGCTCCAGCCGCTCCCCCTCGGCCTTGCCCCCGAGCTCCGAGGGAATGTCCTTCAGCACCCACCCGGCGGCGGCCAGCGCCAGCCCGCCCGCCAGGAGACGCCCGATCGATCTGCTGCCCGCCATGCGGCTCACGCTCCTGAAGTCGCCCGTGCCTGCAGAACGATCTCGCCCCCGTTGGTGTTCCCATTACGCTCTGGGCGAGACCGGCGACCCGGGCCACGAGGACGCGCGGGGGCCTGAAGCCCTCGGCGGAAGACACCGCGTGCGCGTCTCCCGGCCCCGAAGGACGTCACGGGCCGCCGGGGAGCGAGCGGGCACGGCGAATGACCGGCACACGGCGGGCGTCCCCGGCCACGAGGGACGTTACGGGGCGAGATGCCGCTCGACGGTGGCGACCTTGGCCTCCAGGCGGCCACCCGCCCCCTCGCGGATGTCCGCCTTGAGGACGAGACTGACCCGGCCGGCGCGGGCCTCGACCGCCGCGACGGCGTCCTTGACGACGGCCATGACCTCGTCCCAGGTCTCGCCCTCGACCGTGGTGAACATGGCGTCGGTCCTGTTGGGCAGGCCGGAGGCGCGGACGACGCGCACGGCCTCGGAGACGAGCTCGCCGACGTCCTCCCCCGCTCCGATGGGGGTCACGCTGAACGCCACGAGCACCGACATGTATCGCCCTTTCCCCGAATCCCCGCGTCTCTCCCCCGCACCCTAGTTTCCGGCCGGACCGGCGGGCAATCCGGCGCGGCCGAGGGCCGGGGCGCCGTACCGAACGGGGCGGTGGGGGGCGGGGCTGCGGTGAGGGGTCAGGGGCGGACGGGGGTGGCGGTGGCACGGTCTCCGAGGCGGACGGTGCCGGGGCGGGTGACCCGCATGATCACGCCGAACTTGTTCTCGTGCTCGCCGATCAGCCATTTCTGCAGATCGGGCCAGCGCTCGCGCCCCTCGGGGTCCCAGCTGGGCACGACGCACCTGACGCAGGGCCCCGCCTGCTCGCCGGTGACGGTGAGTTCGGCCTCGCCCGCGGTGACCGTGGTGCCGGGCGCCCAGCCCTCCTCGTCGAACGCGGGCGCGTCGGTCGTGAGGTGCAGGTTGGGCCGGAACCTGAGCAGGTCCACCGGCCTGCCGAGCTCGTCGCCCAGGGCCGCCAGGGACGCCTCGAAGGTGACCAGCACGGTCGGGCCCCGGTCCTGCTGCCCGTCGGCGGCACGCAGGCTCACCCGGCCCAGCGACTCCGCCAGCGCGTCCGCCAGGCCGGGGGCGTCCCAGTGCCATGTGGTGCCGTCAGGCCCGGTCAGTGTCGGCGCGTCGCCGTCCCCCCGGAAGCCGTTCCCATGGAGACCGCTTTCGGGGAGACCGCTTTCGGGGGAGGCGTTCTCCTGGGGACCGCTCTCCGGAGAGCCGTAGGTGGCGCGCCAGTGGAGCGTCTCCACCCGGCGCCGCGCGGACAGCACCTTGCCCGCGTGGTTCTCCCGTTCGTCGACGAGCGCGTAGGCCCGGTCTCCGGCCAGCCCCCGATCGTCGAGACGCGCCTCGCGGAGCTCCTCGCCCCGCAGGGACTTCACCGGCCACCGAAGAATCCGATAAACAGTACCGAAATATGACGTCATACTATAAAAGTAGCGATCATGGAGTCATGAAGGTACAAATGCCGCGCACTGTCACGGAGGCCGAGGCCATCCAGGACGAGCTCAGGGCACTGCTCGATCTGACCGGCCCTGGACCCCACCACCCCTCCAGGATCGCGGGAGTGGACGTCGCCTACGACAGGGACCGGCTGGCGGCGGCGGTGACCGTCCTGGACGGGACGACGCTGGAGATCGTCGAAGAGGTCGCCGTGGCCGGGAGGGTGACCTTCGACTACGTCCCGGGACTGCTCGCCTTCCGGGAGGTCCCCGCGCTGCTGGACGCCCTTGAACGGCTGTCCATGCCCCCTGACCTGGTCGTCTGCGACGGATACGGGCTGGCGCATCCGCGCCGCTTCGGCCTGGCCTGCCACCTCGGCGTGCTCACGGGACTGCCCACGATCGGCGTCGGCAAGACCGCCTTCGTCGGCACCTACCCCGAGCCCGCGCCCGAGCGGGGCGCGTGGACCGACCTGACGCTGGACGGCGACGTCGTCGGCCGCGTGCTGCGCACCCGGGACGGGGTCAAGCCCGTCTTCGTCTCCACCGGTCACCGCGTCGACCTCGACACCGCCTGCCACAACGTGCTGAACCTGACGCCCCGCTACCGCCTCCCCGAGACCACCCGCGCCTCCGACCGCCTCTCACGACGGACACTGACCGAGAACTGTCGTACGGAACTGGTTGGATCCGCTCAGTACGACAAGATGGGATAAAAGTGGGCGAAGACGAGTGGGCCGAGGACGTCGACGCGTGGCGCGACACCAACCTGGCGCAGATCCGTCAGCGGCTGGCGAACGGGTTCGACCCCGGCCGACGACTGCCGTGGCTGCGCACGACCCCCCTGCACCAGGCCGCCCAGGAGGGCGCCACCCGGGTGATCGAGCTGCTGCTGGCCTCGGGCGCGGAGGTCGACCCCGTCGACACCGACGGCGCCACTCCGCTGTGGGAGGCCGTCCGCCACGGCTGGGACGACGCCGTACGAATCCTGCTCGCCGCGGGCGCCGACCCCTGGCGGCCGTGCATCGCGGGCCGCTCCCCCGGCGCCCAGGCCCTCTTCACCGAGATGGCCGACCTGTTCGCCCACCTGCCGGGGGCCCCCAGCGTCAGCCCCAGGCTCCGCGAGCTCCAGAACACCGTCGACGCGATGATGTTCTCGTACGAGGACTACAACGAGGAACTGTGCGTGGCGTTCGTCGGCGAGGTGCCGGAGGACGAGGTCATCCGGCGCCTGGGCGCCGCGCCGGAGTCGTGCCCGCCGATGGAGACCGGTGAGTTGCGGAGCGCGGAGCAGGCCTCCCACGTGGAGGTCCTGCGCGTGGCCAGCCCGCCGGGGGGCGGGGTGGTGCTCTTCCAGTCCGGCGGCATCCTGCCGGTGCGCGACGGGGTCGGCCGGGCGGTCACCTCGGGCGGCGGCGTGCTGGCCGGGGCGTTCCCGTCCAGCAGCCCGTCGGTCGACATCTGGCGCGACGGGCTCCCCGCGGGGCGGCCCTCGGTCCACGAGCAGCTCTCCGACGACAGCATGTTCGAGCTGTGGATGTGCCGCTTCGGCGACTGCGGCGCCCACCCCTCCACCGCGACCGAGCGGACCCTCGGCCTGATGACGCTGCTGACCTCCACCTACATCACCGAGGAGTGGCTGTGGAGCGCTCCGATGAGGCTGGTCCCGGTCATGCTCCGGTGACGGGACCCGGGTGGGCCCCGGATGGGTAGAGTCACACGACGATGAGAAAGCACACGATCACCGCACTGTGGGAAGAGATCCCCGACAATGCCGACGACCTCGTGCTGGTGCGCGGCGGGTTCCGGGTCTATCTGTGCGGATGCGGCAGGCGGCCGGCCGACCGGGCGGCGGCGGAGTCGCACGCGTCGGAGACCGGCCAGTGCACCGTCTGCCTGGGCACCGCCGTCGAGGACGTCGTGCCAGGCTTCTCCCAGCGGTGCACCGCCTGCGCCGGAACGGGCCGGCGCAGGATCCAGCTGACCTGGCAGCTCGCCCATCTCGAGGCCGAGTCCGTGATCACCGTCGAGATCGTCCGCGAGCTGATCGCCGGTCTCACCGAGCCGTTCCGGCTCTCCCAGGTGGCCGACCTGGTCCGCGAGACCCTCCACCTCCCGGCGGGCCGCCTGCCGGTCGGCCCGCGCGTCCGCGACATCCTGCGCGGCCTGGAGGCGGCGGGCGAGCTCGCGCTGATCTCCGCCCCCGACGAACTGCTCCGCGGCACCTCGGTCATGCTCTACCGCGACCCCTACTGGGAACACGCCACCGGCTGATCGCCCGCCGGACAGGTCCTCTGTCGTCTCGCGGCGCCTGCCGGAGGGCTCGCGCTCGCGACCCGACCTTCCAACACGGCGTGGCGCCTTTCTCGAGGCGACGCCGCTCGAACAGCCGACCACCGGCGACCACGAGATCGTGAACCCCACGCAGGAGGATCGGCGGCGGGCCACCGACCTTGTCCGGCGCCGGTTCAGAAGGTGAACATGCCGACGAGTGCCGAGAGGGGATGCTCCGCTCCGCTGCCGAAGCAGGTGGCGAGCGCGTAGCCGATGGCGACCTCCTCCGGGGTCGGTGAGGCGACCCACTCGGCCCTGACCTCGCCGTCGGTGATGGTGGTGAGGTTTCCGAGGTGGTGCTCACCGCGGAAGAGGGAGCTGGACTCCTCGGAGGTGGGGATCAGGGTGTAGACGTTCCCCGCGCGGTCCACCTCGATCCGGTAGGAGTGGCGCGTGACGCGCCCCGGCCCGGGGCGTAGCGGGACGGGGGCGCCGTCGAGGGTCATGGTCAGCCGGTCGGGGTCGCGGGTGCCGATGGGAACGTGCCGCCGCACGACGGCTTCGGCGGATCGGCGCACGACGATCGCGGGAATCGCGTCGCCTTCGACTCGCATGGTGCCGCCGTCTCGATCCAGCGTGAGCGTCAGCTCTCCCGCAACCGCGTCGGTGACGTGTGTTTCCATGCGCACAAGTATGCGAGTCTTCCACGCGCCTTTCCATCGAGAGGATCGTTCGGAGACACCCGTGCCGGGCTCGCCCCTGTCCGGGATTCTGTACGGGAAGGCCCTGCCCGGCCGGACATGTCGCGACCCGGGCGGCAGGCCGGATCCGGCCAGGTTCGTGTGATCCGAGAGGCCGGCCGCCCGGAGCCCGTTCCGGCCCCGCGGGGAACGCGATCCGAGCGGTCGCCGACCTCAGGCCGCGTGGCCCGCGTACTCGTCACGGCGCCGGAGCATGGCGGCCAGCATCAGCGGGAACATCGCCACGTGGGCGATCACCATGAGCGACCCGCCGTCGATGAGACCCAGCCAGAGCAGCGGGAAGAGCGGTATGACGGGGACGAACATGGCGGCGCACATCTCCAGGGTGGGAATCCAGCCGTGGCCCCGGAAGCGCATCCAGACGGCCATGCCGACGGACATGGTGAGCGCCATGAGCAGGTAGGCGAGCTCAGGCTGCCGGTCGTGGGAGAAGCCGAGCCCGGCGGCGGACAGGAGCGTTCCGAGAACGATCATCCCGACGAACATCGCGATGACCATCTCGACGTAGTGCCAGGCGAAGCGGCCCCACCGGCGGCGTGCGGTCGGTGCTGTCTGTGTCATGGTCCAACCGTGCCGCCGTACCGGGGACGCGCCAAGGGGGGCGGTCGCACAGGTCGGAAAACCTGGGATTCCTGTCCTTTCCGACACGGGTCGCCTCGCGATCGAACGCCGCGTCGCCGTCGTCCGTCCGGGGAACCGCCCGGTGGTCAGGAAATGGAGCCGTAGGCGGAGAGGTAGGTGACCATCAAGGGGTGCCTGACCTGGGTGGTGCCGTTGTAGCAGATGACGTACCGGATGGTGACGTAGGTGGAGTAGAGCTCCCAGGGGGTGTACAGGTTGCAGAACTCGGGCCCGTAGCCGAAGGCGGTGACCTGGACGTTGTCCCGGTATCCGTTGACCTCGCCGAAAAGCACGTTCGTGCGGTTGGTCCCCACGTGGTCGATCTGGACGCCTCCTCCCCGGGAGTTGTGGCTGAGGGCCACCGGCGACGGCCGGTAGCCGCCTATCGTGTCGGGCGCGTTGTCGAAGGTGTAGGCGAAGCGGTACTGCGGGAAGGCCGAGGCGACGGCACGCTCGCGGTGGTAGGTCAGGCTCCACCCGGTGTTGAGCGGCACGTTGGTCGCGTCGTGACACCTCACCACGATCTTCTGCTCGGTGGCCGACGAGGTCCACCCTCCCAGCTTGCAGCGGGCGGGCACGGCCGGATCGACCGCCGTGACCTGGATGTTTCCGGCGTGGCCCGCCGAACCGAGCCCCGGCAGGGTGGCCTGCCATATCCCGGGGGACGACGAGGCCAGGACGGAGTTCACGGCGGCCGGTGCCGAGGAGTTGAACTGCCCGGCCACCGCGGAGCCGTCCCAGTGCACGTAGCCGAACGCCGCGGGCGGGCGCAGGATCTCGGTGCTGTGCCCGAAGACGACGGAGAACGGGGTGAAGACCGGGGTCCCGCCATAGCGGTAGCACTGCACCGCCACGATCTCGTCGGTGCCCGACTGCCGCCACTCCTGGACCTGGCACCAGTCGGCGGACCGGGATATCGCCGTGACGTGGGCGACTCCCCCGGAGGCGATGCCGATCTGCGGGAACCTCACGAACACCTGGCCGGGTCCTCCGGGGGAGGCCTCGGCCTTGAGCCCGGCCGGCCACGAGCCTCCCTGGCGGTTGGCGTCCACCACGGAGGCGCTCCTGACGTACGCGAATCCCCACGGCCCGGGGCCGGCCGCCTCGGCGCTCGCGGCGGCCGGGGGAGGCCCGGCCGCGAGCATGGCGGCGAGCATGAGGGCGACGCGGAGAATTCGCGAGATCACTTGCCGGTGCTGACGCATGTCGTCCTTGATCAACTTCGGGGCGGGTAGCCGCGGGCAGCCGGGACGGGGTGGGTCACGGCGGGTCCGATGAGGGGGTGGAAGCGCTGGAGCGGGGTGGAGGGGTGGAGGCGCTGGAGCGCACGCGCCCCACGGCTCTTGATAACCCGCCGGGCGGGCCCTTGAGAAGACCCAACCTTGCGGGCTCTCCCGACTCGGGTAATCCTCCCCGGTCATGAAACGGCGGGCACGGCCCGGCCCGTCCGAGGACGCTCCCGCGCAGGTGAAGGCCCCGCATGGAGGTCTGCGCCGGTATGCGTACCAGCCCATATCACGACGTTATGGAACTTTGCGAGGTACTCAGCGGCCCTTCCCGGTGCCAACTTTATGGAGCCCGGACTCTTAGGGCTCCTTGCATCCCTCCTACCCCCCCAGGGACACCGAGAGGAGTCACCCCGCGTGAATCCGAAGGTCAAGCTTGGCGCCATGGCCGTACTGGCCGTCGCCGCCATGACCACCCCCACGGCGGTGAACGCCGCCACCGCCCCGGCCGACACCACCCGCACCGTGTCCGCCGAGCCGCCGGTGTTCGCACCGCCGGACGCGGAGTCGCGCAGCCGCGCGGTCACCACCGCCAACGCGACCCTCGCCGCCAGATCCGAAGCCGTCCTCAAGGGGCAGAACGAGAAGTTCACCCTGAGCAAGAGCATCGCCGGTGCGCACGGCCTGCAGTACCTGACCTACACGCGCACCTACCGCGGGCTGCCGGTCCACGGCGGTGACGTGGTCGTCGCCACCGACAGGGCCGGAGAGCTCGTCGGGTCCGTGAGCTCGGGCCAGCAGGCCAGGATCACGGTCGACGTCACGAGCAAGGTGGACGCCGCCACCGCGGCCGCCACCGCCCGCGCGCAGCTGCCCGTGGTGGAGACCGTGGCCACGCCCAAGCTGGTCGTGCACGCGACCACCACGACGCCCAAGCTGGCCTGGGAGGTGGTCGTCAACGGCGCCACCGCCGAGGCCCCGAGCGTCCTGCACGTCTTCGTGGACGCCCTCGACGGGTCGATCGTCGACTCCTACGACGACGTGCACGCCGGAACCGGCAACAGCTACTACAACGGCAACCCGGTGACCATCCAGACCTCGGGCTCGGGCAGCTCGTACTCGATGACCGACACCACCCGCCCCGGCCTGCGCTGCGGCGGGCAGAACGGTGCCACCTACACCGGGACCGACGACTCCTGGGGCAACGGCTCGGGCACCAACCTGGAGACCGCCTGCGTCGACGCGTTGTACGCGGCGCAGAAGGAATGGGACATGCTCCGCAACTGGCTGGGCCGTAACGGGTTCAACGGCTCCGGCGGCGCCTTCCCGGCCCGGGTCGGCCTGAGCGCCGTCAACGCCTACTGGAACGGCAGCTACACCAGCTTCGGGCGCAACAGCGCGAACACCAGGCAGGCCACCCCGATGGACGTGGTCGGCCACGAGTACGGCCACGCCATCTTCCAGACCTCCGGCAGCGGCGGCGGGGGCAGCGGCAACGAGTCCGGCGGCCTGAACGAGTCGACCGGCGACATCTTCGGCGCGCTGACCGAGCACTACGCCAACCAGCCCGCCACCCTCGACCCGCCGGACTACCTGGTGGGCGAGGAGGTCAACCTGACCGGCGCGGGCGAGATCCGCAACATGTACAACCCCTCGGCCAAGGGACACCCGAACTGCTACAGCTCGTCCATCCCCTCCACCCAGGTGCACGCGGCGGCCGGCCCGCAGAACCACTGGTTCTACCTGCTCTCCGAGGGCACCAACCCGGTGGGCAAGCCGGCCAGCTCCGTCTGCTCGGGCCCGACGAGCCTGACCGGCATCGGCATCCAGAAGGCCGGACGGATCTACATGGCCGGGCTGAACACCAAGACCGCCCCGTGGACGCACGCGAAGGCGCGGAGGGCCACCGTGGCCGCCGCCAAGTCGCTCTTCCCGAGCGGGTGCGTCGAGGTCAACGCGGTCAAGGCCGCCTGGAGCGCGGTGAACGTCCCGGCCACGAGCGGCGAGGTTTCCTGCCCGTGACACAGGACGGTCCCCCGGGCCGACGGTGACCACGTCGTCCGGGGGATTCACCGGCCATACCCGGACGGACCGGTGCGGCGGGCGGCGTTGGGGCCGCCCGCCGCACCTTTTCACTTCACGTTCACTTCACGCGGCGGCCTTCACGCGACACGCCCTCACGCGACACGCTCGACCGCGCTCCCGCACGTGGCACGCCCGGCCGCCCGCCCCCACATGACACGCCCGCCACACGCCCTCACGCCGCACGCCCCCACATGACACGCCCGCCGCACGCCGCATGCCCACCCCGGTCAGGCGATCCCCGCGAGACGGCCCCGCTAAGTGGCCCCTGCGAGGTGGCCCTCGCCTCTCGCGGGTACCCCGCGAAGGGCGGATCGCGGCCCGGATCGTGAATTGTGGTTGAGAAGGTGGAAAAGGGTACATACGCGCTGCTGAAAGGTGGAGAGCTCAGCCGGAGACGGGAAACGAGGCGGTCATGACGATCCTCCGATCACGGGCCGGGGCACCACTCTCCCACCCGACCGGATGAGCACCGGGCCGGACGGGGTGACGTCCACCCAGGATCACGAGGGGCCGGATCCGCGCCGGTGGAAGGCGCTGACCGTCTGCCTCGTCGCCGGTTTCATGACCCTGCTGGACGTCAGCATCGTCAACGTGGCGCTGCCCTCCATCCGCACCGGACTGGACGCCCCGCAGAGCACCCTGCAGTGGGTGGTGTCCGGGTACGCGCTCACCTTCGGGCTGGTACTGGTCCCGGCCGGGCGGTTCGGCGACATGTACGGCCGGCGCAACGCGTTCGTCTTCGGCGTCGTACTGTTCACCGTGGCCAGCGCGGCGGCCGGAATCGCCCAGAACCCGATCCTGCTGGTCATCGCGAGACTCGTGCAGGGAGTGGCGGGCGGAGTGATCAACCCGCAGGTCAGCGGTCTGATCCAGCAGCTCTTCCGGGGATCTGAGCGGGGCCGGGCGTTCGGGATGCTGGGCACCGTCATCGGCGTCTCGACGGCGATCGGCCCGCTGCTCGGCGGGGTGCTCATCAACCTCGGCGGCGACACCGACGGATGGCGCCTCGTCTTCTACGTCAACGTGCCGATCGGCATCCTGGCCGTGGTCCTGGCGTACCGCTACATCCGGCCCCCGGCGGCCGGGAGGCGCCCCAGGGAGAGCACGGACCCCGTGGGCGTGCTGCTGCTCGCCGCCGGCGTCGTGCTGGTGCTCCTGCCGCTCGTCGAGGGGCAGGAGTGGCAGGCCTCGGCGAGGTGGCCGGCCCTGCTCGCCGGGCTCGCCGTGCTCGCCGCCTTCGCGGCCTGGGAGCGCCGGTACGGGCGGCACCACCAGCCGGTCGTCGACCTGTCCCTGTTCCGCAGGCGCTCGTACGCGCTCGGCGCCCTGCTCGGGGCGCTCTACTTCGCGGGTTTCACCGCGATCTTCTTCATCCTCACCCTGTACCTGCAGAACGGCCTGGGCTACTCGGCCCTGGAGGCGGGGCTGGCGACCACGCCGTTCGCCGCCGGGTCGGCCGTGACCGCCCTGTTCGGCGGCAGGATTGTCACCCGGCTGGGCCGCCCGCTGGTGGTGGCCGGGCTGGTGCTGGTCTCGGTCTTCCTGGCCGTCACCGCGCTCGCCGTGGAACTGGTCCCCGGCACGCACGTGGCCTGGGCCACCGCGGTGCCACTGCTCCTCGCCGGCCTGGGCAGCGGCCTGGTGATCTCCCCGAACCAGACGCTGACCCTCTCCGAGGTGCCGGTCTCCAAAGCGGGCGCCGCGGGGGGCGTGCTCCAGACGGGACAGCGCATCGGCGCCGCCGTGGGCATCGCGGCGATCGGCTCGGCGTTCTTCTCCGAGGTCGCCTCCTCGCACGGCGACTACGCTTCGGCGTTCCGGCACTCGCTGCTGGTCACCATCGCCTTCGTACTGGTCGCGCTGGTCGTGGCCGTCATCGACGTGACCACCTCCCGCCGGGCCACCCGGCCCTGATCGGCGCCTGGGGGACGGTGGCCACCCCGGGCTTGATCAGCTCTCCGACGGTGGTCATCGGCGAAAAATGACTCTCGCGAACTTCACCCCATCCGCCTGGCTCACCGTCGTCGCACTCCCGGACGGTTCGCCCCCCATGAAAGATCGCACCTGGTCAGGCGACCAGCTCACGGTTCAGGTGATCGCGGAACTCACGGACCATCACGCTGTCCCCGTACGGGTCGAGCTGTCCGGCGAACTGACGGGCAAGCTCCACCGTGCGGGCGGAAGTCAGCGTTCTGGTCGCCGGGATCGCGGCTCGGGCGGAGTCGAGGGCCTGCTCCAGCTCGCCCATGCCGAGATACGCCTCGGCGGCATGCAATTGGTTGAACTGGGCGGTCCGAGGGATCCGCTCACTGAACTCGATCACGGCTGCTTCCGCAGGGCCTACCGCCCGCCGGTGTTCACCGAGCATGCTCCAACAGCGACCCACCTGAGCGTTCAGCTCCACTTCTTCGTATCTGCCGACCCACTCTGGATCACGGTCGTTGACTCCTTGGGCGTAAGCCCGCTCAGCCTCGGTGATCAGTCGCCCAGGCCTCTCTGACCAGCATCAACGCCATGACATGCGGGGACGCCTCAGCCCGCCGAGCGGTGTCGACGGCGGCTCGGGCCAGCCACACGGCCCAGGCGCCCTGCTCCAGGTGAATGGCCTGCCGGGTCAGCGTCGCCAGCACCCAGGCGCCGGTCAGCGGGTCGTCGCCGCTTTTGGCCAGTCGCAGCGCCTGGCCGAACGCCCTCTGCGCCTCGACGATCCGCGCCACGTCGGCGAGGCCCACCACGCGCCCCGCACCCTGCCGGGCGGCCAACGCGACCGGGGTCCCGTAGTTCCAGGAGACCAGCCACTCCCCCAGGGCTCCGGGCACGAACGGCAGCGAGGCCAGCAGGTGACGCCGGGACGGATCCATCCAACCTCCACAGAAGCGCGGCCGACCTCACGGTAGCCGCCGGTGAGCCGTCGCCACAGCCCGCGATCGGCCACGATGACGTCTCCCCGTAGGACCAGCCGTCTATCCACCGCTCGACCTCGACGGCCTCCACCCCGAACACGGCGGCGATCCGCGGCCGGTAGCAGGCACGCACTCCCTGCTCGCCGCGCTCCCACCGCGCCCAGGTCGTCGGCGTCACCCCGAGGGCCTCCGCCGCCGCCTCCTGGCTCATCCCCCGCAGCACCCGCGCCCTCACCAGCTCGGGACGAGCCTTATGACTCCGTTGCCCACCCATGACACCCTCCACCGGTAGCCGAATGACCACCCATTGTGATCACGGAGGGGCGCCCAACACCACCCCACCCCGGGAAACGACCAGGGATCGACCACCGGGGACGGCGCTAACCGGCCAGGAGCTTGCCGACCGCCTGGTGGGAGACCCCGAGGAGCAGGCCGATGTCGCGATGCGGGAGTCCTTGTTCGTGCAGGTGCCGCGCGGTCTGGCGTGAACGGCTGACCGCATCGTCGCGCAGCCTGTCGGCCTCCCGCCGGACCTCCCTGGTCCGTGCGACCTCCGTCGCGAGTTCGTCCCCCAGCACGGGAACGACCGTGATCCGCCAGGCGGTCGCGAGCCGGCTGTCCACCTCGGTGTCGAAGCGGAGCGCCAGCAGATCGCGGACCGTCTCCTCTGCCTGGTCAAGGCGCCGCACCTGGGTGTGCGCGGGACGTCGCAATCCCGGCCCTTCGACCTCCAGCGCCCACCAGCCACCGGACCGCTGAGCCGTGACCCGGAACTCACTCATTGCCCTCCCCCTCGTCGTCCTTCTCCATGTCCCGCAGAGCCTCGGCGAGCAGGGCCTCCCACTCCTTGAGAATGCCCCTGGCCGTCAGCTCGTTGATCTCAACGTGACGCGGCACGATCACCGCGTCTCCCCGGACGTACCACTTGTCATGACCGCCACCGTGCACATCGGGCTTCCTGGAGAACTCGAAGCCGTACCGCCTGGCCAGTCGCGCCATTCGAGCGAGCAGATCACTCCGTTTCATTCAGCGTAGTCAATGCGGTTGCCAGCATCAAGGCAACAGACTTGCCTATACGTCCGCATGAATTCAGCTTGCACCGTCTTTAGTCTCACGTGCCCGTTCGAACTGGGGAAACGACCAGAGACCGGCCACGCCGGGCACGCTGTTCCCGAAGCCTCGGCGAACGAGCAGGGCTCGACGTTCACCCCACTCCGCCTGGTGCGAGGTCGGCGGCGGCAACCCCGACCTCCACAAGGTCCGCATCATTCTCGGCCTTCTCCACTCGGTGGAGGAGATCGGCCTGCCCCTGCTCGCCGAGAACGGCCGCGGCCTGCTCCTGGTCCACCGGCTCTCCCAAGGGCGGTGTCACGTCCACCCCACCACGACCCACACCACCGGCACCCCCGGCAAGGCCGTCATATTCGCCCTCCCCGCCCGCCTGACCTTCCCTGCCCTCCCCGACTCCGGTAGTGATGGGGAGTCGTCCGCCTGAAGGTTCAGGCCCCTCGATCACGCGGACTCCTGGTGGCCCTGAAACAGAAAGGAGCCCGTCGATGAAGCGCCCTATCGCTGCCCTGACCCTTGTTTCGGCCCTTGCCCTGAGCGGGTGCACAGGCGATGAGACCTTCGGCGCCCCCGCTACGGCCGAGATCGCCCAGGGAAATCACCGGGCACTCGACGTCTCGGTTCTCCGGGTCGCGGAATCCGACTTCCAGGCCCTGCCCTCACCGGAGGCACTGGCAGACATCCAGTCGATCGTCGCCGCGGGCGTGGTCGACGGCTGGCAGGAGGGTCCGGCTCTGGCCACCTACCCCAACGGGCCACTCGAACATCGTGTCATTCTCAGGATCAAGGTCACCCACCCTTTGAAGGGAGTCGGGGAGAAGAAAATGGTCTTCGTCGACCTGTTCCGAAGCGCCGTGGTCCGAGACGACTCCAAGAAGCCCGAGGAGTGGCTGCCCGAAAAATCTTTGGGAGACTTCGAAAATTCCATCCCCACCGGCACCAGGGCCGTGGTTTTCACAGCCGAGCACATCCCCCGCGAAGATCCCGTCGTAAGGCCTGGAGCCGCCGTCTCCGATGACGCCGTGCTCACCAGTCCGCTGCCCCAGGGCCTCGTGTTCGAGGATCAGACACTCGTCCGGCAGAGAAGCGCGGGCGGTCGGACCCCCGTGGGCGGAATCGAGCCGCTGGACGTCGCGGGCACTCGCTCGGGATGGGCGGAACCCAGAAACATGGACGACCTGATCGCACGGCTCGAAGGCCATGGTCATTCGGGGTGAGTTCGACGCGACACGGCGCCTGTCGACCAGGCGAACGGATGACCGGCCGTCGTTGCCCCTGCCCCGCGAACCGTCAGGGTGCTCGACCACCTCGATCACCCTGATGGCTTCAGCTGTTTTGACCGATGGCGAGCCCGCCGAGTGCCTCATACAGGACGACTCGGCCTACGGCGAAGGCGTCCGACAGGAGCGTCGTCCAAGGGACGCCTGCTCTCGCGGGCCTGCCTGACCATGTGAGCCGCCGCCACCGCCAGGGCCCGGTTCTTCGCCGGTCACCGCGACTTCCCGAGGGTATGGTGACCGCCGCCCCGAACCGGGTCGCCGACCGTCAGGCGGGCGCGTACGTGAGGCAGTCGATGTCCTGCTGCGCGTAGCCGACGACGATGCCGGAGGCCTGGCACTCGTACTGGACGTTGTGCTGGCAGTTGGCCATCTTGCAGGCGCCGACACGGCCGGTGGCGGTCGGGTCGCCGCCCTTCGACGGGACCTTGAAGAAGGTCTCGCACTCCGCGTGGCTGCTGTTGCCGACCGTGATGGCCAGGGCGTGGCAGACGTGTTCCGTGTTGTACGCGCACGCCTCGACCTGGCACTCGTTGACCGCGGGCATTTCCATGGCTGAACTCTCCTGGGGCTCGGGCCGGTCCCGGGCTCGACGAGCCATCGCCGGGGCCTGTCGCCCATCGGTTTGTCGGTGTCACCCGTGGCGGCGCGTCCCGGTTGGCGTCCGGGGCGTCGGCCCGCCTCGCGCCGCGCCATGTCACGGTCGCCGACACTCGCGACCGGACGTGACGCGGCCCGTACCCGCGTACGGGCGCCGGGACTACCCCGTCTCCTACCGCGCCCGGATCGCCTTCACGCTCACACCGGTCCCAAGACTTCTCCAAGAGGGCCGGGGCGTTCGTTCCGCGCGGACGGGTTTCGGGGACGGAGGCGGCCGACGACGCCCGAGGCCAGCAGATACTGGGCCGCGATGTAGGTGGCCATGATCAGGAAGCCGTGCGCCGGGAGGCGGGGAAGGTCCGCCAGCTCGAACGCGATCAGCGTGTCGGACAGCAGGAACAGGGCGCCGCCCGCCCCGATCCACCGGCCGTGACCCGCGGCGGTCACCGCGGTGGCGGTCAGCAGCAGTGAGTAGGCGGCCACCGGCAGGCGCAGGTCGCCGAGACCGGGCCAGAGGACAAGGATCAGGACCACCCAGAGGGCGGCGTAGACCACCGGGACCACCGGGCGGCGCCGCAACGCGTCGAGGGCTCCCTCCCGGACGAAGTAGGTCACGTAGCTGACGTGCGCCGCGGCGAACAGGGCCATGCCCGGGAGGAAGAGGCCGTCGACCTCCAGGGCCACGTCACCGCCCCAGGACAGCAGGAGCGCCGCCACCAGCGGGCGCGGCCCGCGCCGTGCCAGCACCCAGGCCGCGAGCAATGGCATGAGCAGCGCCTTGGTCACGGAGTCCAGCGGGGCGGCGCCGGCGGCCACCAGCGCCAGGTGCACCGCGCAACAGACCCAGAAGGCGGCCAGCACGGCGCGGGAGAGTGCCCCTGCCCTTAGAACATCATTCTGCACAGCTGAATGGTAGGGCGTGCCGCCACCGCCATCCAGGAGACCCCGGTCACGGGCACGCCCCGGTGGCGGAGGGCCCCGCGGTCACCGGCCGAGCAGGAGACCCGGTCACGGACACACCCCGGCGACGAGGGGCCCTGCGCTCATCGGCCGAGCAGGTGGGCGTAGCCGGGCTCCAGTCCCGCCCGCGCGGCGACGTCCGCCGTACGGGCCTCGAAGTCCTTCTCGCCGGTCACCGTCACGTTGTCCTCCAGGGTGACGCCCTCCGGCGGGTCGTCCCAGCCCACGGGGTCGGCGTCCCAGACGTTGCCGCGGAAGACGACGTTCTCCAGCGGCGGCCAGACCTGCAGGACGGCGGTGTTGTCGGCGCGCTGGACGGCGTTGCCCTCGACGGTGACCCAGGCGGCGCCGTAGTCGGTGTAGAGCGCGAAGTTGTACGGCGTGAGCGTGTCGCGTACGACGTTGCCGAGGATCACCGCGCCGTTGTCGTGGGAGTCTCCCTGCGGACCGGACAGGTAGATGCCGCCGCCGTCGGCGAGCACCTTCAGCGTGTTGAAGGTGAGGTTGCGCAGGACCCGGGTGCTCTTGCCGACGCCGAGCACGATGCCGCAGTGCGGGACGTCGTTCACCTGGTTGTGCGCGACCGTGGAGTCCTCGCTCACGGTCACCGCGATGCCGGGCGAGCCGGAATACTCCAGGCCGATGTCGTGGATCCAGTTGTTCTCGACCGTGACGGCGCGGCCCTCGCCGATCGAGATTCCGCCGCCGCAGACGTCCTCGAACACGTTGCCCCGCACCAGGACTTCGGCGCTGCCGCCGGAGAAGCACAGGGCCGTGGCCCCCAGCCTGGCGAAGCGGCAGCGTTCGATCGTGACACGCTCGACGCCTTCGAACACGACGTTCGCGGGGATCGTCAGCGACTCCCCGGGCACCGTCACCCACGCCCCCTCGGCGAACGACACCTTCTCGATGGGGCCGCCGTCGTAGTAGCCGGCGCCGTGGTAGTGCAGGAAGCCCTCGGGGCTGCTCGGCCGCGTCCAGGTGGCGTCGGCGAAGGTGATGCCCAGGAACGCGATGTCGCGGGCGCCGGTGACCGTGACCAGTTCCTCCAGCACGGGGGCGACGACCTCCGTCCGCGCGGGATCCTCGCCGGGGCGCGGCCGGTAGCGCAGGACGTGGTGGCCGGGGCGGGACCTGTCGAGGACGAAGGTGCCCGGCTCGGTCAGGAAGCCCGCGCCGTTCTCCACCCGGGTCGGCAGGCCGGGGCCGTAGGACTCGCCGCCGCCCTCCCACGGGACGACCGAGTTGTAGAGCTCGATCGCCCAGCCGAAGGCGGGCTGGGCCATGGTGATGGTGGTCGAGTGCTCGTCGCCCTCGACGGCGGCGACGCCGAGGCGTGCCTCCGTCCACGGGTAGACGCCGCGCAGGACGAACTCGACGTCGCCGGGGTTGCCCCAGCTCTGCGGGGCGGTGCTGTCGGTGACGTAACCCGTGTCGGTTCTGGTGGCGTTCCCGGGAACGGTGTCGATCGAGGCCCGCTCGGCCCTGCGGCCGTCGACGTAGAGCTGGCGGGTGTCGAGGTCGCCGACCTCGGCCAGCCAGACGCCGTCCCGCTCGCGCCAGCCGGTGATCCTCCGGCCGCCGCTGACGACGACCTCGCCCACGGCCCGGTAGGTCACGCCGGAGTCGGCCTCGGTGAGCCGGAGGGTTTCGGTGAGCCGGTGGGTGCCCGCCAGCAGGTTGACCACGGTGCCCGCGCCGCGAACCAGGTCACGGGCGCGGGTGAGGGTGGCCAGGGGTCGTTCCCGGGTGCCGGGCCAGGCGTCCTCGCCGGAGGGAGAGACGTAGAGCTCGTTCAAGAACGCTCCTCGTTTATAATGTAAACATCGCTATACAGAATAAACAGATATTGTGGTCGAGCGTCAAGCCGAAGGAGAACAAGTGGCCGCCGAGGAGGATCCGGACCGGACGGTCGAACTGCTGTGGCGTGAGTCGCGGGACGCCGCGCCCAGGCAGGGACTGAGCGTCGGCGCGATCGTGCGCGCCGCCGTCGAGATCGCCGACGCCGACGGGATCGAGGCGCTGTCCATGCGCCGGGTCGGCGAGCGGCTCGGCTTCACCAGCATGTCGCTCTACCGGCACGTACCGGGCAAGGCGCAGCTCGTCGACCTGATGTGCGACGCGGTGATGGGCGACGTCGCGACGGACACTGCGACGAACGCGGTGACGAGCACCACGGCGGGCACGGCGGGCACGGCGGGCGATGGTGTCGCGGCGAGGGCCCCGGCCGGGATTCCGGCCGGAACGTCCGCCGGAACATCGGCGGACGCGTCGCACGGGTGGCGCGAGGCGCTCGAGGGGTGGGCGCGGCGCGGCTGGGCCCTGTGCCGTCGCCATCCCTGGCTGGCCGGGGTGCGCGGCACCCGGCACGTCCCCGGCCCGAACTCCCTCGCCCACTTCGAGTACGCGCTCAGCACCGTGGCGGGAATCGGCCTGAAACCCGCCGAGATGATCGCCGTGGTCGGCCTCGTCGGCCGGTTCGTGGACAGCGAGGCGGCCAGGGCCGCGGAGATCACCACGGTCGAGCGGCACACGGGAGTCTCCGAGGAGGAGTGGTGGGGTGCCAGGGACTCCCTGTACGAGAAGCTCCACCTCTACCCCACGCTCACCCACATCTGGGAGGCGGGCGGCTACGACGAGCCCGAGGACTCCTTCGAGTTCGGCCTGCGGCGCGTACTGGACGGCGTGGAGGTACTGGTCCGGGAGCGTGATGTAAGCCGTGATGAAAGTACCTGGTGTGCGATGTGCGGAACGAGCATGGACCAGGCCGAGACAGGCCGTCCCCGCGCCTACTGCTCGCGGGCCTGCCAGCAGCGCGCCTACCGCAGGCGCCACCGCTCCGCACCGCGACCGGGTGACCCTCCGGGCCGGGCGTGACCCGCTCGAACGGGTTCCGGCCGGCGGGTTCCGGCCGGTCGGGTGGGCTCCGGCCCGAGAGACGCCCCCTTCCGGACGCCTACTTCCGCGAGTCGCTCAGCACCGTGAACGTGATGCCCGCCCGCCGGAGCCGGCCGATCAGCGCGTCGCCCATGGCCACGGCGGTGGTGACCTGGCCCGAGACGTCGGGCAGGTCGTCGGTCGCCAGGCAGAGCGCCGACTCGCCGAGCATCTTGGCGGTCTCGCCGTAGCCGGGGTCTCCGCCCGCGACCTCGGTGACGACTCGCGCCCCGCCGCCCTGGCCGAGGAAGGTGACTTTGAACCAGCTCCTGGCCCGCTGCTCGACGCCGGGGCCGTCGCCGAGCGCGAAGCGTCGCAGCAGCAGGGAGCGCGCCGGGGGGATCCGGGCGAGCAGGGCGAGCGCCCCCGCCCCCGCGGCGAGGCCCAGCGCGGCGGGCAGCTGCTTGACCGCGAGGTGGTGACGGTAGGTGAAGTCGGGGCCGTAGCACTCCAGCGCACGGGCCGAGCGGGCGACGATCTGCGGGTCGATCGTGGGCAGTGGCAGGGCCCAGCCCCCGACGTAGCGGAGCGACCCGGGCCCGCCGCGCGCCTTCCTGCTCCCGGAAGCCGGTACGGCCCCGATCGGGGTCGCGGACCCCGCCGTGGTCCCGCTCGCGGTCGCGGAACCGGCTGTGGTCCCGGTCGTGCTCCCGGCCGTGGTCCCTGTCGCGGAAACAGTCGTGCTCCCGGCTGTGGTCTCCGTCGCGGAACCGGCCGCGCTCCCGGCCGCGGGACTCGCCGTGACCCCGGTCGCGGAATCCGCCGTAGTCGCGGAACCGGTCGTGGGTCCGGTCGCGGAACGCCTCCAGGGGTTCCCTTCGAGTTCGCGCCGGAGGCGCGCGGCCTCGGCCGACCGCCGGAAGCGGGACAGCGCCATGACGGCGGAGTGCATCGTGCCGCTCGACGCGGCGGCGGAGGCCCTGACGAACCCGCTGACCTCCAGGGGCACCCCCTGGGGCAGGTGCTTGACGGTGAAGTAGGCGCCGAGGTCGTGCGGGATCGAGTCGAAACCGCACGAGTGCACGATCTTGGCCCCGGTCCGCCTGGCCCGCTCGTGGTGGCGGATGAACATGCGGTCGACGAACTCGGACTCGCCGGTGATGTCGGCGTAGTGGGTGCCCGCGTCGGCGCAGGCGGCCACGAGCGGCTCGCCGTAGGAGAGGAAGGGGCCCACGGTGGTCGCGACGACCCTGGCCTGCCTCGCGATCTCCACCAGGGAGGCGGGATCGGTCACGTCGGCGTGCAGCAGCGGCAGGCCGGGCAGGCCGATCCGCTCCCTGACCGCTTCGAGCCTGGCCCGGTTGCGCCCGGCCAGGGCCCAGCGCACGGAGGGGCCGGCGTTGCGCGCGAGGTAGTCCGCTGTGAGCGCCCCGGTGAACCCGGTGGCGCCGAACAGCACGATGTCGTACGGGCGGTCGTCATGCATGGGCTGAGACTCCTCCCCGCCGGGTCCGCACGCAAGACGTACCGCCGTACGTGTCGCGGTCACCGGGAGCGAGCACGGCGTCCGTGACCACGGTCACCTCGGGGCGGGCACGGCGGACGCCGCCGTGCCCGCCCTCGGCCCGCGACCGTCCCCCCGCGGTCACCTCGGGGCGGGCGCGGCGGCGAGCCGGGGAAGCACGTTCTCGCCGAACCAGTACGACTCCTCCAGGTGCGGGTAGCCGGACAGGACGAACTCCTCGATGCCGAGCGAGGCGTACTCCTCGATCCGCTCGGCGACCTGGGAGTGGCTGCCGACCAGCGCGGTCCCCGCGCCGCCCCGAACGAGGCCGACCCCGGCCCAGAGGTTGGGGTGGATCTCCAGGTCGCGGGCGGCGCCGCCGGCGAAGCCCTCGTGCAGCTCCAGCATGCGCTTCTGGCCGACCGACTCGCTGCGGCCGAGCAGTTTCCTGGCCGAGACGATGTCGGCCGGGTCGATGGCGGCCAGCAGCCGCTCCGCCTCCGCCCAGGCGTCGCGCTCGGTGTCGCGGGTGATCACGTGCAGCCGGATGCCGAAGCGGAGCTTGCGGCCTCGCTCCTCGGCCAGCTCGCGGACCCACTCGATCTTCCTCGCCACCTGATCGGGAGGCTCGCCCCAGGTGAGGTAGACGTCCACGTGCCTGGCCGCGACCGGTCCCGCCGCCTGTGAGGAACCGCCGAAGTAGATCTCCGGAACGGGGTCGGGCGTCTCGGAGACCATCGCGCCGTCGACGCGGTAGTGCGTGCCCTCGAAGTCGTACGGGGTGCCGCTCCACGCGCCGCGCACGATCGACAGGAACTCGTCGGTGCGCTCGTAGCGTTCGTCCTTGGACAGGTGATCGCCGAACCTGGCCTGCTCGACGGTCTCCCCGCCGGTCACCACGTTGAGCAGGAGCCTGCCGCGCGAGAGCCGCTGGTAGGTGGCGGCCATCTGCGCGGCCAGCGTCGGGGACATGAAGCCCGGCCGGAACGCGACGAGAAACTTCAGCCGCTCGGTCTCGCGGGTCAGCGCGGCGGTGACCAGCCAGGCGTCCTCGCACCAGGTGCCGGTCGGGGTGAGGACGGCCTCGAAACCGAGCTGCTCGGCGGAGCGGGCGACCTGCGCCAGGTATTCGATGTCCGGCGGGCGGAACGCCGCCGCCTCGGAGCGGCCGTGCCCTCTGGCGAGGCCGTGACCACCCCCGGTGAGGACCCGGCTGTCGCCGGCGGTGGGCAGGAACCAGTGGAACTTCATCGGGTGCCTCCGGAAGTGGATCCCCCGGACCGCGGAAGGCCTCATTCACGGCTGGAGGCTGGGATCCCGCCCATCGTCCGACAAATAACCCACAAAGTCAATCGGTAATAGAGGTTATTGCGGGCGGCGCACCGTTGCACCCCGATTGGTAGGTTTTCCGTAAAGCCATACACACACACTGAGGAGCTGGCACGGTGGAGGTCGAGCAGACGGCGCTACCCGGCATAGGACTGCGGCACGAGTTCACGACGCGGTCGGGTAGGCGTATCGGGATCGTCTCTCACCGAACCGGCCGCCGTGACCTGGTGATATACGACCCCGACGATCCCGACCGCGCGTGCGAGACCATCAAGATGAACGACGAGGAGGCCGACGCGCTCGCCGAGCTGCTCGGCGCCCCGCGCATCGTGCAGCGCCTCAACGCCCTGCACCGCGAGGTCGAGGGCCTGGTCAGCCTGCAGCTGCCGATCCTGCCCGGCTCTCCGTACGCCGGCCGGCCGATGGGTGACGCGCGCGTCCGCACCCGCACCGGCGCCTCCATCGTGGCCGTGGTGCGCGAGGGCCAGGTCTTCGCCAGCCCCGCCCCCGACTTCGGACTGACCGAGAGTGACGTGGTGGTCGTGGTGGGCAGCCCGGAGAGCACATCCGCCGTCTCCGACATCCTTTCCGGCGGGTAGGGCCGGGTGCACACTGCGATTCTTTTCCTTGAGCTCGGTGCTGTCCTTCTCGGGCTCGGCATACTAGGAGCACTCGCCCTAAAGGTGGGCATTTCACCCATCCCCCTCTACCTCATCGCCGGCCTGGCCTTCGGCACCGGCGGCATCCTGCCCCTGGCCACCAGTGAGGAGTTCATCTCGGTCGGCGCCGAGCTCGGCGTCATCCTGCTCTTGCTCACCCTCGGCCTGGAGTACAACGCCGACGAGCTCGTGACGAGCCTCAAGGGCAACGCGCGCGCGGGCGTCGTCGACCTGGTGCTCAACGCCGCGCCGGGCGCGATCGCCGCGCTGCTGCTGGGCTGGGGTCCGGTGGCCGCCATCGCCATGGCCGGCGTCACGTACGCGACCTCCTCGGGCATCACCGCGAAGGTCCTGTCCGACCTGGGGTGGATCGGTAACCGCGAGACACCGGTGGTGCTGTCGCTGCTGGTCTTCGAGGACCTCACGATGGCGATCTACCTGCCGGTCCTCACCGCGGTGCTGGCCGGGCTGAGCCTCGCCAGTGGCGCGGTCACCGTGGCGATCGCGCTGGCCGCGGTCAGCGTCGTGCTGCTGGTCGCGCTCCGCTACGGCAAGGCCATCGAGGCGTTCGTCTCCAGCCCCAACTCCGAGGTGCTGCTGCTGAAGGTCATCGGGCTGGCGCTGCTGGTCGCCGGGGTGGCCCAGCAGCTGCAGGTCTCGGCCGCGGTCGGCGCCTTCCTGGTCGGCATCGCGCTCTCCGGTGAGCTGGCCGAGGACGCCCAGGCGCTGCTCACCCCGATCCGCGACCTGTTCGCCGCGGTGTTCTTCGTCTTCTTCGGCCTGCAGACCGACCCGACCAAGATCCTGCCGGTCGCCGGGCTGGCCGCGCTGCTCGCCCTGATCAGCATGATCACGAAGCTGCTCACCGGCGCCTACGCCGCCCGCCGGGCGGGTATCGCCAAGGCCGGGCAGGCGCGGGCCGGTATCGCGCTCATCCCCAGGGGCGAGTTCAACATCGTGATCGCCGGACTCGCGGTGGCCGCCGGGGTCCATCCCGACCTGGGTCCGCTGGCCGCCGCGTACGTCCTCATCCTCGCCGCGTTCGGCCCGCTGGCCGCGCGGCTCGTCCAGCCCTTCATCACCGCCATCGCCAAGCGGGCCTGAGTCCCGTCCGGCCCGTCCCGGACGGGCCAGACGGGCCGGACGGGATCCCGGTCACCTGTCCTGGAGCACGGGCAGGACGCCGCCGGGCGCAGGGCGCGGGAAGGGGCGGGGGCTCAGCGGATCACGCGGCAGAGCAGCGCCTCGTACGGGCCGGGCAGGGCGCTCATCACCACGTCGGTGGTCAGATACTTGCACGCCAGGTACGGGTCTCCCTGACCGAGGAACCCCGACCCGTGGCAGCTGATGCCGTTGTTCCGGTAGAAGCCGATGTAGGCCGCCGGGTTGACCTTGGCCCTGCAGTAGTCGCCGACGTACAGCGGGCTGAAGACCAGATCGACCGTGACGAGCGCCGCGGCGCCGCGGGCGGGACCGGCCGTGGCCTGTGCCGGGGAGCCGAGCGTGAGCACGGCGGCACCGGCCAGCACGGCGCAGGCGGCCGTCGCGAGGACGCGTCGGAGCATGGGGACCTCCTTGGAGCGGGGAATGGCTGTGGCATGTCTCGATGCGAAAGCCTTCCTCGCGGCGGTCCGGCCGGGACGGGAGGTCACCGGGGGCGACCGGTCCGGCGCGGCGGCTCACCGGGCGGTGTGCCGGGGCGCGAGGGGTGAGTTCGAGGGGGACTGGCCTGCTCATCGCAGTATTCAATAGGAAAGTTTCCTATGCAATCCCTGGCGGCCCGGTTCCGCGCGGCGGACCGTCCGCGCATGCCGACAGGCCCCCTTCCGGACCGTCCGGAAGGGGGCCTGTCGGCTCGACGACCAGGCGCGGGTCCCGCGCGGGCTCATTCTCCGGCCGGGCCCTCCCATTCCGCGGCGAGCAGCTCGTAGGAGCGGACCCGGTCGGCGTGGTCGTGGGTGATGGTCGTGACGAGCAGCTCGTCGGCACCGGTGACGTCGCGCAGCACGCGCAACCTCTCCGCGACGGTCCGCGGGGAGCCGACGAACTGGGTGGCCAGCCGGTCGGCGACCAGCGCGCGGTCCTCCTCCGTCCACTCGTGGGCCGCGGCCTCGGCCGGTGTCGGGAACGGGATCGCCCCGGCGCCGGTGCGGATGCTGCGGACCCAGAGCCCGTACGGGGAGGCGAGCTCCCTGGCCGTCTCGTCGTCCTCCGCCACGACGACGTCGGCCGAGACGACCAGGTAGGGCTCGGCGAGGATCTCCGAGGGCTTGAACGCCTCCCGGTACGCCTCCGCGGCGTCCAGCACCCCGGACGGGCTGACGTGGTAGTTCGCCGCGAACGGCAGTCCCCGCTCCCCCGCCACCTGCGCGCTCTGCCCGCCGCTGCTGCCCAGGATCCACAGCCGCAGATCCGCGCCCTCGCCCGGCGTGGCGTGCGCGGCCACCCCCTCGGGGGAACGGTAGGTCCCGGCCAGCAGCGCCGCGATCTCGTCGACCTGGTCGGCGAAGTCGGGGCTCTCCGCGCCCGGCTGCTGCAGCAGCGCTCCGTACAGGGAGAACAGCGGCGACTTCGCGAGCGCCGCGAAGGAGAAGGCCTCCGGGACGAGCAGCCCGTCCACGACCCTGGCGGGCTTCGGCGGGGGCGGGGCCGTCTTCGCCAACTCGGCGAACTCGGCCTTGTGCTGGCCCGACCGGCCCAGGCCCAGGTCGACGCGGCCCGGGTAGAGCGCGTCGACGAGGCCGAACTGCTCGACCACGGACAGCGCGGTCTGGTGGCCGATCTGGACGGCTCCCGAACCGACCCTGATCGTGCTGGTCGCGGCGGCCAGCAGGGCGATGAGCACGGCGGGGGCGGCGCTGGCGACGCCGGGCGCGAGGTGGTGCTCGGCCACCCAGTAACGGCGGTAGCCGAACCCCTCGGCCCGCCGGGCCAGGTCCAGGGTGTTGCGCAGCGCGTCACCAGGGGTGCCGCCGGAGGGGATGGGGGCCAGGTCGAGAATCGACAGGGAGGTCATGACTGCCTCTCGCCCCGCGCGTCCCCGCGCTCCGCGCCCTGGGAGCCCGGGCTCGGGCTCCCCTGCTCCGCACTCTGAGATGTCGCGCCAGGTCTCCCGTGCCCGGAGCCCTCGTAGCGGAGGAACGGCCTGCTGGGGATCTCCGCGCGCAGCACGGGGGCGATGTCGCTCTGGAAGAGTTCCAGGGCCGTCCGGTGCTGCTTGTCGGTGAGGCCGTCCGCGTCGGCGTGCAGGTGCATGACCTCGTGCCCGAGCCGCTCGTGGTAGCGGTGGACCTTGTCGATGATCTGCTGCGGGCTGCCGACCAGGATCGAGCTGCGCTCGATCGCGTCCTCCAGGGTGTGGAAGACCGGGTCCACCCCGACCTTCTTGAACAGCTCCAGCCTGGCGTTGAAGATCGGCCGGTAGGTCTCGATCGCGTCCTGGGAGTTCTTCGTCGCGTAGTAGCCCGCTGTGCCCGCGCCCACCAGGGCGTCGGCGGGGTCGTGGCCGTGGAACTCCCAGCGTTCCCGGTAGTGGCGGACCAGCTCGGCGTACGGTTCGACCGGGTTGCTGACGTTGGCGGAGAAGAGCGGGTCGCCGTACAGGGCGGCGAGCTCCACCGACTCCTCGCTGGTGGCGCTGCCGTGCCAGACGCGGATGGGCCTCTGCAGCGGGCGCGGCCAGGTCTCCGCGTCGGTCAGGGACGGCCGGAACTTCCCCGACCAGGTCACCTTGTCCTCGCGCCACAGGCGGCGGAACAGCTCGTAGCCCTCCCGGTTGCGCTCCCACTGGTCCTCGCCGGTCACATGGAACAGCTGGGCCTGCGCGGCGCCGTTGCCCTTGCCGATGATGAGTTCCAGGCGGCCACCGGAGAGGTGGTCAAGGGTGGCGTAGTCCTCGTAGGCCCGTACGGGGTCCAGCAGGCTCAGCGTGGTGACCGCGGTGAACAACCTGATCGTCGACGTCCTGGCCGCGATGTGGCTGAGCACGACCGGCGGGGACGAGGAGATGAACGGGCGCTCGTGCCGCTCCCCGACGCCGAAGCCGTCGAAGCCGAGCTCCTCGGCCAGTACGGCGTTCTCGACGACCTCGCGCAGGCGCGCGTTGGTCGACTTGAGCTCGCCGGTGATGGGGTCGGGACCGTGGACGATCAGGGTGATGGCGAGAAATTTCATTGCTCGTTCTCCAGGCCCAGGTGGCCGCGCAGCGTGGTGGTCTCGTACTCGGCGCGGAAGACCCCGCGCTCCTGCAGCAGCGGCACGACCTTGTCGACGAAGCCGTCCAGGCCGCCGGGGGTGAGGTGCGGCACCAGGATGAAGCCGTCGGAGGCGTCGCCCTGCACGAACTCGTTGATCTCCTCGGCGACGCGCGAGGGCGAGCCGATGAAGGACTGCCTGCCGGTCACCTCGATGATCAGGTCGCGGATGCCGAGCTTCTTGGACTCGGCCAGGGCCCGCCACTCCGCCGCCGTCTTGAGCGGGTCGCGGGACATCCGGGTCCGGCCCTTGATGATCGAGTCCTCCGAGACGTCGGGGTCGATCTCGGGCAGCGGGCCCTCGGGGTCGTAGGCCGACAGGTCGCGGTTCCACAGCTGTTCCAGCAGCAGGATCGCGGTCTGCGGGCTGACCTGCTGGCGGCGGATGTGGTCGGCGTTCTCCTGGGCCTCGGCGTCGGTGTCGCCGAGCGCGAACGTGGCACCGGGCAGGATCTTCAGGGAGTCGGGCGACCGGCCGTGCGCGGCCAGCCTCGACTTGACGTCGCGGTAGAAGGCCTGCCCGTCCTGGAGCCTGCTGTGCCGGGAGAAGATGGCGTCGGCGGTGGCCGCCGCGAAGGCCCTGCCGCCCTCGGAGTCTCCGGCCTGGATGGTCAGCGGCCGGCCCTGCGGGCTGCGCGGCACGGTGAAGTGGCCGCCGATGTCGAAGTGGGTGCCCCGGTGGGCGAACTCCCCCGCCTCCGGCCTGGCGAACGTGCCCGCCGCCGAATCCGCGACGAGGTCCTCGGCGGCCCACGAGTCCCAGAGCTCGTTGACGGTCCGCACGAACTCCTCGGCCCGCTCGTAGCGCTGCGAATGCTCCAGGAAACCGCCCCGCCGGAAGTTCTCCCCGGTGAACGCGTCGGAGGAGGTGACGACGTTCCACCCGGCCCGGCCGCCGGACAGGTGGTCGAGGGTGGCGAGCTTGCGGGCGAGCTCGTACGGCTCGTTGAAGGTGGCGTTGATCGTCCCGGCCAGGCCCAGGCGTTCGGTGACCGCCGCCAGGCCGGAGAGCACGGTGAGCGAGTCGGGGCGGCCGACCACGTCGAGGTCGTGGATCTTCCCGCGCTGCTCGCGCAGCCGCTGCCCGTCCGCGAGGAAGAAGAAGTCGAACTTCCCGCGCTCGGCGGTCCGCGCCAGGTGGGCGAACGAGGCGAAGTCGATCTGGCTGCCCGAGGCGGGATCGCTCCAGACCGTGTGGTTGTTCACGCCCGGGAAGTGGGCGGCGAGGATGATCTGCTTCATCGTCGGCTCCCTGCGTAACGGCTGGCGGGTCGGGGCAGGTGGAGGTGACCGCGCAGCGTGTCGGCCTCGTACGCGCGGCGGAAGGCACCGCGCGCCTGGAGCTCCGGCACCAGGCCGCGCGTGATGGCGTTCAGGTCGGTCGGCAGCACGGCGGGCCGGAGCCTGAAGCCCTCCAGGCCGGCCGCGCGCCACTCCAGGAGCAGGTCGGCGAGCTCGCCGGGGGTGCCCGTGAAGATCGCGGCGTCGGAGGTGTACGCGGCGCCGTCGAGCTCGTCGAGCCGGGCCCTGCGCTCGCGGGCGTCGTTCCCGTCCTCTCCCAGGAACACGACGAGGTCCGCGAAGATCTTCAGCTCGTCGGCACCCGGGTCGCGGACCTCTCCCGCGATCTCGCGCACCTCGCCCACGATGGCCCGTACCTGCTCGGTGTCGTGCGGCGTGACGTAGACGACGTCGGCGCCGCGCGCGGCGAACTCGTACGGCAGCCGGGCGTGTGCCAGCGCGGTGACCAGCGGCTGCCCCTGGGGCGGTCGCGGCACGATGGAGGGCCCCTTGACGGTGAAGCGCGCGCCCTCGAAGTCGATGTAGTGGAGTTTGTCGCGGTCGACGAACCGGCCGGTGGCCACGTCGCGGATGACCGCGTCGTCCTCCCAGCTGTCCCAGAGGCGCCGGACCGCCTCGACGGCGTCGGCGGCGTCGCCGAACAGATCCCGTACCAGGGGGGATCCGTCGATGTCGCCGAGGCTCTCCGGCGTCAGCTCGGGAACCTCCCGGCGGCCGAAGTGGGCGGCCTCGGTGTGGCGCCCGGAGATCTGGGCGCGCCATCCGGCCCGCCCGGAACTGACGTAGTCGAGGGTGGCGATGGAGCTGGCGACGTGGAAGGGCTCGGTGTGCGTGGTGGTCGCCGTGGGCACCAGCCCGATCCTGCCCGTCAGCGGCGCGATCCTGGAGGCCACGAGGACGGCGTCGAGACGCCCGCGCACCTGGTCGGTGCGTCCGTCGTGGCCGTCCAGGCGCGTGGTCTGCAGGGCGAGGGAGTCCTCGATGGTGACGAAGTCGAGGAGACCATGCTCGGCCTCGGCCACCAGGGCGGCCCAGTAGGCGGCGGTGAACAGGGCTTTCGGAGAGGCGGCGGGGTCACGCCAGGCCGCGGGATGCCATCCGGCGCCGTCGAACGCAACGGCGAGATGCAAAGGAACTGCCGACATATGACGACAATAACACCAAAACCCTTAATCTCTACATGTTTAGTTGGTTATGGTGCGGGAGTTCGCCCGGCGGACAGAGCGCGTCCGGAACGGGTTCCGGGTGACGGGCCTTGCCGGAACGGGCTTCGGGGAGCGGGACCGCGGACGACAGGTCTTCCCGGAACGGGCTCCGGGGGCGGCGCGCGCGGGGACCGGCCACCGGGCGACGGGACCTCCCGGAACGACTCTTCGAGGGATGGAGCGCACCGGAGCGGGCCTTCGGGAAGGACGTCTCCCTGACGTCGACGCCGGGATCTGATAGGCATTCATCCCGTGATGCGTTTTCTGGTAGCTCTCGCGACAGTTCTCCCCTTGATGGCGGCCACCACTCCGGCCTCGGCCGCCGCCCCCGGCAAGCCGCACGTCCCGGCGGGGGTGACCGCCGGGTACGTGGTCTTCGACCGGCAGGCGGGGAAGGTGACCGAGTACCGCAACGCGCACCGGAGGTTCCGGTCGGCGTCGGTGGTGAAGATCCTCATCGCGATCGACTATCTGGAGTCGCGCAGGAGCGTTCCCAAGGGAGACCTGGCGCTGCTCAAGGTCATGCTGCGGGTCAGCGACGACGCCGCCGCGACGTCCTTCTGGACCCGGGGCGGCCAGGGAAGGATCGTCCAGCGGATGGCGCGCAAGCTGCGGCTCACCGACACCGCTCCCCCACCGGCCGACAAGCCGGGCTTCTGGGGCTACACCTCGCTCAGCGCGATGGACGTCGTCAAGACCTACCGCTACCTGCTCGACCAGGCCGACCCCAAGGTCAGCGGCCTGATCCTGGGCCACCTGCGCAGGTCGGGGCAGTGCGGCTCCGACGGCTTCGACCAGCACTTCGGCATCCCCCGCGCGGTGCGCGGGCCGTGGGCGGTCAAGCAGGGCTGGTCGGGATACGGCTCCACGCCCCCGGTCCGCTGCCGCCCCGCGGCCTCCCCCGCGTCCGCGTCCACCCCCGCGTCCACCCCCACGTCCCCCCCTGGGCCCGCCGCCGGGACCGCGTCCGGCGGCGACGCCCCGCTCACCGCGAGCCCCGCGTCCGCCACCGGCTCCACGCTCACCGCACAGACCGCAGGCGCCCAGGCCGGACCGGTGCCCGACCTGGGGCGTCCGGTTCTGCACACCACCGGGCTCGTCGGCCCCGGGGAGCGCTGGATCGTGGTCCTGCTGACCGCCCACCCGGCGGGGACCACCTGGCGGCGCTCCACCGACCAGACGACCAAGCTGGCCCGGGAGGTCCATCTCAGCGGAACCTCCTGATCACCGGCTCTCCGAGGTGGGCGGCCGCGAGCCTCTTGGGCGCGACCATCCGCCAGGCCTCCTCGACGAGCTCGCGCGCCTCGGCGTCGTCGATCGCCGCGAGCCACACCCGCACCCAGTGGTAGCGCTCGTCGGAGGGGCGGGGCATGTGGAACTTCTCCGGCTCGGCCGCGACCAGCGCGGCCCGCTCCTCCTTGGGAAAGGCGAAGCCCATCGAGGTCTCGTCCGGTGAGATCGCGGCGTAGACGATCCGGCCCACCCGGAACGTCACCCGGTCCCTGACGATCCTCTCCTCGGTCCTGGGCAGCGCCATGGCGACGTGGCGTACGTCGTCGGCCGTGGTCACCGCGCCGACCCGTCGAGGGAGGCGATGACGCGGCGCAGGGTGTGCTGCAGGTCGAGGACCTCGGAGGGGGTCAGACCGGCCGCCTCGAAGATCTGGGCGGGGACGTCGCACGCCCGCTCCCCCAGCTGGGCGCCCTTGGACGTGAGCCGCACCAGCACGGATCGCTCGTCGTCGGCGCTGCGCTCGCGGCGCACCAGGCTCGCCGCCTCCAGCCGCTTCAGCAGCGGGGACAGGGTGCCCGAGTCGAGCCGCAGCCTGACGCCGAGCTCCTTGACCGTCACCGGCTCGCCCTCCCAGAGCACCATCATGACCAGATACTGCGGGTAGGTCAGGCCGAGCTCGCCCAGCACCCTGCGGTAGACGGCGTCCAACGCGCGGGATGCCGCGTGCACGTCGAAGCACACCAGATTCTCGACGGAAATCTTCACGTTTTGAATTGTACCGATGCTTGACTGCTATCAACTGAATTGTGCACAATTAAGTTGTCCGCAACCCAAAGGGGATAACGATGAGTACGCTCTACACGGCCATCGCCACCGCCAACGGCAGGGAAGGACGGGCGGCCTCGTCCGACCAGCGCCTCGACGTGGCTCTCAGCACGCCGAAGGAGATGGGCGGCTCCGGCGAGGGCACCAATCCCGAGCAGCTGTTCGCGGCCGGATACGCCGCCTGTTTCGCCAGCGCGCTCCAGCTGATCGGCCGGAAGCAGAAGGTCGACGTCTCCGAGGCATCGGTGACCGCCGAGGTGGGTCTCGTCTCCGAGGGCAAGGGCTTCAGCCTCGCCGTGACGCTGCGCGTCGAGCTCCCCGACGAGTTGCACGGGGAGACCGGCACCGCCCTCGTGGAGGCCGCCCACCAGGTCTGCCCCTACTCCCACGCCACCCGGGGCAACATCCCGGTCAACCTCGTGGTCGAGTAGTCGGGCTCCCGGGGACCGCGGTCAGGGAAGGGGCCTGCGACCGGCGAAGCCGAGCTCGTCCCGGTGATACCACACCAGCTCGCGGTCCCCTTCGAGCCAGCACAATCGCACCCGCACGCCGTCGAGCATCGAGGGGAAGTCGACCAGCAGGGGCGCGACGCCCTTGACCTCGATGCCCCGCTCCTCGAACCAGCCGAGGATCTCCTCCAGCCTGGCCTCGTAGGCCTTCGCCTCCGCCAGCCCGCCGGCCTCGGAGGTCCCGGTGCTGCGGAGCTCGTACGCGAGCTCGGCCAGCTCACCCCGCATCGCCACGAACGCGGCGGCCCGCTCCAGCAGCGCGGGCATGAGCGCCCGCGCCTCCTCGACGGTGAAGGTCCTGTCCACCCCTGCACGCTAGCGTGTCCCCGCCCGGAACGCGGCGAGCCACCGGAATGTTGTCAGCAAGTGCTGACAGAAATGGACCTGTCAGCTTATGCTGACAGCATGGGATCGCTGAGCGAGTTCACCGAGGCCGTCGACGGCGAGGACCCGGTGGTGGCGCTGGCGGCCGTGGCGGCGCTGCGCAGGCTCCTGGAGGAGCTCGAGGCCGCGCACGTCATCGAGGCCAGGAACCGGGGTTCGTCCTGGGAGGTCATCGCCGCGGCGCTCGGCGTCAGGCGGCAGACAGCCCACCGCAAGCACGCACACAGAGTCACCGAGGGCGGGAGCTGACGATGTTCGCGAGATTCACCCCCGAAGCCCGGCGGACCACGGTCCGCGCCGGACTGCTGGCGCTCGACCACGGCCGCACCACGCTCGACGAGGACATGTTCCTGCTCGCCCTGGCCGAGTCGTGGCCGGTGGCGGGGTTCGCGGTCACCCCGGAGGCGGTCGGCACGGAGATCCGGAACCGCGAGGCCGCGAAGGGCAGGGCGGGCGACCGCGAGCTGCTGGCCGCCATCGGCGTCGACCTGGACGAGATCAGGAGACGCCTCCCCGCCCGGCGGGAAGACCCTCTGGCGTGGCGGCTGACGCGCTCCCGGCTCCGCCCGCTGAACGTGACGCTCAGCGGCCCGGCCGGTGACCTGCTCCTCACCGCCAGGGCGAGGAAGGTCGTCGAGGTCGCCTCGCACACCCGCCGCCCCGGCTCCGGGGTGACCGGCGAGGAGTTGCTGAAGGGCCTGCTGGCCGACGCCTCGAACGCCTCGGTCTCCATCCTGCGCCGCCTGGACGTCGACATCCGCGGCCTCGCGGCGAGCATCGACTTCCTGCGCGCGTCGGCCTGAGGACGGCGGGCACCGGCCCCGCGCGATCGGCCCGGGGGCCGCGGCATCGGCCCCGCGCGCCTCGGCCTGAGAACGGCGGCATCGGCTTGCCGCGCGATCGGCCCGGGGGCCGCGGCCCCGGGCCCGCCGGGGCCGGGCGCGCGGCAACCCGGCAACCCGGAAGCCCGGGAGCCCGGAAGTGCGCGGGGTCAGGCCTCGATGCCGTAGAAGCGCGCGGCGGTGCCGCCGAGGACGGCGTCCCTGCCGGCCGCGTCGAGACCCGACAGCAGCACGCCGGTCTCCTCCCAGACCTTGGCGTAGTCGCCCGCGAGAACCGCCACGGGCCAGTCGCTGCCGAACATCAGCCGCTCGGGGCCGAACACCTCGAGCGCGTGGTCGACGTAGGGGCGGAGGTCCTCGGCGGTCCAGGTCTCGGGGTCGGCGGCGGTGTTGAGGCCGGACACCTTGCCGTACACGTTGGGGTGCTCGGCGGCGCGGGCGATCAGCGACGCCCACGGCTCCCACCCCTTCTCCCTGATCGGCGGCTTGGCCAGGTGGTCGATGACCAGCCGCAGCCCTGGGACGCGCTCGGCGAGGAACGGCACGTGCTCCAGGTGCCTGGGCAGCACCGCGACCACGTCGAACGGCAGCCCCGCCGCGGCGAGCAGGCCCAGGCTCTCGACCACCGTGTCCTGGACGACCCAGTCGGGGTCGGGATCGTCGTGGATGAGATGCCTGACCCCGGCGAACCTCGGATGCCTGCCGTAGCGCTCCAGCGCCCCGGCCGCCTCGTCGGGCCGGTGCAGCGGCACCCATCCCACCACGGCGGCGATGAGGTCGTGGGCGTCCGCCTGCGCCAGCATCGCGTCGGTGTCGGCGTAGGTGTCGGCGGCTTGGACCAGCACGGTCCGCTCCACACCGGCGGCGGCGAGCTGCGGGATGAGCTCCTCGGGGGCGAAGGTGCGGTAGAGCGGCCCCGCCTCCGGCGTCAGCCAGGAGTAGGAGCCCGTCTCCAGGTTCCAGAAGTGCTGGTGGGCATCGATGACGGCCATCCACCGCTCCCCTTCGATTCCTCGATCAATCGTCTGAGCCTGCACAAACTAGGGCGCCGCGACAGGGGTGTCAACGCCGTCGGCCTGCGGGAACCGGCCGATGAGCCGGTGGCCGTGCGGACCGCGGGATCCTCGGGGCGCGCGGCCCGCGCGCAAGCCCTCCGAGGACGCTCTCGCGGGTACGGCGGGTACGGCGGGTGCGCCCGCTTCCGCCCGTGCGGGCGGGTGCGCTCACACGGGCCGGCGTGCTCGTACGGGCCGGTGGCGGGCGCTCCACTCAGGGGTGCGCCCGCCACCGGCCCGTACGCCCGCCGCGGGGCCGCCGCCGCTACACCGGCGACAGCGCCGGGTCGTCCGACCGCGAGGCGGGCGGCGGGGTGTCGTCGCCGTCCTCGTCGTCGTCGAGGAGGGTTGTCTCGTCGAACGGCGCCCTGCCCGCCAGGACCTCGGTCGCGCGCTCCCGGTCGAACTCGCCCGTCCAGGTGCCGATCAGGACGGTGGCGACCGCGTTGCCGGCGAAGTTGGTCAGCGCGCGCGCCTCGGACATGAAGCGGTCGATGCCGACGATGAGGCCGACGCCGTCGACCAGGTCGGGGCGGTGGGACTGCAGACCGCCCGCGAGGGTGGCCAGGCCCGCGCCGGTGACACCGGCGGCACCCTTGGAGGCGATCATCATGAAGACCAGCAGGGAGATCTGCTCGCCGAAGGCGAGCGGGGCGCCGGTGGCGCTCGCGACGAACAGCGTGGCCATGGTGAGGTAGATGGCGGTGCCGTCCAGGTTGAAGGAGTAGCCGGTCGGCACGGTGATGCCGACGACGGGCTTGCTCACGCCGAGGTGCTCCATCTTGGCGATCAGGCGGGGCAGTGCCGACTCCGACGACGAGGTCGACAGGATCAGCAGGAACTCCCGGCCGAGATAGCGGAGCAGCGAGAACAGGCCGACCCGCGCCACCACCCAGAGCATCGGGCCGAGGATGACGAACACGAAGAGCACGCAGGTCAGATAGAAGGCGAGCATGATGACGCCGAGGCTTCTGAGCGCGTCCACCCCGGTGGCCCCGACGACCGCGGCGATCGCGCCGAAGGCACCGACCGGGGCGGCCCACATGATCATGGCGAGGATCCGGAAGACGAGCCGCTGGATGTGCGTGATGCCGTTCAGGACGGGCTTGGCGCGCTCGCCCATCGCCTGCAGCGCGAACCCGGTGAGCAGCGCGACGAGGAGGGTCTGCAGCACCTGGCCCTCGGTGAACGCCGAGACCAGGGTGGTGGGGATGATCCCGAGCAGGAACGTCACCGTGTCGCTCTCGCCGCCCTTGGCCGCCTCGGCCTCGGCGGCCTTGCGCAGCTCGTCGGTGAGCTGGAGGCCCTGCCCGGGGTCGACCAGGTTGCCCACGAGCAGGCCGATGCCCAGCGCGACGGTCGACATGACGATGAAGTAGCCGAGCGCGAGGCCGCCGACCTTGCCGACCTTGGCGGCCTTGGTGACCGATCCGACGCCGAGCACGATGGTGCAGAAGATGATCGGGCTGATCATCATCTTGATCAGGGCGACGAAGGCGGTACCGAGCGGCTTCAGCGCCACGCCGACGTCGGGGGCCGCGAAGCCGATCGCGATGCCCATGGTCACGGCGATGATGACGGCTATGTACAGGTAGTGTGTTTTATCTCGGGCCGCGCTCATGCGTGCTCCACCGCGCTAGAAGGAAAATCCGGTCGAGCGACTATGCTCCGGCCCTGTGATCTAAGTCACCATTGCGTACATTTCGTTCGTGAACTTGCGGAAACTTCCCAGACGTATACGCGACTGGAGCCTGGCCAGACAGATGCTGGCGCTCCAGATCGTCGTCGTGGGCGTCACCGTGACCGGTGGTGCCCTGCTGGCCTTCCTGCAGATGCGTGACCTGCTCGTCGAGGAGGCCGTCGGCACCGCCAGGGCGGTGACCGTCAGCGTGGCCGACTCCCCCTCGGTCCTCGCCTCCCTGGGCGACTCCAAGACCCTGCAGCCGTACGCGGAGCGGGTGAGGCGGGAGACGGGGGTCGACTTCGTCACGATCATGAGCCTTGACGGCGTGCGCTACACGCACCCCAACCCCGCCCAGATCGGCCACCGGTTCCTCGGCAACACCGCGCCCGCCCTGGCGGGGCAGATCTTCACCGAGACCTACACCGGCACGCTCGGCCCCTCGGTTCGTGCCGTCGCCCCGGTCCGCGACTCCCGCGGCGAGGTGAAGGCCCTGGTCAGTGCGGGCATCACCATCAGCAAGATCAGCGTCAGGCTCCGCGGGCAGATCACCGGCGCCGTGCTGATCGGCCTGCTCGGCCTGTCCGTCGGCGGGGTGGGCACCTATCTGGTCGGGGCCCGGCTGCGCCGTCAGACGCACGGGATGGGCCCCGCCGAGCTGAGCCGGATGTACGAGTACCACGACGCGATCCTGCACGCCGTACGGGAGGGGCTGTTGCTCGTCGACAACGCGGGCACGGTGACGCTCTGCAACGACGGCGCCAGGGAATTCCTGGGCCTGGCGGGCGAGGTGAACGGCAGGCACGTCAGCCGCCTGGGCCTCCCCTCCTCCCTGAGCGAGCGGCTCTCGGCGGGCGAGAACCGTACCGACGAGATCCACATGACCGGGGAGCGGACGCTGGTGGTGAACGTGGCGGTGGTCCGCTCCGGCAACCGCTCGCTCGGCACCGTGGTCACCCTCCGCGACCACACGGAGCTGCAGTCCCTGACCGGGCAGCTCAGCGCCGAACGCGGCTTCGCCGACTCCCTGCGGGCCGCCGCGCACGAGTCGGCCAACCGGCTGCACACGGTCATCACCCTCGTCGAGCTGGGCCGCGCCGAGCAGGCGGTGGCGTTCGCGACCGAGGAGATCAAGGCCGCGCAGCAGCTCACCGACCGGGTGGTGGGCGCCGTACGCGAACCCGTGCTCGCCGCGCTGCTGCTGGGCAAGAGCGCCGAGGCCGGGGAGCGAGGGGTGGAGCTGGCGATCACCCCGGACAGCGAGCTCGACGACCTCGGCCTGGACACCCGCGACCTGGTCACGATCGTCGGCAACCTGATAGACAACGCGGCGGACGCGGCCATGTCGGGTCCCCGGCCCGCACGGGTGGAGGTGCGGCTGCGCGCCGACGAGACGACCTTCGTGATCAGCGTGGCGGACAACGGACCGGGCCTCGACCCGGCGACGGCGGCCGAGGCCTTCCGGCGGGGATGGACCACCAAGGGCGACGGCCGCGGCCTCGGCCTGGCGATGGTCGGCCAGGCGGTCCGCCGCATGGGCGGGACGATCGAGGTGGGCGGGGCGGTCGGGCCGGATCAGGTGGCCGAGGAGGGTGTCACCATGGAAGCGGGCCGGGGCGTGGAGGTCGGCCGGGGTGAGGTGGCGCGGGCGTTCGAGCCGGGCCCGGCCGCAGGCGCCGCTCGCGCGGTCGCGGGCGAGGAGCGTGCCGGACGTCCGGCGGAGAGCGGGACGGGCGCGATGTTCACCGTACGGCTGCCGCTGCGGGGGAAGGGCACCTTATGATCTCGGTACTGGTCGTCGAGGACGAGGAGATCACCGCCGAGGCGAACCGGGTCTTCGTGGAGCGGGTGCCCGGCTTCCGGGTGGAGGGGGTGGTCAGGTCCGGCGGCGACGCGCTGCGCTTCCTGCGGCGGCACCCCGTCGATCTGATCCTGCTCGACCTCTACCTGCCGGACATGCACGGGCTGGAGGTGTGCCGGGCGCTGCGGGCGGCGGGCGTGATGTCGGACGTCATCGCGGTCACCTCGGCGCGGGACCTGTCGGTGGTCAGGTCGGCGGTCTCCGTCGGCGTGGCCCAGTATCTGCTCAAACCGTTCACCTTCGCCTCGCTGAACGAGAAGCTCACCCGCTACGCCGAGTTCCGGTCGTCGGTGGAGGGCGTGGGGGAGGCGAGCGGCCAGGGCGAGGTGGACCGCGCGCTGGCGGCGCTGCGGGGGCCGGCGCACAGTTCCCTGCCGAAGGGGATGACGCAGGCCACCCTCGACGCCGTACTGGCGGAGCTGCGCAGGGCCCCCGGCGGCCTGTCGGCCCAGACCGCCGGGTCGGCGATCGGCGTCTCCCGGGTGACCGCCCGCCGCTACCTTGAGCATTTGACGGAGAGCGGGATCACACATCGGGTGCCCCAGTACGGTGGACTCGGACGGCCCGAACTGCTCTACCGGATCATTTGAGCCTCGCCTGGGCACGGTGGACCCGGAACTGGTAGGAAAAAGGCAGCCCGCCCTGTCACCCGCGGGCAAAGGAGTACAGCATGGCCTTCTTCACGGTCTCGTCGAGCCTGATCGGGACGGTGTTCGTCGTCCGGGCGCTCGGAGAGCTCGACTACCGGCACTCCCCCGCCCTGCGCGTGGAGATGGACAAGGCGTGGGCCACCGGCCCGCCCTCCGCGGTCGTGGCCGACGTCACGGGCCTCACCTTCTGCGACTCCACCGGGGTCGCCGAGCTGATCCTGGCGCTCCGGCAGAGCCGCACCCTGGGCATCCGGCTGGCCCTCGTCGGCGTGCACGGCACCCTGGAGCGGATCCTCGCCATCACCGGCCTGCGCCCCTCCTTCGAGGTCTTCGGCTCCGTCGAAGAGGCGCTGCAGGAGGCGTGATCAGCTGTTGCCCTGGTCCATCGGCACGCGGGGGGCGTCGATGATGACGTCCGAGAAGATGTCGACCATCAGGGCGATCACGCCGCCGATCGCGACGATCCCGGCCCCCACCCAGAAGAACGTCCAGTTGGGGCCGAGGCACAGGGCGACGCCCCCCACGGTGAACCCCAGCAGGATGACGATCACCGCGAGCCAAGACTTGGGGCTTCCCCCGTGACTTCCAGCCATGAGACTTTCCTCTCCCTGTCCTCTGATTCTCCGCGAATCAGTGATGCGCGCCGTCCGCCGCGGCGATCACCCGTGTCAGCGACCGGTGGAGCTCCTGGAGCTCCTCCAGGTTCATACCCAGGCGCTTGACGATCGCCGGCGGAACCTTCTCCGCCTCGTCCCGCAGCCCGCGGCCCTCCGGTGTGAGCGAGACGGCCAGGACACGCTGGTCCTGGCTGTCACGCCGCCTCCGGATGTAACCGACGGCCTCAAGACGCTTCAGCAGCGGGGACAGCGTACCGGGGTCGAGTCGCAGTAGCTTGCTCAGCTCCTTGACCGACAGCGGTGCCCGGTCCCAGAGGGCGAGCATGACCAGATACTGGGGGTGGGTGAGCCCCATCGGCTCCAGCAGTGGCCGGTAGAGCCCGATGACGTTGCGCGAGGCGATCGCCAGGGCGAAGCACACCTGCCGGTCCAGGCTCAGGGGATCAGCCATGTCACTCACGCATGCCTCCAACCGACATAGTACGATAATTAGTACACAAACCATTATCGCCCCAATTGTCGGCGAGCAAAGGATGCCTATGTTTCACAGCAAGCCGATCGAGGAGCGGATCGCCGAGCGCCAGGCCAGGCGCCCCACCCTCAAGGAGGGCCGGCACTTCGAGCACGGCCCGGCGAAGTTCGTCTTCGTCTTCGTGATCGTCTTCGTGGTCGTCGGCCACCTGGCCGGCCTGCTGCTGATGATGGCCCTGGGCATGCACTGACGCGTACGTCGGCCGGAGCGTCGGCGCACACCGCGCTACGCGCCGTGTCCGCCCCCTCTCCCCTCGGAGCCGAGGCCCTTCCTCTCAGAGCCGAAGCGGGGGGCCTGCACGCCGGAAGGGTCCAGATGAGAGGATGATGATCCTGTTGGTCGGGGTTGGACCGCCCGATAGATCAGGAGGTCTGTAATGTCTGACGTCACACCGGAGCCCGAAGGTTCCGAAAGCTCCGACGACGAGCTGAAGCGCAAGTTCCGCGAGGCCCTGGAGCGCAAGAAGCTCGCTCAGGCGGACGCGGGTGCCGGGGGCAAGGGGAAGAACTCCTCGAAGATCCACGGTGCTCACGGCCCGGCTGCGGCCAAGCGTTCCTTCCGCCGCAAGAGCGGCGGCTGAGCCGTCTCCGAACCAGGTTCCGGATCCGGGGCACCTGCCCGCCCGAACCTCGGCCGCCCTGCTGGCCCTCCGGCCAGCGGGCGGTGCGCCTCCTTTCCGCCGCCTCCCTTCCGCCGCCCCCTTGGTCGGCACCGGGGGCCTGCAATAGGCTGTGCGCGTGCGTGATCTTGGCGAGGACCCCCGACCGGCTCGAGGCGCGGTCAGCGAGGTCTACCGCGTCGACCGAGCCGCGACCCTTAACTACTCCCCCGATCTCGACGGGCTCGCCGACCCCGGCGAGATCGTCTGGGCCTGGGTCCCCTACGAGGAGGATCCGGACCGCGGCAAGGACAGACCACTGCTGGTCGTGGGCCGCCACGGGCGCAGGCTGCTCGCGCTGATGCTGTCCAGCCGGGGTGGCGGCGGCGACCCCGGTGACTGGCTGGAGATCGGCCCCGGCCCGTGGGACCGGGAGAACCGGGTCTCCTACCTGCGCCTGGACCGGATCTTCGCCCTCGACGAGGACGACATCCGGCGCGAGGGGGCCGTCCTCGACGGCGCGAACTTCGCCCGGGTGGCCGCCGTACTCAAACGCACCCACGGCTGGGCCGCCGACGGCTGAGCCCGTTCCTTACCGGCCCCGGAGGCTGTCCCGCGAAGGACGCGAAGGCTCCGGACACGCGGCCCGGCCGGAGCGCCGGGCGCGAATCCGGTGGAAAACGGCGGCGCGAGTCAGGATCCTGGTGTCCCATGGACGACAAACGGCTCGTTCGAGTCTCCAAATATCTCTCCAAACACCTCAGGCACCAGCCCGAGCGCATCGGGCTGGTCCTCGGCCCGCAGGGCTGGACGGACATCGACGCCCTGCTGGCCGCCGCCGCGCGGCACGGCTTCGCGATCACCCGTGACGAGCTCGCGCAGGTGGTCGCGGGCAACGACAAGCGGCGCTTCGCCGTCGAGGGCGACCGGATCCGCGCCAGCCAGGGCCACACGATCGAGGTCGACCTGGGCCTTCCCCCGGTCGAGCCGCCCGAGACCCTGTTCCACGGGACGGTGGGCTCGTCCGTGGACGCCATCCGGGAGGAGGGTCTGCGGCCGATGAGCCGGCACGCCGTGCACCTGTCCCCCGACAGGGAGACCGCGACCCGCGTGGGCGCGCGCCGGGGCAGGCCGGTCGTGCTGGTCGTCCGCTCGGGGGAGATGTACCGGGCGGGTCACGAGTTCCGGGTCAGCGCCAACGGCGTCTGGCTGGCCGCCCACGTCCCGCCCGCCCACATCTCGTTCCCCGGCTGAGACCCCGCGCGACGAACCCCGGAACCCCCTTCGTTCCCCGGCTGAGGCCCCCCGCGACGAACCCCGAAACGCCCTCCGTTCCCGGGCTGAGACCCCCCGCGACGAACCCCGGAACCCCCTCCGGGGAGAGCCCCGGACTCCCCGCCGTTCTTCACCGGGGGACCTCGCGCCCCTCCGTGCCGGAGGAACTCCGGATCCCCGTGCCCGGTGTCACAGGAATTCCCACGCATTCCAAAATTCAGGCCAACCGCGGGTCTCCCCCCGCCCTCCCTCGCGCCCCCAGGCAAGTACCTGGGGGTTTTTCATGTTCATGCTGGTTTGAAGGGAAGTCAACCCATTGACCTTCCAACAGATTCGGGTGTAAATAAAGGTGAAACAACACTGAAACGGTGGTGAATCAACAGCATGTACGCCGAGGAACGGCAACAGGAGATCCTGCGCCGGGCGCGGAGCGTCGGACGGGTGGATGTGGTGACGCTGGCGGAGGAGTTCGCCGTCACCACGGAGACCATCCGCCGCGACCTGACCGCGCTGGAGCGCTCCGGGATGCTGCGGCGCGTGCACGGCGGCGCGATCCCGGTCGAGCGGCTGGGGTTCGAACCCGAGCTGGCCGCCCGCGACGAGGTGATGATCGCGGAGAAGGAGCGCATCGCCAAGGCCGCGCTCGCCGAGCTCCCCGAGGACGGCGCGATCATCATCGACGCCGGCTCGACGACCAGCAGGCTGGTACAGGCGCTGCCGGTCGACCGGGAGCTGACCGTGATCGTGAACTCCCCGCCGCTGGCGACGGCGATGGCCACCCGCCTCAACCTGACGGTGATCATGCTGGGCGGGCGGGTGCGCGGGCGGACCCTGGCCACCGTCGACGACTGGGCGCTGCGCCCCCTCGCCGACCTGCACGTGGACGTGGCGTTCATGGCGACCAACGGGTGCTCGGTGGCCAAGGGGCTGACGACGCCCGACCCGGCCGAGGCCGCCATCAAGCGGGCGATGATCGGCGCTGCGCAGCGGTGCGTGCTGCTCGCCGACCACACCAAGTTCGCCAACACCTACCTGGCGCGCTTCGCCTCGATCCAGGAGATCGACGTGGTGATCAGTGACACCGGGCTCGACACCGGCGTCGCGGCCGAGCTGGCCGCCGCCGGCCCGGAGGTGGTCCGGGCGTGATCCTCCCCTCCCCCTCGACCCCCTCGGCCCCCGCGGACCGCACGAGCGAGGCGGTCCGGATGACCGCCCCCGCGCGCCTCGGACCTCGCCGTGACCGTACGACCGAGGCGGTCCCGGCATGATCGTCACCCTGACCCTCAACCCCAGCCTGGACCGTACGATCGAGATCGGGTCGCTGACCCGCGGGGCCGTCATCCGCGCCGCCGCCGCCCACCTCGACCCCGGCGGCAAGGGCGTCAACGTCTCCCGGGCGCTGCTGGCCAACCAGGTCCGCTCGTGCGCGGTCGTCCCCTTCGGCGGCGACGAGGGACGGCAGCTGGTGAGCCTGCTCTCGGCCGAGGGCATCGAGATGATCACTGTTCCCGTCTCCGGGACCACCCGGTCCAACGTCGCGCTGGCCGAGCCCGACGGCACGGTCACCAAGATCAATGAGCCGGGAACGGCCCTGTCGCCGGCCGAGCTCGACACCATCGCCGAGGCGGTGCTCAGCGCGGCCAGCTCCGCGGACTGGGTGGTCGCCTCGGGCAGCCTCCCGCCCGAGGTGCCCGCCGACGTCTACGCCCGCCTGTGCGAGCGGTTCAGCGAGGCGGGCATCAACGTCGCGGTCGACACCAGCGGCCTCGCGCTCGTCGCGACGCTCGCCGAGGCCCCCGCCCTGGTCAAGCCCAACCGGGAGGAGCTGGGCGAGGCCACCGGAATCGTCATCTCGTCACTGGGAGACGCCATCAAGGCCGCGGAGAAGCTGCGGGCTCGAGGCGCGGGCACCGTCCTGGCCAGCCTGGGCCCCGACGGCGCGATCCTCCTGCAGGACGACCGGATCTGGCACGGCCAGTGCCCGGTGGCCGAACCGCGCAGCACCGTCGGCGCCGGCGACGCCATGCTCGCCGGGTTTCTCGCCGGTGGGGCGCGAGGCGAGAGCGCGCTGGTCGAGGCGCTGGCCTGGGCCACCGCCGCGGTCGGGCTGCCGGGAAGCCGGATGCCCTCCCCCCACCACATCCGGCGCGACGACGTCCGCGTCACCGGAGCCGATCCTTCCCTGCCGCTGCGGTCCGGGGGCTGACAGCGGAACGGATCCACCCCCCAGGCCGGCTCAGCCGCCGGTCACCCCGGAAGGAGCAGAATCATATGAGCGAGTACACCCCAACTGTCACAGGAACCGGGGCGAGAGCGAACATCCAGCGTTTCGGCGGATATCTCGCCGGGATGATCATGCCGAACATCGGCGCGTTCATCGCCTGGGGCCTGATCACCGCTCTGTTCATCCCCACCGGCTGGCTGCCCAACAAGGAATTCGCCGTCCTGGTGGATCCGATCGTCAAGGTGCTGCTGCCCATCCTGATCGGCTACACCGGCGGGCGGATGGTCCACGGCCAGCGCGGCGCCGTGGTCGGCGCCGTCGCCACGATGGGCGTCGTCGCCGGCGCCGACAGCCCGATGTTCCTCGGCGCGATGGTCATAGGGCCGCTGACCGCGTACCTCCTGAAGCTGTTCGACGGGCTCGTCGCCGACCGCGTCAAGTCCGGCTTCGAGATGCTGGTGGACAACTTCAGCGCCGGCATCATCGGCGGCGCCATGGCCCTGGTGGGACTCAAGGCCGTCGGCCCCATCGTCGCCGCGGTCACCGACGTCGCGAGCGACGCGGTCGCCTGGCTGATCGGCAACAACCTGCTGCCGCTGGCCTCGGTCGTCATCGAGCCCGCCAAGGTGCTCTTCCTCAACAACGCCATCAACCACGGCGTGATGGGCCCGCTGGGCGTGGCGCAGGCGGCCGAGCAGGGCAAGTCGATCCTGTTCATGCTGGAGTCGAACCCCGGCCCCGGGCTCGGCCTGCTCCTGGCCTTCATGTTCTTCGGCCCCCGCGCGCTGCGCCCCAGCACCCCCGCCGCGATCATCATCCAGTTCTTCGGCGGCATCCACGAGATCTACTTCCCGTACGTGCTCATGAAGCCCCGCCTGATCCTCGCGGTCATCGCCGGTGGAGCCACGGGCGTCCTGGTCTTCATCGTGACCGGGGCCGGGCTGGTGGCCACACCGTCGCCCGGCAGCATCTTCGCCTTCCTCGCGGTGACGCCCAGGGGCGGATGGTTCGGCACCCTCGCCGGCGTCCTCGCCGCGACCCTCGTCTCCTTCGCCGTCGCGGCGGCGCTCCTCGGCTTCGGCAGGGGTAAGGACGAGACCGAGGAGACCCCTGAGGAGACCACCGAGGAATCGCCGACCACACCCACCGTCAAGGAGGCCTGACCGATGCCCAGCATTGAGAGCAAGGACATCCACAAGATCGTCGTCGCCTGCGACGCGGGCATGGGCAGCAGCGTCATGCTCGCCAGCCAGCTCCGCAAGCAGCTGAAGGCCCACAACGTTCAGGTGGAGCACACCCCGGTCAACTCGATCCCCGCCGACGCCGACGTGGTGGTCTGCCACGCCGGCCTGGCGAACCGGGCCAAGGCCGGGGCCCCGGACAAGGTGCTGGTCTCGTTCCAGGTCTTCATCGGGGACCCGGCGGTGACCAAGCTGGTCAGCACGATCAAGAACGGCGGCACCGTCAATGCCTGAGACGGCGCCGCTGCCGCTGGACCCGCGCGCCATCCGGCTGGCGGCCTCGGCCGCCGACCGCGACGACGCGATCCGGCAGTGCGGGGAGGCCCTGCTCGCCGTCGGGGCGGTGGAGAGCGCCTACATCGACACCATGCTCGAACGGGAGCGCTCGATCTCCACCTACGTCGGCGAGGGGGTCGCCATCCCGCACGGCACCCTGGCCGCCAAGGACGCCGTCCGGTACGACGCCATCAGCGTCGTGCGCTTTCCCGGCGGCGTCGACTGGGACGGCGACCAGGTGACGGTGTGCATCGGCATCGCCGCCAAGGGCGACGGCCACGTACGGCTGCTCGCCGAACTCGCCCAGATCCTGATGGATCCCGACCAGGCCAGGGCCCTTCGCGAGGCGACGGAGGTCGCCGAGGTGGTCCGGCTGTTGCAACCGAACGAAGAGGACGAGACATAGTGAAGGTCGCCCGTTTCTACGCCCCTGGCGACATCCGCGTCGAGGAGGCGCCGGAACCCGTCACCGGGCCAGGCGAGATCAAGATACGCGTACGCAACTGCTCGACCTGCGGCACCGACGCGAAGATCCTCAAGCACGGCCACCACCACATCAGGCCGCCCAGGGTCATGGGGCACGAGATCGCCGGTGAGGTGGTCGAGGCCGTCGACGCGGGCGGGTGGGCCCCGGGCGACCGGGTGCAGGTGATCGCCGCGATTCCCTGCGGGACGTGCGAGGAGTGCCGCAGGGGCCGGATGACCGTCTGCCCGAACCAGGAGTCGATGGGCTACCACTACGACGGCGGCTTCGCCGAGTACATGATCATCCCGGCGAAGGTGCTCGCGGTCGACGGCGTCAACCGCGTCCCGGACGAGATCGGTTTCGCCGAGGCGTCGGTGGCCGAGCCGCTGGCCTGCGTGCTCAACGGCCAGGAGCTGGCCCGCGTGGGCGAGGGCGACGACGTGGTGATCATGGGCTCGGGCCCGATCGGCTGCCTGCACGTGCGGCTGGCACGGGCGCGGGGCGCGGCGCGGGTCTTCCTCGTCGACATCAACGCCGCGCGGCTGGAGATGGCCGCCAGGCTGGTCCACCCGGACGCGGTCGTCCACGGCGAGGACGTCGTCGAGCAGGTGCTCAAGCTGACCGACGGCAGGGGGGCCGACGTCGTCATCACCGCCGCGGCCTCCGGTGCCGCCCAGGAGCAGGCGCTGCGGATGGCGGCCCGCCAGGGACGGATCAGTTTCTTCGGCGGCCTGCCCAAGGACAACCCGATCATCCGGTGCGACTCCAACCTGGTCCACTACCGGGAGCTGACCATCGTCGGCGCCAACGGGTCCAGCCCGGCGCACAACGCCCGCGCCCTGCGGTTGATCGCCGACGGCTCGGTACCGGTCGCCGACCTGATCACGCACCGGCTGCCGCTCGCGGAGGTCCTGGAAGGGATCGACATCGTCAGCAGGGGCGAGGCCATCAAGGTGACCATCGAACCCTGACCGGCCCCGGTCCCCGCCCCCTTCCGCTGGGCCCGGCGGAAGGGTCCCGGGAGTGCCCGGCACAGGCCCGCGCAGAACCACGCGGGCCCGCACAAGGCCACGCAGGACCACGCAAGGACCACGCAGGCCCGGTACAGGACCGACCATGCGACCGCCGCTCCGCGCAGGCCCCCGCAGGACCAGCACAAGACCGCGCAGACCCCCGCAGGGCCCGCGCGGCCCACCGAGGACCGCCAGGCTCACCACCGCTCACAAAAACGTGCAGAACGCGCAGAAGGAGAACCGGAGATGCCGGAGAGGACAGTGGTCGTCGCCTCAAGCACGGGCCTTCACGCCCGGCCCGCGAAGATCTTCGTGCAGGCCGCGGCCAAGCAGGGGATGCCCGTCCGCATCCGCGTCGGGGACGGCAAGCCCGTACCGGCCAACAGCATGCTCGCCGTGCTGGCCCTGGGCGCCACCCACGGCACGGAGGTCACGATCGAGGCGGAGGGGCCGGGGGCCGACGAGGCGCTCGACTCCCTCGCCGAACTGCTCGCCCGCGACCTCGACGCCGAAGAGACCACCCGTGGCTGAGACGCTCAGGGGCCTGGGCGTGAGCTCGGGCCGGGCCGCCGGACGGGTCTGCCGGATGGCGGGCCCGCCGGAGCTGCCGGCCCCCACCCCCGTCGAAGACGCCGGCGCCGAGCTCAGCCGGGCGATGGACGCGCTGCGGGCCACGGTCTCCGAGCTGGCGGCACGGGCGGAGAAGGCGTCCGGCGCCGACGCCAAGGCGATCCTGGAGGCGCAGTCCTTCATCGCCGACGACCCCAGCCTGCACGAGTCCGTGGAGACGAGCGTCAGGTCGGGCAAGAACGCGGCGCACGCCATCGACGAGGCCTGCGCCCACCACCGGCGCGCGCTGCTGGCGGCGGGCGGCTACTTCGCCGAGCGCGCCGCGGACCTCGACGACATCCGCAACCGGGCCGTGGCGGCGGTGCTGGGCCTGCCCGTCCCGGGGGTGCCCGACCCCGGCCACCCGTTCGTCCTGGTCGCCGGGGACCTGTCCCCCGCCGACACGGTGAACCTCGATCCCGGATCCGTCCTCGCCCTCGTCACCGAGAAGGGCGGCCCGACCAGCCACACCGCCATCCTGGCCCGTGCCCGCGGCCTGCCCGCCGTGGTCGCCTGCCGGGGAGCGGACGACATCGGCGAGGGGACGTGGGTGTCGGTCGACGGCCTGCGGGGCGAGGTGGAGGTCGGCATCGGCGAGGAGGCCGCCACCGAGATCCAGCGCCGGGCCGAGGACGACCGCCGCCGGACGGGCACCAGCCGTGGCCCCGGCCGGACCTCCGACGGCCATCCGGTCAAACTGCTGCTCAACATCGGTTCCGCGGCCGACCTCACCCCTTCGGGTCGCGTTCCCTCGGCGGAGGGGGCCGAGGGAGTGGACGCCGAGGGGGTGGGGCTGTTCCGCACCGAGTTCCTCTTCCTGGACCGGCGCGAGGAGCCGGGCTACGAGGAGCAGGTGGCCGCCTACGCCGCGGTCTTCCGCGCCGCCCCCGGCGGGCACGTCGTGGTCCGTACCCTCGACGCGGGCACGGACAAGCCGCTGCCGTTCCTCGGGCTGGCCGAGGAGACCAACCCCGCGCTGGGCGTACGGGGACTGCGGGTCTCCCGGGTCAGGCCCGAGGTGCTCGACACCCAGCTCGACGCCATCGCCGAGGCGGCTCGCGCGAGCGGGGCCGAGCCGTGGGTGATGGCGCCCATGGTGACGACGGCGGGCGAGGCGGCCGACTTCGCCGGACGGGCCCGCGCCCGGGGGATCGCGCGCGTCGGGGCGATGGTGGAGGTGCCCGCCGCCGCGCTGCGCGCCGGGCGCCTGCTGAAGGAGCTCGACTTCCTGAGCATCGGCACCAACGACCTGAGCCAGTACACCTTCGCCTCCGACCGGCAGCACGGGGAACTGGCCGACCTGCTCGACCCCTGGCAGGCCGCGCTGCTCCAGCTGATCGCCGACTGCGCGGCGGCCGGGCGGGCGGCGGGCAAACCCGTCGGAGTGTGCGGCGAGGCGGCGGCCGACCCGCTCCTGGCGACCGTCCTGGTCGGGCTGGGCGTCACCAGCCTGTCGATGTCCGCGCCCGGAATTCCCGCGGTACGGGAGAGTCTCGCCGCCCATTCCCTGGAGCGGTGCCATGACAACGCCCGGCTCGCGCTGGCCGCCGACGATCCGGGAGAGGCCAGAAAGGTGATCATTTCGGGCCGGTGAGCACCCCGGTCCCCCCTACGGCCGGGCCGGAACCTCCCTCTCCGGCCCAGCCCTCCTTCTCACCCGCCCTCCACCTCCGCCCTCTCCCCCGGCTCCCTCAACCCCGGGCGCTTGCGCCCCGTATCCCTGTCTCCGCCCCCTTCGACCGCTCGATGTCCGACCGCGCTCCCCCTCCGACCGCTCGATGTCCGACCGCGCTCCCCCTCGGCGCGCATCGGTGAAATCACCGGTCTTCCCGAGGCCGCCGGTACACCGGCGCAGGCCAGCGGAGGTCGGCGGAGAACCCCGCCACCCGCTCTTTCCAGGCACGACACACGCGCGTAACACTGGGGCATGCCCTCCCCCTCCGCCGCCACCCGGTCACCGGCGCTGCACGGCCGCGACACGGAGCGGGACGCGCTGCTGCGATTACTCGACGCCGCCCGCGGCGGCCGCGGGGGCGCGGCGATCCTGCGGGGGGCACGGGGAACAGGAAAGACCGCGATGCTCGACCTGGCGGCGGACCACGCGAGCGACACCGGCGGCATCGGCGACACCGGGAACGTCCGGGGCTTCGTCGTGCTCAGGGCGCGTGGCACCGAGGCCGAGTCGCACCTGCCGTACGCCGGGCTGCACGGACTGCTCCGGCCGGTCGCCGACCGGCTGCCCGCGCTCCCCCCGGCACAGGCCGAGGCGCTGAGGCGGGCACTGGAACTGGGCACGGCGGACGGCGGGCTGGCGCTTCCCGCGGCGGTGCTCAACCTCCTGCTGGCCGCCGGTGGCCCGGTCCTGGCCTGCGTCGACGACGTCCACCACCTCGATGCGCCCAGCCGCGAGGCGCTCTTCTTCGCGGCCAGACGACTGGCGGGGGAACCGGTCGTGCTGCTGTTCGGGGCCGACGACGACACCTTCGCCCCCGACGACATACCGGTGCTCGAGCTGGGAGCCTTGGGCGAGGAGCCGGCCAGGCGGCTGGCCGACGACCTGGTGCCGGGGATGGCCGACGACGTACGGGCGTCACTGCTGGAGATCGCCCGCGGCAACCCGCTGGCGCTCGAAGAGCTCGCCGGGTCGCTGAGCCCCGAGCAGATCTCCGGCGCCGCCGCCCCGCCGGCGACCCTGCCGAGGAGCGGGCGGCTCTGGCGCGCGTACGCCGACCGGCTGGCGCGGCTGCCTCGCGATACCGCGGACATGCTCCTGCTGCTCGCGGCGGATCCGGATCTGGAGACGGTCAACCTGGTCGGCGCCGTGGAGCCGGAGTGCGCGCTGACCGCGCTGGAACCGGCGGAGCGGGCGGGGGTGATCGTCCATGTCCCCGGCGCCGACGGTGACGGAGACGGTGACCGCTACGACTTCCGCGAGCCGGCGATGCGGACGGTGGTCTACGCCGGCGCCTCTCTCGCCCGCCGCCGCGCCGCGCACCGCCTGCTCGCGGGCGTGCTGCGCCACGACCACCAGCGACTGCGGCGGGCCTGGCACCGGGCCGCCGCGATGGACGGCCCCGCCGAGTCCCTGGCCGACGAGCTGGCCTCGGCCGCCTCGGCGGCCGAGAGCTTCCACGGCGGCCACCCCGCGACCTTCCTGGCCTTCGAGCGGGCGGCCGAGCTGACCGAGCACGGCGACCTCAAGGCCGCGCGCCTGGCCGCCGCCGCCAACCGCGCGTGGCGCGCGGGCCTGCCCCGGCGCGCCCGGTCGCTGCTCACCCGCCTGCAGTCGCTGACGATCTCCGAGGAGGTACGGAGCCAGGCCGAGCTCATCCGCGGCAGCCTGGCGTTGCGCAGCGGCAAGACCGGCAGTGCCGGGGACGACCTGATGGCGGCGGCCGAGTCGCTGCTGGACAGGGACCGGGGACAGGCCGTGCGGGTGCTCATCCGCGCGGGCGAGGCGAGCTACCTGGCCGGCGACAACCTTCGCTATCTGGACATCGCGCGGTGGGCCGCCACGCTGCGCCGCCCGGACGACCCGGCGGCCACCCAGCTGATGTTCGAGTATCTGGCCGGTACGGCGGCCACCTTCGACGGCCGTCACCGCGAGGCGGCCGATCCGCTCCGCCGGGTGCTGGAGCTCGCCCCCTCGGTGCGCACCCCCTCGGTGCTGGTGTGGGCGGGCGTGGCCAGCCTGCTGCTCGGCGACGACGCGCAGGCGATGAGGCTGTGCGGCCGGGCGGTGGAGACGGCGCGGGCCCTCGGGGCGGTCTCCACGGTGCCGCAGGTCCTGGAGTTCATGATCCATGCCGAGCTCTGGATGGGCCGGTACGCCTCCATCACCGCCAGCGCCATCGAGGGGCTCAGGCTGGCCCAGGATCGCGGGCGGCCCAACAGCGCGGGCCAGCACCTGGGGTGGCTGGCCCTCACCGCGGCCGTCGAGGGGGACGAGGAGACGTGCGCGATCAGGGCGGCGAGCGCCATCGAGCTGGCGGACGCCCACGGCGTGTGCGTGGCGGGCGCGCTCGGCAACTGGGCGCTGGCCCACCTCGACCTCGCGGCGGGCCGCCATGCCGACGCCGCCAAGCGGCTGCAGGCCACGGCCAGGGCGGACGGGCCCAGCGGCCACCTCGTTGTGCGGGTCATGTCGACCCCCCTGTTCGTCGAGGCCGTCGCGCGCACGGGTGACCGGGAACGGGCCGGGGAGGCGCTGCGGGTGCTCGACCGCTGGGTGGGCAGCACCCGCAGTCCCGACCGGCGCGCGCTGGCCACGCGCTGCCACGCGCTGCTGGCCGCCCCCGGTGACGCCGAGGAGTACTTCAGGGCCGCGCTCGACCTGCACCACCAGGGTTTCTCCGAGTTCGAGACGGCCCGCACCCAGCTGCTCTTCGGCAGCGCGCTGCGCAGGAACCGGCGTCCCGGCGCGGCCAGGGAGCACCTGCACAGCGCGCTGGAGACATTCGAGCGCTCCGGCGCGCGGCTCTGGGCCGAGCAGGCCCGCACCGAGCTGCGCGGGGCGGGAGAGGCCGTCCGGTCGCACCGCCCGAAGGCCACGGAGAAGCTCACCGCGCAGCAGTACCAGATCGCGCGCATCGTCGCGGACGGCGCCACCAACCGGGAGGTGGCGGCCCGGCTCTTCCTGAGCCCGAGGACCGTCGAGCACCACCTCAGGAACATCTTCGCCAAACTCGACATCCGCTCGCGGGTGGAACTGGTGCGGTTGATGTCCTGATCCGCCGGTTGATGCCCCTATTCACCGGCGTTCACCAGTGCGGTGGAGTACGGGTGATTTCACCGATGCACTCCGAGGCTGACAACGAGAAAGTGTCGACTGTCAGAAACCCGAGGGGTCACCCCGGTGACGCTGACCGTACCGCCGCCGTTCCCGGTGGCGGGCCGATGCGCGACGAACGGCCGTCAACGCCGACCGCCGTATCGCCGTGGTTCCCCCCACAGGAACGGAGTACAGCAACGTGCAGCCGTACGGCACCACCCCCCAGACCCCCGCGTCCAGGCGTTCTCGCCGGGCGACGACGGTCGCCGCGCTGACCCTCGCACTCGCTCTGCTCGGCACCGGCGGGACCCTCGCGCCCGCCGCGCAGGCCGTCGCGGCGCCCGCCGCGCAGGCCACCTCCGCGGGCCCCTACGACCGCGGCCCCGACCCGACCGTCTCCCTCATCGAGGCGTCCAGGGGACCGTTCGCGATCTCGGAGACCACCGTCTCCTCGCTCCGGGTTACCGGCTTCGGCGGAGGGACGATCTACTACCCGACGTCCACCGCGGAGGGGACGTTCGGCGGGGTCGCCATCGCCCCCGGCTACACCGCGAGCAGGTCCACCATGGCCTGGCTCGCCTCGCGGCTGGCCTCCCACGGCTTCGTGGTCTTCAACATCGACACCCTCACCCGCTCCGACCAGCCCGCCAGCCGGGGACGGCAGCTGCTCGCCGCGCTCGACTACCTCACGCAGGAGAGCTCGGTCGCGAACCGGGTCGATGCGAGCAGGCTCGGCGTCGCCGGGCACTCGATGGGCGGCGGCGGCACGCTGGCGGCCTCCAACAGCCGGCCGCAGCTGCAGGCGGCCATCCCGCTGACCCCGTGGCACACGACCAAGAGCTGGTCGGGCGTGCGCGTCCCGACCCTGATCATCGGTGCGGAGAACGACGCGATCGCCTCGGTGAGCTCGCACGCCAAGCCGTTCTACAACAGCATCCCGGCCTCCTCCGAGAAGGCCTACCTGGAGCTCAACAACGCCGGTCACACGGCGCCCAACGTGTCCAACACGACGATCGCCAAGTACAGCGTCTCGTGGATGAAGCGGTTCATCGACGACGACACCCGGTACGAGCAGTTCCTGTGCCCGGCACCCCGGGTCGACCTGAACATCTCCGAGTACCAGGACACCTGCCCGCACTCGTAGGCCACGCGACCGTCGCCGGGCCACGACACCGGTCACGGTTCCCCGCGGCATATGACCGCACACCACAGCCAAGCCCGCGAACCCCTTGATCCGACGGCGGCCGCAGCATGCGGCCGCCGTTGGCGTACTCCCCCGAAGTCCCCCTACGATGCCGTCTTATGATGGATTTTCTCCTGGTTTGATCAGTTACCGCCGGGGGGCAATATGGTTTACGGTCTATGTCCAGGAACGAAATGAGACGTGAACCTAAGACCGTTCTGTGGCTTCTCGCGCTGAGCATCGCGGTCACGTTCACGGCCGGTGGGGCCACGGTGCTGAGCGGTCGCCTCGACCCCGTTCCCGACGGGCCCACGCCCCCCGACGCCGCCCCGCCCGGCATACCGGCGGTACCCGAGACACCGACCCCGCCGCCGCAGCCGCAGGACACGGCCGCGCCGGCGAACTCCTCGGGTCCCGTGACCCCTTCACCGGCCAAGGAGCCCCTCCTGCTCGCCAACGGCCGGCAGCAGCCGCTGAAGGTGAAGGTGCCCCGGTCGGCCAAGGGCCGCTACACCGTCGCCCCCGGCGAGGCCGGACCCCCCAAGGGGAAGAAGGGCAAGGTGATCCGGTACGCGGTGGAGGTCGAGCGGGGCCTGCCGTTCGAGGCGGAGGAGTTCGCCGCCGAGGTGCACCGGATTCTCAACGACCCGCGCGGCTGGGGGTACCGGTTCAAGCGGGTGGCCCGCGGCCCGGTGAAGATCAGGGTCTCGCTGACCAGCCCCGAGACGGCCAACAAGCGATGCCTGCCGATGCGGACCAACGGCATACTCTCCTGCTGGAACGGCGAGCGCGCGGTCATCAACGCGGTCCGCTGGAACAGCGGGGCGGAGGGCTACGGCCGCGACGTGGCCTCCTACCGCGAGTACGTCATCAGCCACGAGGTCGGCCACGGTCTCGGCCACGGCCACGTGTCCTGCCCGGGACGCGGCCGGCGGGCGCCGGTGATGCTCCAGCAGACCAAGTCCCTGCACGGCTGCCGCCCCAACCCCTGGCCGTCCCCCCGGCGCTGACCCCTCGCGGCAGACCCGGGGAACCGGCCGGACCGGCGGGCGTGCGGCGGGCGCGATCTCCCGTCCCGCGCGTCCGGCGCCGCGTGAACGCGAGAGACCGGGGGCTCAGCCCGTGATCGGGGTGGTCTGGGCGGAGACGATGCGCCAGGCGTCCCGCTCCTTCGCCACGACGTAGGTGATCCGTCCCGACGACGAGGGCAGGGCCGCGCCGGGGGCGTCTCCCACCGGCGCCTCCCGCTCGTCGGACACGTGCTTGATCCCGGCCACGATCGCGACGTCGGGACGGACGAAGCGGATGTCCTCGACCTCGACCGTCGTAATCACGTTCGCCAGCGGCGTCTCCAGAGCCGCCTCCATGGCCCGCTGGAGGACCTCCCTTCCGAGCACCCGGCGTCCCACGAAGTTGACGACGCTCGTGTCGGCCGCGTGCAGGGAGATGAACCGGCCGGGATCGTTCTGGTACCTCTGGGCGTCCTCGACGACCCGCCGGACGGCGGCCTCAGGCTCGTGAACTTCTCTTTCCATGCCGATCGGCTCCTCGGTGCTCCGCGCGAACGAAACCGGAGCGATTTGCTCCGATTGGTTCGGATGGTATGCCCGGAGCGAATCGCTCCGCAAGTCGGCGCCGCGGCGCGGACGCCGGTTCCCGACCGGCCGGAGGCGGTGACCGCATACGGCCGGATCTCCTCCCCATACGGCAAAGCAGTCGCGGAGAGGGATTCGCCGGGCCTTGTCAGGGCACCCGGTAGGCATGCGAGTAGTGGTCGTCGGCGCGACGGGAAACGTGGGCACGAGCGTGGTGTCCGCCCTCGCGGCCGATCGGGATGTCACATCCATCGTGGGCCTGGCCCGCAGGCGGCCGGACCGGCGCCCGCCCAAGACCACCTGGCGGACCGTGGACGTCACCGGTGACGACCTGGCGCCACACCTGGAGGGGGCCGACGCGGTCGTCCACCTGGCGTGGCTGTTCCAGCCCACCCGCGACCCGGTGACGACCTGGCGGAACAACGTCCTGGGCAGCATCAGGGTCTTCGAGGCCGCCGCGCGGGCGGGTGTCTCCGCGCTCGTGCACGCCTCCTCGGTGGGCGCCTACTCCTCCGCGCCCAAGGACCGGACGGTCACCGAGGACTGGCCGGCCCACGGCTGGCCCGGCGCCGCCTACGGCCGGGAGAAGGCCTACGTGGAGCGGGTGCTCGACCTGTTCGAGCGCGACCATCGGGACATCAGGGTCGTGCGGTTGCGGCCGGGCCTCATCTTCAAGCGGGGGGCCGCGGTCGGGCAGCGGCGCCTGTTCGGCGGGCCGTTCGTCCCGCAGCGGCTGGTACGGCCGGGCCTGATCCCGTTCGTGCCCGACACCCCCGGACTCCGCTTCCAGACGGTCCACAGCGACGACGTCGGCGAGGCCTACCGGCTGGCGGTCATCCGGCCGGTGTCGGGCGCCTTCAACATCGCCGCCGACCCGGTGATCGAGCCCTCGGTACTGGCCGGGCTGCTCGGTGCCCGGCTGGTGCCCGTCTCCGGCTGGACGCTCAGGAGCACCGTCGCCGCCGCCTGGCACATGAGGCTGGTCCCCGCCCCGCCCGGCCTGGTCGACCTGGTGCTCAGGATGCCGATCATGGACATCGGCCGCGCCCACGCCGAGCTGGGCTGGCAGCCACGCCACACGGCGGTGGACGCGATGAGGGAGCTGTTCGAGGGGCTGCGCAGCGCCGAGGGCATGGACACCCCGCCGCTGTCACCGCGCACCGGGGGCCCCGCGCGCCTGGGCGAGCTGGCCGGTGGTGTCGGCGGAAGGCCGTAGGAAACCCGGCGCGAGGACCCCCGCCGCCTTCCCGCCGGGTGGTGGGAGCGCAAGAGCATCGGATGTGTCAGGGAGGACGCGAACATGGGCAGGATCCTTGTGGGCACGGCCTCGTGGACCCACCGGTCCCTGGTGGAGTCGGGCTGGTATCCCGGCGACGCCTCCACCCCGGCGAAACGCCTGGCCTACTACGCGACGAGGTTCCCCATCGCCGAGGTGGACTCCACCTACTACCACCCGCCGTCACGGAGCACGGCGGAGGCGTGGCGCGACCGTACCCCCGCGGACTTCACCTTCGACGTCAAGGCGTTCTCCCTGCTGACCGGGCACCCCACCCGTCCCGCCGCCCTCCACAAGGACCTGCGGGAGGAACTCGGCGCGCCGCCGGAGCGCAACCTCTACCCCAAGCACGTGCCACCGGAAATCGCCGACGAGGTCTGGCGGCGGTTCCTCGACGCGCTGGAGCCGCTGCACGAGGCGGGCAAGCTGGGGGCGGTGCTCTTCCAGTTCCCGCCGTGGTTCCCGATCGGGGAGGACAACAGGCGCTCCATCCTGGAGTGCGCCCGGCGCTGCGCGCCGATGCGCGTCAGCGTCGAGTTCCGCAACCACACCTGGATGAGCGAGGAGAACCGCGAGGACACCCTGGCCTTTCTCGCCGGGCACGGCCTCACGTACGTGGGGGTCGACATGCCCCAGGGGCACACCTCGTCGATCCCGCCGATCCTGGCCGCGACCTCCGACCTGGCCGTGGTACGGCTGCACGGGCACTCCGACAAGTGGACCAGCAAGAACGTCGACGAGCGCTTCGCGTACATGTACTCGGAGGCGGAGCTCGCGCGCTGGGCGGCCAGGGTCCGGGAGCTCGCGGAGGGCACCGAGGTCACCCACGTACTCTTCAACAACTGCTGCGCGGACAACTCACAGCGCAACGCCACCCGCTTCCGCGCCCTCCTCGGCGAATCCGGCGAATCAGGCGAATCGGGTGAGCACGGCGGCCCCGGAGAGCCGGACGTGCCGGGCCGCGCGCCGGGCGTGCGAGACGAGGCGGGCACGCCGGGCGAGGACCGGATGGCCGGTTGACGCGGAAAGCCGCTACCTGACCTGCTGTCTCGCCCTGGCCATGGTGGCCCTGCGCTCCTCCGGGGTGGTGCCTCCCCAGACGCCGTACATCTGCTGGGTGCTCAACGCGTACTCCAGGCAGCGTCCGCGCACCGGGCACCGGCGGCACACCGCCCTGGCGCGCTCGTACTGCTCACGGCCCGGCCCCTCGTAGGACACAGGAAAGAACAGCTCGGGGTCCTCACTGAGACACGACGAGCGGCGAGACCAGTGGATGATCGGAATGACGTTGCTCTTAACAGGCATGGCGATCCAATTGGGAGTGGGAACGGCTCAGGTGCTGGCGGCTTCAGGTTGAGAATCGCGTGCCCGCTGTAATGGCATTCATACCTTTTAAGCGGAAAAATCGGGCGGCCTTGACCGAGGATCTCTGCCTCCTCCGAAGATCACGGTCAGAGAGGGCCCGAGCGAGTGGATCATCTGTCCACGCCGCCGGGACGCCGTCCCGGCGCGCCGGTCCCCCGCCCACGCGACCCGCCTCGCCGGGCCGGGGCACGGCCCGCTCCGGCCCGGCGGCGGCTCCTACCACTTCGCCCGCGCCCGCTCGTCGGGCACGCAGTGGGTCATCTTCAGGCCCGTCACGTCGCGGGGCCCGTTCTTGCCCAGGTTGGACATCCGCTCGCGGTCCTGGTCGCTCAGGTCCTGTCCGGCCAGCGGCCCCAGGTGGGAGACGTCGTCGGGGCCGATCCCGAGTCCCTCCCCGACCCTGAGGCCGAGATCGTCCTCGACCATGAGGAAGTGCCAGACCATGCGCTCCTGGACCGGGCGCGAGGCCTGGGACAGCATGTCGACGAAGTTGCGCACGAGGTCGTCGCGCTCCCACTCCTCCATCAGCAGGTAGCGCTGGCCCGCCTGCGTGTAGTCGTCGGTACGCGGGATGCGCTTGCGGGTCAGCCGCCCCGAGACGACAGGGCCCTGCTCGCCGTGGGTGGGGTATCGCCCCTCCCGGAGCCCCCCGGTGATGGACGGCTCGTAGTTGACGTGCGGGTTCTCGCCCTGCCCATCGACGTGGTAGGTCATCATGCCGTCACGCTGGTTGGTGCGCACCTCGGCGTGCTTGGCCTGGTTGACCGGCAGCTGCAGGTAGTTCGGGCCCACCCGGTGGCGCTGGGTGTCGCTGTAGGAGAACGTACGGCCCACCAGCATCTTGTCGTCGGAGAAGTCGAGACCGTCGACCAGGACGCCGGTACCGAAGGAGATCTGCTCGTTCTCGGCGAAGTTGTTGGCCACGTTGCGGTCCAGGACCATCCTGCCGACCGGCATGGGCGGGAACCGGTCCTCCGGCCACACCTTGGTGTCGTCCAGCGGGTCGAAGTCCAGCTCGGGGTGCTCGTCGTCGCTCATGATCTGCACGAGCAGCTCCCACTCGGGGAACTCGCCCCGGTCGATCGCCTCGTGCAGGTCCTTGGTGGCGTGCCCGAGCTCCCGCCCCTGTACGGCGGCGGCGTCCTCGGCGGTCATGCTGCGCACGCCCTGCTTGGGCATCCAGTGGTACTTGACCAGATGGGTCTCGCCCCGCTCGTTCACCCACCGGTAGGCGTTGACCCCGAATCCCTGCATGTGCCGGTAGTCGGCGGGGATGCCGCGCGGGCTGAACAGGTTGACGATCATGTGCATGCTCTCCGGCGTCTGCGACATGAAGTCGAAGATCCGGCCGGGCTCCTGCCTGAACGTCACCGGGTCCGGCTTGAGCGAGTGGATCACGTCGGGGAACTTGATGGCGTCCCTGATGAAGAAGACCGCCAGGTTGTTGCCGACGAGGTCCCAGTTGCCGTCCTCGGTGTAGAACTTCACCGCGAACCCGCGCGGGTCACGGGCGGCCTCCGAGGAGTCCCTGCCGCCGATCACCGTGGAGAACCGTACGGCCACGTCGGTCCGCTTCCCGGCCTCCTGGAAGAGTTTCGCCCGCGTGTAGCGGCTGATCGGCTCGTCACCGAGCTTGCCGTAGGCCTCGAAGTAGCCGTAGGTGGTCACCCCTCGGGCGTGGACCACCCGCTCGGGGATGCGTTCGCGGTCGAAGTGGCTGATCTTCTCCAGGAACTGGTAGTTCTCCAGCGTGGCCGGGCCTCTCGCGCCGATCGTGCGCTGGTTCTGGTTGTCGTAGACCTGGTGCCCCTGACGATTGGTCAGGACCGGGCGGTCATCGCCCGGCTGTGGTCCCATGCTCGACACATCCGTCATGACGGCTCTTCCCTTCCCTGCCCGCGGACGCTTCAGACGTACTTACGTACATATCGATACACGGTGCCACTTATCCGGCATAAGGCGCTTTATGGCGATAAGAGAAAGAATCTTCGTAAAAAGGGGTGGCGTTTTAAGCATGGCGATGCCCGCCCAGGGGCGGCTGCGCACCCCGGGCGGGACACACCGCGTTCAGAGACCCGGCGGGCCCTCGCCGCGATCCGGCGCCGGCGCCGGGGCCTGCGCCGGCCTCGGCCGGATCCTCGTCCCGGCCCCCGGACGCCCGGCGCGCGCCTCGGGGACCTCAGCGGACCTCAGCGCGGACCTCAGCGGGCCTTCGCCGTGGCCCGCCGGTTCGCCTTCTGGATGGCCGAGACCAGCTCCTCCTTCGACATCGTGGACCGCCCCTTGACGTCCAGGCGTCTGGCCACGTCGTAGAGGTGCTGCTTGGAGGCGTTGGCGTCCACCCCCTCGGCGGTCCTGCCCGTCTTGGGCCTGGTCTGGGCGGCGCGGGCGTCGGACGGCCCCTTGCGGCCCTTCGGCTCCCAGTGGTCGCCGACCTTCTCGAAGGAGTGCTTCAGCGCGGCGAACGCCGTGCGGTGTGCCCGCTCCCCCTCCCCGTAGGTCTCCACCGCGGAGTCATGTGCCTTGATCCACGTCTCCCGCGCCTTCTTCGGCGAACGCCGCAGGGTGGTCGGGATCTCCTCGCGTTCCGGCATGGCGTGGTCACCTCTCCTCTTCGCAGGTCACAACCTCAACCGCGGACATGCCCGCCCGGTCGCCGATCATGCCGTCACTCCCCGCCCGTAACCCTTTGGGGTCAACGGCGGTGGGCGGCCCCCAGGCCGTCGTCACCGCCCACGGGTCAGGCCTCGTCTCCGCTCGCCGACGCCCCGGAGACCACCTGAGACCCCCGAGACGACTGAGACGACTGAGACCCCTGAGACGGCTGGAGGGTCACACCGGCGTTGCGCAGGATCTCCTCCCCGGGCAGCACCGTGCTCTTCGCGGCCGTCAGGCCGGACGCGGCCAGATGCGCGTCGACGATACGCAGGCCAACCCCGTAGCCGGCCATGTCGGGGACACCGACCGGTTCCTGGCCGAACCTGCTCATGGCCCTGTCGCCCAGCACGTAGGCCGGGGTGTTCCGCATGCCCTCCAGACCGGCGGCCGCGGTGATCGTGTCGTACGCGCGGTCGAACTCCGCGCCGGTCACCATCCCCGACCACGGGCCCATGGCCTCGGGGCCGGACAGTTCCCTGACGAACGCCTCGGCCAGCCCCTCGGACACGACGTGCTCGCCGACCGTGACCGTCACGGGGTTCCACTCCACGTTGCTGTAGCGCACCTGGTGGTGGAACTCGTGCACCGCGCAGTGAGCGATCCTGCCGATGACGTCGTCGGCGGGCCAGGCCAGCAGGTAGAGCCAGCCCGGCGAGCCGCCCATGCCGTAGTAGCCGCCGACGGTGTCCATGAGGTACGCGTCGTCGGGGTCGCCGAGGACCAGCATGACCCGCAGGCTTTCCGGCCCCCTGATGCCCGGCACGGCGTCGCCGAGACGCTTCCAGGCGGACCGCAGGGCGTCCTCGATCTGGCCGCGTACGTCCTGCTCGACCATCCGCCGCAGCGCGGGAAGATGGCGGTCGTCGTCACGGTCCACGCGGAACCCGCCACCCGCGTGGTGGATGTCGACGAGGTCGCCGGGCACGGGAATGGCCTCGCGCATGGGCGCCAGCATCTCGCGCAGGGCCTGCGGGCGCCGCTCCAGCGGGAGACCCGCCAGATCCAGCATGGCCCGCGGGGTGTCGTGAACGATGATTTCCATGACCACGACCGTAGAAGCTCACGCTACGTGAGGCTCAAGCGGATCAACGGCGAGAAATCCGGGGAACGCGAGGGCCCCGGCCTCGCGCCGTCGGTGCCGTCGGTGCCGTCGGTGCTTGTCGCGGGCGCCCTTAGATGGGCTCGCCCTCGTTCTCGTCGCCCTCCTCCGGGCCCGGCGTGCCGGTCCCGCTCTGGCTCGGCGACGGCGACGGGGTGGGCTGGCCCGGCTCGGGTGTCGCCGGGACCGGCGGCGGGGTCGGGACGAACACCGTGGGCGGCAGCGGCCTCGGCGACGGCTCGAAATCGTCCTCCTTGCGCAGCAGGAGCCAGACCATCACGGCCAGCAGCACGAGCAGCACGGTCAGCACGACCCCGGCGATGATCACGGACCGGCGGGTCTCGGTCGGCGGCGGCGCGCCCTTGGGCGGCGCGGGCAGCGCGGGCGAGCGGTCGCCCACCCAGTGCGGCGCGAAGTCGGGGCCGTGCTGCTCGCCGATCAGCGTGCCGCTGACCAGCACCGGTTCGAGGAACCGCTCCGCCCCGGCCCTGTCGGGCTCGTACGGGGTGGCCACCCACGGGGCGCTCCCGCCGTCCATGGCCAGCACCTGCGGGACCGTATCGGCCACGGCGGTGCGCGCACGCGTCGCCCAGGCCATCCAGCCCCGTACGCCGGAGCGGCTGGCCGTCGCGTCGCGGACCCCGGTGACGAAGCGGTCGCGGGCCGCGGGGTCGAGCGCCGCCCCCCTGGTCAGCACCGCCACCGAGACGGCCCGCCCGTCGGGCGCCAGCCCGAGGTAGACCAGCCCGGCGGGTCCCACGCGCAGGCGGGCCTGCACGACGAAGGGCCCCAGCTGGGGCGGGTCACCGTACTGGAGTGGAGTGGCCACGTCTGACATGAAAGCACACCGGGCCGATCACACCGCGCCCCGCGGGTGACCGGGGTCGGGTACCCGGCGGGCCCGCGCCCGGCACGCGGCGGACCGGCGGCCCTCCGGCGGACCGCGGCAGGCCCGCGGCAGGCCCGCGGCAGGCCGGCCGTGGGCCCCGCGGTGGGCCCCGGCGGGCCCAAGACCGGCCTGCGGCGGACCCGAGGCGGGCCTGCGAAGGGCGTGCGACGGACCCGAGGTGGGCCAGAGGTGGGGCCCCGGCGGGCCTGCGACAGGCCTGCGGTGGGCCCAGGTGGGCACTGTCAGGAAATACGGAGCGGGCCCGTCGTGCGAGCCGCCACTTCATTTGATGGAATACCGACATGACCGTCGCCGAAGAACTGCCGAGCGAGACCGACACCGGATTGCTGCGCGACGCCCTGGCCGAGGTCCGGCGGGTCATCGTCGGGCAGGAGCACATGGTGGAGCGGTTGCTCGTGGCACTCCTCGCCCGGGGCCACTGCCTGCTGGAGGGCGTGCCGGGGGTGGCCAAGACCCTGGCCGCCTCGACCCTGGCCACGGTGGTCGGCGGGGAGTTCGCCCGCATCCAGTTCACCCCCGACCTGGTCCCGAGCGACATCGTGGGCACCCGGGTCTACCACCCCTCGCGTGAGGCCTTCGACGTCGAGCTCGGCCCGGTGTTCGTCAACTTCCTGCTCGCCGACGAGATCAACCGGGCCCCGGCCAAGGTGCAGTCGGCGCTGCTGGAGGTCATGGCCGAGCGGCAGGTGACCCTGGCCGGGGAGACCCACCCGCTGCCGAAACCGTTCATCGTGCTGGCCACCCAGAACCCGATCGAGTCGGAGGGCGTCTATCCCCTCCCCGAGGTCCAGCGCGACCGGTTCCTGTTCAAGGTCCGCGTCACCCATCCCAGCGCCCACGAGGAGCTGGAGATCCTGCACCGGATGAGCGTGACCCCGCCGACCCCCAGGCGGGTGCTCGACCCCGCGCGGCTGGCCGCGCTGCAGTCCATTGCCGACCAGGTCTCGGTCCACCAGCTCGTCGCCGACTACGTGGTCAGGCTCGTGATGGCCACCCGCTCCCCCGCCGACTACGGTCTGGCCGAGCTGCAGGAGAACATCGAGATCGGCGTCAGCCCCCGGGCCACCCTCGGCCTGGTCGCCGCGGGACGCGGCCTGGCGCTGCTGCGCGGCCGCGACTACCTGCTCCCCGACGACGTGCGCGACGTGGCGGTGGACGTGATGTCCCACCGGCTGATGCTCACCTTCGACGCCCTGGCCGACGGGATCGACCCCGAGGACGTGGTCCGCCAGATCCTCGCGGCGGTACCGCCCCCGCTGGTCGTCTGGAACCAGGGCCCCCGGTGACCGGCCTCGAAGGCAGCGGCGATCTTGACCTGAGCACGGCCGAGCAGGCGTTGCGGCGGCTGGAGCTCACGATCGTCCGGCGCCTGGACGGGCTGCTGCAGGGCGCGTACCAGGGGCTCCTTCCCGGCCCGGGGAGCGAGTTCGGCGACAGCCGGGTCTACGTGCCCGGCGAGGACGACATCCGGCGGATGGACTGGGCGGTGACCGCCCGCACGACCGTCCCGCACGTGCGCGACCTGATCTCCGACCGGGAGCTGGAGACCTGGGCTCTGGCGGACCTGTCGCCCAGCATGGACTTCGGCACCGTCAACATGGAGAAGCGGGATCTGGTCGTGGCCGCCATCGGGGCGATCGGCTTCCTGTCGGGCCGGATCGGCAACCGCTTCGGCACGTACGTCCTGCACGACGAGTACGTCCACCGGATGCCCGCCAGAAGCGGCCGCCCGGCGCTGTACGGCCTGCTGCACTCGCTGATGGACGCCCCCAGGGGCCGTCCCGTCGCCGGTGCCCCCGACCTGGCGGAGGCGATCGAGATCCTGGCCTCGGCCCGGCGGCGGCGCGGCCTGCGAGTGATCGTCTCCGACTTCCTCGACTCCGAGCCCACCCTCGATCCCAGTCTGGAGCTGCCCTGGGAGCGGCCGATCCGGCGGCTGGCCGCCCACCACCAGGTGCTGGCCGTCGAGGTGATCGACCCCCGCGAGCTGGAGCTGCCGCCGGTGGGGCTGGTCAGCATGACCGACCCGGAGACGGGACGAAACCGCGAGATCCAGCTCACGCCCAGGGTCCGCCAGGCGTACGCGGAGGCCGCCGCCGCGCAGCGGATGGCCAACCAGGTGGCGTTGCGCCGCTGCGGGGTGGCCCACCTGGTGCTGCGTACCGACCGCGACTGGGTGTTCGACATCGCCCAGTTCGTGCTGCGGCAGCGGCGCATGGCACACCTGACCCATCGGACCCCGAGGTCGGGAGCGACACGGTGACCTTCCTCTCTCCGGGCTGGCTGTGGCTGTTCGCCGCGCTGGCGCTGCTCGTGGCGGGCTACGTGGCCGCCCAGTTCGCCCGGCGCCGCTACGCGCTGCGCTTCACCAACCTGCCCCTGCTGGCGCTGGTGGCCCCCGCGGGGCCCGGCTGGCGGCGGCACGTGGCCCCGCTGCTGTTCCTCGTCATGATGAGCCTGCTGATCGTGGGCGCGGCCCGTCCCGCCGACTCGGTCCGCATTCCCCGCGACCGCGCGACGATCATCATCGCGCTGGACGTCTCGCTGTCGATGGAGGCCGACGACGTCCAGCCGAACCGGATCACCGCGGCCAAGGAGGCCGCCCAGAAGTTCGTCGCGGACCTGCCGGAACGTTTCAACGTGGGGCTGGTCGCCTTCGCCCGTTCCGCCTCGGTCGTGGTCTCGCCCACCACCGACCACCAGGCGGTCGGCACCTCCCTCGGCAACCTCAGCACCCGGGCGGGCACCGCGATCGGCGAGGCGGTGTTCAGCTCCCTGGAGTCGCTGCGCTCCTTCGACCAGCAGGCGGTGACCGACCCGCCCCCGGCCGCGATCGTGCTGCTGTCCGACGGTGACAACACCTCGGGCCGCTCGGTGGCGGAGGCGATCGAGACGGCGATGAACTCGCGCGTGCCGGTCTCCACGATCGCCTACGGCACCCAGGAGGGGACGGTCTCGATCGACGGCCGCGACGTGAACGTGCCGGTGAACAAGGCCACCCTGCAGACCCTGTCGGACGGCACGGGCGGCCGGGCCTACGAGGCGGAGTCGGGCAGCCAGCTGCGGGAGGTGTACGAGCAGATCGGCACCTCGCTGGGCTACCGGACGGTCAACCAGGAGATCACCCAGTGGTTCGTGGTGGCGGCGATCCTGGCCGGGCTGGTGACCGCCGGGGCGGCCCTGCTGCTGGGGTCGCGGATCCCCTGACGCCCACCCGGCGGGGGCGGGACGGGCGTGCGGACGACGCTCACCCTCCGGAGGCGAGACAGGCGCAGATGCGCTCACCCTCCGGAGGCGAGAGGGCACGCGAGCGGGGGTCCGCCACCGCTCCCGCCCTCCGGAGACGGGACGGGGCGCGCGGGCGGTCCCGCCGCCGGCGTCGCGGCTGCCCTGAGCCGGTCCCGGCCGTTGGTAACGTTCTACGACGTGGCACATTACTTCGAGGAGCGCCCCGAGACCGCGGGCCGTCCCGGCTCGGTCACGCTCGTGCTCCCCGACCTCCATCTGAAGCTGGAGACCGACAGCGGGGTGTTCTCCGCCGAGCGCGTCGACCAGGGCACCCGGATCCTGCTGGAGAGCGTTCCCCCTCCGCCACCGGACGGCGACCTGCTCGACCTGGGCTGCGGCTACGGGCCGATCGCGCTGACGATGGCCTCGCGTGCCCCGGAGGCGACGGTCTGGGCGGTGGACGTCAACCGCAGGTCGGTCGAGCTGTGCGCGAGAAACGCCAGGGCCGCCTCCCTTGACAAAGTAAGGTCGATGCATGTCGACGAGGTCCCGGCGGAGGTGCGCTTCTCCGCCATCTGGTCCAACCCGGCGATCCGCATCGGCAAGGCCGCGATGCACGAGATGCTGACCCGCTGGCTGTCGCGCCTCACCCCGGACGGCGTCGCCCACCTGGTGGTCCAGAAGCACCTGGGCTCCGACTCCCTGCAACGCTGGCTGAACGAGCGGGGCTGGCCCACCGAGCGCGTGGCCTCCCGTTCCTCGTACCGGGTCCTCCGGGTGGAGGCGCGCCCGGAGGCCGGCTCCTCGCGGTGAGCACCCCGGCGCGGCGGGCACGGGCGGGCGGGCATGATCGGCGGCACGGTGGCGGGCCGGACATGGGCCACCGCGAGACACGCGGGACGACCGCGGAACGAACGAAGGACGACGAGGAACGGTGAACGACCGATGACGGCGAACCCGCGCAGGCAGCTGCGTCCGACCGATGTCAAGCGCCTCAACCGCACCTGGCGGAGGAACACCGAGGGGCGGCTGGCTCTGATCCTGGAGTCGGTGACCGGCCCGTTCAACATCGGTTCCATCTTCCGCACGGCCGCCGCCTTCGGCGTGGAGCGGATCTGGCTGGCGGGCAACGCCACCCCGCCGACCAACCCCAAGGCGCAGAAGACCGCGCTGGGCACCGACAGGCTGGTGGCCTGGGAGGAGCCGGTCCCCGTCCTGGAGGCCGTGAGGGCGGCCAAGGAGGACGGGTTCGCGGTGATCGCGGTGGAGCTGACCGGCGACGCGGTGCCCCTGTTCGAGGCCAAGCTGGGCGGGGACGTGTGCCTGGTGGTGGGCGGCGAGGACCACGGGTGCTCCCCCGCGCTGCTGGAGGCCGCCGACGGCGTCTGCTACATCCCGCAGGTCGGCCGGGTCGGCTCGTTCAACGTCGCGGTGGCGGCGGCCATCGCGGTGGCGGAGGCCCGCCGCCAGGAGTGGTCGGGCAAGGCGCCGTCCGAGGAGTGACGGCCCGGCCGGTCACCGCGGCCCGTTCTCGCCCCTTCCCCGGCCGACGGCCGCGCGGTCACGTCCCTCGTCGCGGCCTGTTCTCGCTCGTTCCCGGGCCGACGGCCGCGCGGTCGCGCCCCTCGCGGTCTTCGTGACCGTCGTGGGCGCCGTGGCCGTCGTGGTCCTGGTCGCCGCCGAGCGGGACCTTCTCGCCGCCGTACGCCCTGCTCATCTTGGCGCGGAGCGCGCGGAGCGGGTGGTGCTTGCCGTCGTGCGGCGAGGCGCCCTCCCCGCCGCCGTCCCCCGCCGCCCCCTCAAGGACCGGGACCGGCTCCTTGCCCCGCACCTGGGCCTCGATGGACTCCAGGGGCGGGACGTGGACCTCGATGTACTCCCCGGTGGGCCTGCGCTTGATCACACCGGTCTCCACGCCGTGGCCGAGGGCGGCGGCGTCGCGGCGCTGCAGGCCCAGGCAGATCCGGTAGGTGATGAAGTACGCCAGGACCGGGCCGACGAAGATCAGGACTCGGCCGGTGTAGGTCATCGCGTTCAGCGAGAGGTGGAAGAACGCGGCGAGCACGTCGTTGGAGGCCATCAGCCACAGGATGCCGTAGAACGTGATCGCCGCCAGGCCGATCGCGGTGCGGTGCGGGTTGTTGCGGGGACGGTCCACGATGTTGTGCTCGCGGCGGTCGCCGGTGACCCACCGCTCGGCGAACGGATACAGGAGCAGGCCCGTCAGGATGATCCCCATCGGGGCCAGCGCCGGGACCAGCACGCTCATCGGCAGCGTGTAACCCAGGAAATTGATCTCCCAGGAGGGCATCAGGCGCAGCGCGCCGTCCAGGAACGCCAGGTAGAAGTCGGGCTGGGTGCCCGCCGAGATGTCGGCCGGGGTGTAGGGACCGTACAGCCAGATCGGGTTGATCTGGGCGAAGGTGCCCAGCAGCGCGACGACGCCGAAGGTGAACATGAAGTAGGCGCCCGACTTGAACATGAAGGAGGGATAGGTCGGCGCGCCCACCACGTTGTCGTTGGTGCGCCCCTTGCCCGGCATCTGCGTGTGCTTCAGCACCCACGTCAGGATCAGGTGGGCGGTGATGAGCGCCAGCAGGATGCCCGGGATGAGCAGGATGTGCATCGAGTAGAACCTCGGGATGATGTCCTCGCCCGGATACTCGCCGCCCACCAGGAGGAAGGAGAGCCAGGTGCCGACCAGCGGCAGCGAGAGCAACACGCTCGCGGTGATCCGCAGACCCGCGCCGGAGAGCAGGTCGTCGGGCAGGGAGTAGCCGGTCAGGCCCTCGGCCAGCGCCAGCATGAGCAGCAGCACGCCGATCACCCAGTTGAGCTCGCGCGGCTTGCGGTACGCGCCGTTGAAGAACACCCGGAGCATGTGGATCATCATGCCGCCGATGAACAGCAGGGCGGCCCAGTGGTGCATCTGCCGCATCAGCAGGCCGCCGCGCACGTCGAAGTTGATGTCCAGCGACGAGGCGTACGCCTGGGACATCATGACGCCCTTGAGAGGCGAATAGGGACCGCCGTAGGGGACCTCCTCCATGCTGGGATTGAAGAAGAAGGTCAGGAACGTGCCGGTCAGCAGCAGGATGACGAACGAGTAGAGCGCGACCTCGCCCAGCAGGAACGTCCAGTGGTCGGGAAAGATCTTCCGCATGTTCCGTTTGAGGAATTTCGCCGCGCCGAGGCGTTCGTCGAGGAAACCGCTCGTGTGCGCCAGGCGTCCGGGAATGCTCCCCGTGCTCATGCGGGCCTCCGTTCTCACGGACCTCGGCCGTGACGTCGCCGCGCGCCCGGAAACCGCAACCGGGTGGAACGGCGAGGTCCGCCGTGGACAACCAGGTATTTCCCATCATCCACGTCGATGGGCAGGTCAGGGCAAAGCCCTGCCCCAGGTCCGGCGGTGCCGGGCCGTCACCGGAGCCTCCGGCGACCCCGGCTCCGCGGACACCGGCGAACCGGACGGGAGTGGCGACGGGTGACGGGCGAGGTGATATGAGTCACAGTGACCTCGCGCGTGCCACCGCCGCCTCACCCCCGTCCGGTGGCTTGTGATCCAAACGTTCACCTGCCCGCGATGACGCGCCCCGCCCGCAGGGGGCATACTCCTGCACGTGCGACGCCGTTACGCCTTCCTCGACCACCCCGGCCCCCTGCCCTTCGCCCACAGGGGTGGTGCCGCCGAGGGCAGGGAGAACACCTTCTCCGCCTTCGAGCGGGCCGTCGAGCTCGGTTACACCTACCTGGAGACCGACGCGCACGCCACCGCCGACGGGGTGCTGCTGGCCTTCCACGACCACACCCTGGACCGGGTGACCGACCGCCGGGGCCGGATCGCCGAGCTGCCGTACCGGCTGGTGCGCGAGGCACGGATCGGCGGGGTGGACGAGATCCCGCTGATGGAGGACCTGCTGGGCTCGTGGCCCGAGGCGCGCTTCAACATCGACGTCAAGGAGTCGGCGGCCATCGCGCCGCTCGCCCGGGCGATCGGCCGGACCGCCGCCCACGACCGGATCTGCCTGACCTCCTTCTCCGAGGAGCGGCTCGCCAGGGCCCGCGCCGCGGTCGGCCACGAGGTGTGCTCCTCGCTCGGGCCGCGCGGCGTGGCGACCCTGCGCGCCGCCGCCACCACCTCCGGGTACGGCCGCCTGCTCGCCCGCCTGGCCCGCGCCGGGGTGCCGTGCGCGCAGGTGCCGGTCGGCTTCCGCGGCCTGCGGATCACCACGCCCGCGCTGATCCGCACGGCGCACGCGCTCGGCATGCAGATCCACGTGTGGACCGTCAACAACACCGAGGTGATGGAACGCCTGCTCGACCTCGGCGTGGACGGCCTGATGACCGACAACATCTCGGGGCTGCGCGACGTGCTGGAATCCCGCGGCCAGTGGTACCCGGGTCGTCTCGCCGCATGAACCGCACCCGCCACACCGGCCGCACCCGCCCGCGAACCGAGCCCCCGCGACGGCCCATGCCCGGAACCGTACCCACCGGGACCGGAACCGTGTTCGGCGGGACCGCGGGGCCCGCCGTGCCCACCGCACGAACCATGTCCCCGCGACGCCCCGCGCCCGCCACCTGAACCGCCCGCGCGCGAACTCCGCCCCCTCCACCCCCCGCCCCCACGAACCGAGGACCGCCCATGACCTCCGAACAGGTCGTCGAGGACTCCCCCCAGTCCCGACGCCGCGAGCAGCGCGGCTGGTACTTCTACGACTGGGCGAACTCCGCCTTCCCGACCACCATCCTGACGGTCTTCCTCGGCCCGTACCTGACGACGATCGCGGAGACCGCCGCCCAGGGACGCCCGTACGTGGACGTGCTCGGGTTCGACGTGCGGCCCAGCGCCTACTACTCCTTCGTGGTGGGCTTCGCGGCCATCCTGCAGATCGTCCTGATGCCCCTGGTGGGCGCGCTGGCCGACCACACCGGCCGCAAGAAGGAGCTTCTCGGCCTCTTCGCCTACATCGGCGCGGGTGCCACCGTCTGCTTCTGGTTCGTCGCCGACGGGCGCTACCTGCTGGGCGGCGTGCTGTTCCTGGTGTCCAGCGTCGCCTTCGCCGCCGCGTTCGTGATCTACAACTCGTTCCTGCCGGAGATCTCCACGGCGGACGAGCGCGACAAGGTCTCCGCCAGGGGATGGGGCTTCGGCTATCTCGGCGGCGGCCTGCTGCTCGCCCTCCACTTGGTGCTCTTCCTCTACCACGAGTCCTTCGGCGTCACCGAGGGCGAGGCCGTGCGCATCGCACTGGCGTCCGCGGGCCTGTGGTGGGGCGGGTTCACGATCATCCCGCTGCTGCGGCTGCGCAACCGGCGGGCGCTCACCCCCGGCGCCGAGACGACCGCCCAGGCCGTGACCGGCAGCTTCCGCCAGCTGGGCCGCACGATCAGGGAGCTGCGGCGCTACCCGCTGACCCTGGGCTTCCTGGTCGCCTATCTCATCTACAACGACGGCGTGCAGACCGTCATCTCCTTCTCGGCCACCTACGCCGACAAGGAGCTCGGGCTGACCCAGGACGTACGGATCCAGGCGATCCTGATGGTGCAGTTCGTGGCCTTCTTCGGGGCCCTGCTGCTCGGCCGGCTCGCCGCCTCGTACGGGGCCAAGCGGGTCGTGATGGTCGCGCTGATCGCCTGGATCGCCGTGGTGGCCGTGGCCTACTTTTTGCCCAAGGGCGCGGCCCTGCCCTTCTTCGCGCTGGCGTTCGCCATCGCGATCGTGATGGGCGGGACGCAGGCCCTGTCGCGGTCGCTGTTCTCCCACGTGATCCCGAAGGGCAAGGAGGCGGAGTACTACAGCCTGTACGAGATCAGCGACAAGGGCTCGACGTTCCTCGGCTCGTTCACCCTCGGCCTGGCGCTCCAGCTGACCGACAGCTATCGTCTGGGAATCATCTCTTTGGTGATCTTCTTCGTGCTCGGTTTCGTGCTGCTCGCCCTCATCGACCTGCCCAAGGCCATCAGAGCGGCCGGGAATCAGGTGCCGGAACGCATCTGAGAAACCCCCGAAAAAAGGGCCCTTCGCAGACCGGGTCAAGAACGTGCGATTGGATCACCCTGTCTGTGGGAATCCACACACGGTACCAAGCGTTGTACGCCGTGGGAGACGAACCCCTCACGACGGGGCCCTCAGGAGGCATTCAGACATGGGCGAGCGTGCGCTACGCGGCACCAGACTCGGGGCGACCAGCTACGAGAACGACCGCAACACCGATCTGGCCCCGCGCCAGGAGGTGTCCTACACCTGCCCGAAGGGCCATCGATTCGACGTTCCGCTTGCCGCTGAAGCCGAGATCCCGGCGACCTGGGAGTGCCGCATGTGCGGCGCGACCGCCCTCCGGGTGGACGGCGAGCTGCCGGAGGCCAAGAAGGCCAAGCCCCCGCGAACGCACTGGGACATGCTGCTGGAGCGCCGCACGATCGAGGACCTGGAGGAGGTGCTCAACGAGCGCCTGGCGATTCTACGCGCCCAGCGCCGCAAGAGCGCCTGACCGATTCGGAGAGTTCGGAGACCCCCGGCCCCACACAAGGGCCGGGGGTCTCCGCCTTCCCTCTTCCGGGACTTTCCGCCCCCGCCTCCAAGATCCCCCTTTCCCCGCCTTCCCGCCTGCGGTCTCCCCTCCTTCGGCCCAGCGAGGTCGTCCCGGCCGCGAGCGAGGGAGAAGTGGCTCAATTGATTGGCGTGGAATTGGTCCTTAAGGTCGATCCGCTTTCCCTCTAGGGTGCTCTCATGACCACTTCGACCAGCGAGGAAAGCGGCAGGACCGCGTCGGCGACGGCTCAGGGGAAGGCCTCGGCACTGCGGGCGCTGCACGTACCCGGCCGTCCGCTGGTGGTGCCCAACGTCTGGGACGCCGCCTCGGCCCGCGCCGTCGAGGCGGCGGGTTTCCCGGTGATCGCCACCGGCAGCGCCGCGATCGCCTCCGTGCTCGGGTACGACGACGGCGAGGACACGCCCGTCGAGGAGATGCTGGCCGCGATCGCCAGGATCAGCCGCTCGGTCGCCCTGCCCGTCACCGCCGACATGGAGCGCGGCTACGGGCTGGAGGCCGCGGAGCTGGTCGAGCGGCTCGTCGCCGCCGGGGCGTCCGGCTGCAACCTGGAGGACTCCGACCCCCGTACCGGCGCGATGGCCGGCATCGACGAGCAGGCCGCCTTCCTCGGCGCCGTCAGGGCCGCCGCGACCGGCGCGGGCGTGGACCTGGTGATCAACGCCCGGGTCGACACCTACATCCACGGGACGGGGACCGCCGAGGAGCGGCTGGCCGAAGCGGTACGGCGGGGCCGCCGTTATCTGGAGGCGGGTGCCGACTGCGTCTACCCGATCCTCGCGTCCGAGGCGGAGGCCGTCCGCGCGCTGGCCGAGGGTGTCGACGGGCCGATCAACATCCTGTTCCACCCCGGCACGCCGTCGCTCGCCGAGCTGGCGGCCCTCGGGGTGGCCCGCGTGAGTTTCGGCCACGGCCTGCACGAGGCCGTGCGGGCGTACGGGGCCCGGATGCTCTCGGCGATCCGGGACGGCGAGAGCCCCTACTCTCCCGGGCTCCTCGCCCCCTGAGCCCGGCTTCTTCCTGCTTCTTCCTGCTTCTTCCGGCTTCTTCCGGCTTCTTCCGGCTCAGAGGCGCAGCCGGCCCTGGGCGCCGCCGCGCCACTCCACCAGCAGGACGGTCGCGTCGTCCTGGAGGCTCCCGTCGTGATACGCCAGCACGCTGCGGACCAGGCGGCGCAGGGTCTCCGGCACGGGAAGGCCGTCGGCGTTGCGGCGGATGATGAAGTCGACGAAGCGCTCCAGGCCGAACTCCTGGCCCGTCCGGTTACGGGCCTCGGTCATGCCGTCGGTGTAGAGGAGCACCCGGTCGCCGGGCTCCAGCTGCTCCCTGCACTCAAGCACGGGCAGCCCGAGACCGAGACCCATCGGGTGCGCGGGCGGGCACTGGAGGGTGGCGACCCAGCGCCCTCCCCTGATCACCACCGGGGGGTGGTGGCCGCGGTTGACCCAGGTGAACACACCGGTGCGCGTGTCCAGGTTGGCCAGGACGGCCGTGGCGAAGCGGTTGCCCAGGCCGAACTCCTTGATCAGCACCCTCTCGACCCCCTCGCTGACCTCGACGAGGTCGGCCCCCTGGCGGCGGTGGTTGCGGCAGGCGGCCACCGCGAGGTTCGCGGTCAGGCCCGCGGACGCGTCGTGGCCCATCGCGTCGAAGACCGCCAGGTGGACGCACTCTCCGGCCATCGCGTAGTCGAAGGCGTCGCCGCCGAGTTCGTAGGCCGGTTCGAGCGCGGCGCCGATCACCACCTCCTCGTTGGCGAAGGTGAGTGACGGCAGCAGGTTCCACTGCATCTCGGCGGCGACGTTCATCGGCCTGGTCCGCACCAGCCGGGCGTAGGAGTCGCTCTGGGAGCGCTTGCTCACCAGCAGCAGCGCCATCATGGACGCGAGATGCCTCATGTCCTCCTGGGCCCGTTCCTCGTCCGTCTCCGGCCCGACGCTGACGCGCAGCACCCCGAGACGTTCGGTGCCGTCGAGCAGCGGCACCCACCAGCGGCCCGGCTCGTCTCCCGAGGGGAGCCTGGACAGGACGCGCACCTCCTGGAAGGCCCGTCCCGCCAGCGTCCCGTCGATCCGCAGCTCGCCCTTCTCCCGCTCCGTCTCCTCTCCGGCGCCACGGCCGGTCAGCGGGCGCAGCACCTCCTGCTGCAGGTCGGCCAAATAGATCAGCACGTCGTACATGCCGACGTGGGCGGCGTGCTCCTCGGCGAGGGCCGGAAGCTGCTCCACCGCGCTGATGTGGCTGGCCTCGGCCAGTCCCGCGAGCATTCTCGCGCGTCCCTCGCAAGGTCCCGCCGTGGCGCCCCCGGCGTTCCTGCCGTTCTCACGGTTTCCACCCGTTCGCGGTACAGATGGCATGGATCCGTCCACGGCCACTCCTCGACAGCTCGGGCTTCACCGGACGGCGCACACGAGCGGCGCGTCCGGTGCCCTCCAGAACCCCTACCCTCGCCCGAGGTGTTGACCCGGCCCCCTCCCCTCTCTCCCGGGGATCGGGATCACCACTCGTCGGCGGGCAGGTCGACGCCGTTGACGCGGTCGTAGATCACCACCCCGTCGGACAGCCTGACCACGCGCACCCTTCTGGCGAGCCCGGCCGTCTCCAAATTACGCGCCGAGTGCACCGCGTACTGCGGGAAGTGGTAGCGGTCGCGGGTGCTCCCGTTCGGCTCATCACGCTCGCAGACGACCTCGTAGTGATCCTCCGGCCATACCGGAGGCGGCGTCTTCCGTTCTTGACCGGCGAGCCTGATCATCGGCCCGCCTCCTCTCCTGGAATGTTCACGTCACGTGAGCGGAACAGTCACCGCGTGATCGTTTTAGGCATTCTTAATCATCCCATTATGGCCATTCCGAACTGGAGAACTGTAAGGTGAGCACCCCTCGGAGTGATTGGCCTGGCCGGCCGATCGCGACACGGGCCACCCCAGCGCCGACCCCGCCCGCCAGCCCGGCCTGACCCCGTCCTGGCACGTTCCATCTCCCGCCCACCTGCCAGGAGCCCGTCATGCCCACCATCGACCATTTCGCCTACGGGCTCGTCACACCGGCGGCCTCGTACCTCATGTCGAGCATCGGCTCCCTGCTGGGGCTGCTCCTCACCGCGCGGGCGCGTGGGGCGGAGGGCGGCTCGCGCACGCTCTGGCTCGGCGGCGCGGCCCTGTCCATCGGCGGGACCGGCATCTGGGTGATGCACTTCATCGCGATGATGGGCTTCGGCGTCTCGGGGACGTCGATCCGCTACAACGTCCCGCTGACCGTCGCGTCCGCGCTGCTCGCGATCGCCGTCGTCGGCGCCGGCCTCTTCCTGGTCTCGCGCAGGGAGAACAACACCGGCGCGCTCGTCGGCGGCGGGCTGCTGACCGGCCTGGGCGTGGCCGGGATGCACTATCTGGGCATGGCGGCCATGAACATGACCGCGCACGTGAGCTACGACCCGCTTCTGGTCGGGTTGTCGCTGCTCATCGCCGTGGTCGCGGCGACGGTGGCGCTCTGGTTCAGCACGCGCGTGCGCGGGGCGCTCGCCACCACCGGCGCCGCCCTGCTGATGGGACTCGCGGTCAACGGGATGCACTACACCGGCATGTTCGCCATCGAGGTCGGCGCCCACGACGCCTCCGCGCCGACGGGCGGGGCGCAGGGGATGGATTTCATGCTGCCCCTGCTGGTCGGGATCAGCCTGCTCACCCTCGGACTGCTCCTGGCGATCTTCCTGTCCCCCTCGGAGCAGGAGATGCGCGAGGACGCGCATCTCCTGTCCCAGCTGCAGCGCAACCGCGCGGGTGAGGCCCCCCAGCCCGCCGGGCCGATGGAGGCCCACGCGCAGCCGGTCCGGCGGCGCGAGCCCTCCCTGTTCGACGACCACGACCGCGGGCACTGACCGGGCGTCCTCCGCCATCTCGCCCTCGCCCGTCCCGGTCCCCGCCGGAAAACGGGTGGCACCGGCGGCTTCCCCGACGGCACACTGCCTCCGTGAGCGAAGCATCGGGCCGCACGGTGAGCGCCCTCGTGACGGCGGGCACCGAGTGGCTCGGAACGGTCGGGCCGTTCCCGGTGGCCGACCCCTGGTGGGCCGAGGTCGGATCGGTCGTGGCCCACCTGGAGGGTGTGCTCGGCACGCCCGTGGTGGTGCTGCGCCTGGTCGACGCCGAGGACGGCGGCCACGGCCCCCGTGACGGCCACACGACCTATCACGTCGAGGCCCTGGACCGGCCCGCGACCGGCCTGACCTCCCTCCGGCCCGGCGATCCGGACGCGGCCGGGCAACCGTCCGCCCCCGGAGGCCCCACAGGCCCGGGAGACCTGGCGGGCCCCGTCGCGCACCGGGCGGAGTGGGCGAAGTCCTCGGGGGTGCGCGAGGCGCTGAGCTGGGCCCGGACCGCGCTGCGCGAGGCGGGCAGGCCCGCCGCGGGGCCCGCGCGACAGGTGAGGACCTGGAACCTGGCGGGGTTGTTCCGCATCCCCACGCGCTCGGGCCCGGTCTGGCTGAAGATCACTCCCGGTTTCGCCGCCGACGAGGCCCGCGCGATCGGGATGCTCGCGGCGGAGGATCCCGGCCTGGTGCCCGCGGTCGTGGCGGCCGACACCCCGAACCGGCGGGTGCTGCTGGAGCACGTGCCCGGCGGCGACTGCCGCGAGGCGCCGCGGGAGATCGTCACCGAGGCGGTGAGCCGCCTGGCGAGGGCACAGGCGGCCCTCGCCGGGCGCGGGGGCGGCGGGCGGCCCGACGGGCTGGTCGACCGCACGCCCCCGGCCCTGGCCGCCCTGGTGGACGGCCTGCTCGACGGCGAGGCGGGCACCGACCTGGACGCCGGGGAGCTGCGCCTGGCCCGCCGGCTGTCCGGTCGCCTGCCGTCGCTGATCACCGCGCTGGAGTCCTGCGGCCTGCCGTGCACGCTGGTGCACGGTGACTTCCACCCGGGCAACTGGGTGTCGGGGCCGCGCGGCGCGGTCGTGCTGGACCTCGCCGACAGCCATTACGGTCACCCCGCCCTCGACGGGCTGCGGCCCCGCGACTTCCTGCCCGCCGACCGCTGGGAGGCGGCCGCGGAGGCCTGGTGCGAGACGTGGGCGGCGGCCGTCCCCGGCTGCGCCCCGGCCCGAGCGCTGATCCTGGCCGAACCGCTGCAGCATCTCACGTACGCCCTCCGCTACCAGGAGTTCCTCGACAACATCGAGTCCAGCGAGCGGCGCTATCACGAGGGCGACCCGGCGCAGGCCGTCCGCGCGGCCGTGGCCGCCGCCGAGGCGATCGGCGTTCTGTAAGGCCTGTCGTCCTTTCGGGGGCCTGTCTTTTAAGGCCCGTCCTTTTAGGGCCCGCCCTCTGAGAGACCTGTCCTCCGGAGGCCGCGCTCAAAAGGAGGCCCACCCGCACACGCGGGCCGGTTCCGTATCGGCCGGCCCTGCGACGATCCGTTACCCGCCCGTCACTCCCCCGCGCACAGGGCGGGGGTCTTCTGGTGGGGGTAGACGTGGTCCAGCTCGTGGTCGGGCGGCAGGACGCAGCGGCGCTCGTCGTGCTCGGTGTGCGGGCACCGGAGCGCGTCACTGCGACGCGGCAGCGTCGCCGTCTCCTCGCTCATGTCGTCGGCGACGGCGGCTTCGTCAGTCATGGTGCGTGTCCTTCTGTGACATCGAGGTCGTGACGGCCGGACGGTGAGCGGCCTGGACGACGGCCCGCGCGAAGTGCGTCCGGGGAGATCGCGGAGCGAACGCCGCGAGGGCGCCTCCCCGCCGGTCGGCCGTACGTGTGGCGCAGCGACCCGTCTCCGCGAGTTCCGGATATCCAGAACAAGTCATCGACACTGCTCCGTTTGATCGCTGTCAGGAATCGGCATCCGCGCGCCGAAGGTGCTGCGACCAGTCTTCCAGAGTTCCCCCCGACCGCGCGAGTAGCGGAAGCACGCGATCGTTGATCGCCCGCCCATCGTTTCGGCTACGCTTCTTGGCCGTTTCGGTCACATCGATGCCCCGGGGGGAGGGCCTCCACGCTCCTCGCACGGCCGTCGCGCCCCGCTCCACCGAAGGTCCGAAAAAGCAATCAAGTCCCCATAACATCGCGATAGGGATTCTTTGGGAGATCCCTACACAGGCTTCGCACCAATACCTTGACAGCACCCCTCACAAGGAGTGTTTATGTTACGTCGAGGTACCCTCCTGGCCGGAGCCGCTACCGTGGCTCTGTACCTGGTCGCCACCGTGGCGCCCGCCGTCGCAGCATCCGCCCCCCCTGCCCCCCAGCCTCCGGCAGCCATGCTGGACGCCCTCCAGCGCGACCTCGGCCTCACCGCCGAGCAGGCCGTCCAGCGCCTGGCCAACGAGCACCGCGCGGCCGCCTCCGAGGCCGCCCTGACCCAGGAGCTCGGCGCCGAGTACGCCGGCGCCTGGCTCAACGCAGACGCCTCCCAGCTCTCCGTGGCGACCACCGACGCCGCCGACGCGAGCGCCATCAGGGCCAAGGGCGCGCAGCCCGTGATCGTCGGCCGTTCCCTCGCCAACCTCGAGGCCGTCAAGGCCAAGCTCGACGGGGCGTCGGCGGAGGCGAAGGCCGGCGCGTCCCTCTGGTACGTCGACGTCACGACCAACAGCGTCGTGATCCTCACCGGCGACCAGGCCGCGGGCGAGGCCCTCGCCGCCGCCGCGGGCGCCGACAAGAGCGTCGTGAAGGTGGTGCTCTCCACCGAGAAGCCCCAGGCCTTCATCAACATCATCGGCGGCAACGCCTTCTACATCGGCAGCAGCCGCTGCAGCATCGGCTTCTCCGCGCGCCGGGGCACCGCCCCGGGCTTCGTGACCGCCGGTCACTGCGGCAGGGCCGGCGCCACCACCAGCAGCCCCTCCGGCTCCTTCTACGGCTCGTCGTTCCCCGGCAACGACTACGCCTGGGTCTCCACCCCCGGCCACACCATGACCCCCTACGTCCGTGGCTCCGGCGGCGCCAACGTCACCGTCCGCGGCTCCACCCAGGCCTCGGTCGGCTCCTCGATCTGCCGCTCCGGCTCCACCACCGGCTGGCGCTGCGGCACCATCCAGCAGCACAACGCCAGCGTGACCTACCCGCAGGGCACGGTGAGCGGCCTGACCCGCACCAGCGCGTGCGCCCAGCCCGGCGACTCCGGCGGCTCGTTCATCTCCGGCAGCCAGGCCCAGGGTGTCACCTCCGGCGGTTCCGGCAACTGCAGCGTCGGCGGCACCACCTACCACCAGCCGGTCAACGAGATCCTCTCGGCGTACGGGCTGACGCTCGTCACCGGCTGATCTCACCTCCTCACCAGCTGCTCCCCGTGAGCAACCCCCCGATGGCCGAGGAGGCCCGCTAGAAATGTCAAGAATCATTCGCTTCGGCGTCGCCCTCATCCTGGGGCTGGCCTTCCTGGTGACGGTCACCCCCGCCCAGGCAGCGCCCGCCCACGCGGCGGACGCCCGTACGGCAGCGGTTCGCGTGCTCAGGTACGACGCGAGCAGGGCCGCCGAGTTCCGATCCGCCGTGGACCAGGCGGCCCAGATCTGGAACTCCAGCGTCTCGAACGTACGACTGGTGGCCGGCAGCCCCGCGGACTTCGTGGTGCTCGCCGACAACGGCTGGCCCCGTGCGCAGCCCACCAGCCTGGGTCGCGGAACCGTGTGGATGGGGCGGCAGGCGACCGCCGAGGGTCACAACCCTCTGCGAATCGCCGCCCACGAGATCGGCCACATCCTGGGCCTGCCCGACCGGCGTACCGGCCGGTGCACGGACCTGATGTCCGGCGCGAGCGCGGGCACGAGCTGCACCAACCCGAACCCGAACGCGGCGGAGAGGGCCGAGGTCCAGCGTAACTTCGCCGGATTCACCCCGGCGATCGACTTCGGTCGGATCTACGTCGACAGCCCGGAGCACGCGGCGTCCTAGACGCCCGCGAGCACCTCGCCGGTCCGGCCGTCTCCTCGGCCGGGCCGGCGAACCCGTGTTCGGGGACCGGTGAGGTCAGACCCCCGGCGACCGGAGATCTCCGGTCAGAGGCGCTTCTCGAAGCAGAGGGAGCCCGGGAGCCGGTCGTAGGGAGGGAAGACGGGGATGGGGGTGTAGCCCTCCCGCTCGTACAGCCTCACCGCGTCCGGCTGGCGGGGGCCGGTCTGCAGGACGACCCGGGGCGCGCCCAGCGCGCGGGCCGCGTCCTCGGCCGCGGCCAGCAGGGCCCGCGCCACGCGGGTGCCCCGGTGGGACGGGCTCACGAACATCCGCTTGAGCTCCACGTCCTCGCCGAGCCTGCGCAGCGCCACGTGCCCGACCGCGACGCCCTCCGCCGCGTAGGCGACCCCGGTGTAGGCGACGGTCTCCGCCTCGACGTTCATGCCGCTGGGCACGAGGCCGACGACGGCGAGCAGGTCGGCGTAGCGGGCGTCCATCTCCTCCGTCATGGCCCCCCGGAGCGCCACGGCCGCCGTGTCGTCCCAGCCGACCGGCCTGACCTCGATCAGCCCGGATCCCTGCGCGAACGCGGTCATCTGTGAACCCGCCCCTCTCCCCGTCCTCGCGATCACGGACCGTCCGGGGCTTCCCGCGGCGCGTGTCACGCCGTCGCACCCTCGTGGTTCCGGGTCACACTATATCCAACCAAAAAGGTAGGAAAATAGGATTTTTCTGTCAACGTCCACGGCAGGATCTCACGGGCGCCGCGAGGCCCGGGGGTCGGTCACCGGTCACGGGGGAAGGATCCGGGAATGACCCGTTCCCACATCAGCGTCTCGGTGGACGCGCACGCCCGGCCGGAACAGGTGTTCTCCGTGCTGACCGACTGGCCCAGGCACGACGAGTGGATGGTGCTGACCCGGGCGCGCGTCACCGCCGGGGACGGCCACAGCGCCGGGAGCCGCCTGGCGGCCTTCACCGGCGTGGGACCGGCCGGGTTCCTCGACACCATGGAGATCACCGACTGGGACCCGCCGAGGAGCGTGGGGGTCCGGCACACCGGGCGGCTGGTGCGCGGCACCGGGGTCTTCCGCGTGCTGCCCCGCGAGGGCGGCGGCAGCACGATCGTCTGGGAGGAGGAGCTCGACGTGCCGTTCGGCGCGGCCGGGCGGCTCGGCTGGCGGGTGATCAAGCCGCTGAACGCCGCCCTGTTCCGGCTCTCGCTGCGCCGCCTGGCCGCGCTCAGCGATCGGTGAGGCCCCGGCCGGAGCCCCCGGCACCTCCCGCGCCACCCGGCGCTCCCGCGCCGCCCGGCTCGTCACGGACGACCTCGCCGTGGACGACCGGCCCGGAGCCCGGGGGCCTCCCGGCGTCGCGCAGCACGTCGAAGGGCGAGCCCGCGCCGCCGAACGGCGAGCCGAGCCCGGCTCCCGCCGCGTTCCTGGCGACGAGGGTGCGGACGCGGCGGGCGAAGAACCAGGATCCGAGCCTGCGGACCATCGGCCGGGTGAACGGCAGCAGGCACACGAAGCCCAGGATGTCCGTGAGGAAGCCCGGGGTGAGCAGCAGCGTGCCGCCCACGAGGATCAGCGCTCCGTCGGCGAGCTCGCGGTCGGGCATCCGGCCGCTCTGCAGCGCGCCCTGGAGGTTGCGCCAGGCCCGGCGGCCCTCGCGGCGCACGATCCAGGCGCCGAGCAGGCTGTCGGCGAGCAGGATGGCCACCGTCGGCCACCCGCCGATGACCTGACCGACCTGGATGAGCACCCATATCTCGAGGACCGGCACCACGAGGAAGGTCAGGAACAGCAGAATGCGCATTTTCGCCTCAACTCACGCGACAGCCGTACGACATGGACAACGTCCCGGAGCGGCGGCGCGTTCCGCGTTCGCTCAGCGTGGACGGCGTTCTCAGCGGACTCTCAGGATGACGCCTTCCGGGGGGTTTCGGGGCGCCGGTCTCGCGGAAGCCGGACGGCGCGACCGCGAGGCCGTGGGGCCCTGTGCGGTTCTGTACGGTTCTGTGTGGTTCTGTGGGGCTCAGCGGCCTCGGCGGCGGCGCAGGCGCGCGGGCAGGCCGGTGACGCCCCAGACGGTGACCCGCCACAGGGCCTCGGCCACGATGCCGCGGCTCATCTTGCTGGCCCCGACGGTGCGCTCCACGAAGGTGATGGGCACCTCGGTGACGCGCATCCCGCCGCGGGCGGTGCGCAGGGTCAGGTCCACCTGGAAGCAGTAGCCCCGCGACTCGACGTCGTCCAGGCTGACCTTCTCCAGGGCGGAGGCCCGGTAGGCGCGAAAGCCCGCCGTGGCGTCGCGGACCGGGAGGCCGAGCACGAGCCGGGTGTAGACGTTGGCGCCGCGCGACAGGAACTCCCGCGAGGCCGGCCAGTTGACAACCTTGCCGCCGGGCACCCACCGGGAGCCGATCGCCAGGTCGGCCCCCTCGGCCAGCGCGTCCAGCAGCTTGGGCAGCTCCTCGGGCTGGTGGGAACCGTCGGCGTCTATCTCCACGAGGACCTCGAAGCCCTCCTCCAGACCCCAGCGGAAGCCCGCGATGTAGGCGGCGCCCAGGCCCTGCTTGCCTCCCGGCCGGTGCAGCACGTGGACGTGGTCGTCGTCGGCCGCCAGCTTGTCCGCGACCGCCCCCGTGCCGTCGGGGCTGTCGTCGTCCGCGATCAGGAGGTGGGCGTCGGGCACGGCCTCACGCAGCCGCCGGGTGATCAGCGGCAGGTTCTCCCGCTCGTCGTACGTCGGGACGATGACGAGCACCCGACCAAGCATCCGCTCCATCACGCGTCTCCCACCTGCTGATCGTCCTCCCGGTTCGCGGAGTGCCCCGCGACGGGCGTCCGGCGCCGCCAGGCGGCTGCCACCGCACCCGCACCCACAAGTATCAAGGCCCACTCGGGCAGCGCGCCCACGCGTGTGGCGATGGTTTGCGCCGTCCTGACCGGAACGGTCAGGACGTTCATGGCGGGCACCAGCTCACCGGTACGCCAAGCGATCGAGCCGCTCGGGGTCACATATGCCGATATACCCGTAATCGCGGAAGTGATCACCGCTCGATTGTGCTCCACGGCCCGCAACTGGGACATGGCGAGCTGCTGCGGCGGCAGGTTGGTCAGGGCGTAGGTGGCGTTGTTGGTCTGCACCACCAGCGGCGTGGCACCCGTCCTGGCGGTGTCGCCCACGATGCCGTCGAAGGCCACCTCGTAGCAGTTGATGGCGCCGACGGTCACCGGGCCCAGCCTGAGATCGCCGTCGCGGGTGCCCGGCACCGACTGCTTGCCGACCAGGGAGGCCCGCTCGAACAGGGCCAGCACGAGACCCTGGAGCGGGGTGAACTCCCCGAAGGGCACCAGCTGCTGCTTGTCGTAGTGGGCGCCGGGGCCGGTGACCGGGTCCCAGACGATGCTGCGGGTCGCCCGGTTGTTCTCCCCGATCCCGACCACGGCGCCGACCAGGACGGGCACCCCGACGTCCTTGACCGCCGCGTCGATCTCGTTCCGGGCGAACTCGTTGCGCAGCGGGTCGATGTCGGTGGAGTTCTCCGGCAGCACGACCAGGTCGGGGCGGGGCGTCCTGCCCTCCCTGACGTCCCGCGCCATCTGGTGGAGCATCCGGGTGTGGTTGCCGAGGACCACGGCGGGCTCGTCGCCCAGCGGGTGCATGCCCCGGCCGGGGACGTTGCCCTGGATGACACCGACGGTCACGTTCCTGCCCTCGTCGCCGTACCGGGGAACGGCGAGGGCCGCGACCGGCACGACCAGCGCCCCGGCGAGCGGCAGGGCCAGCGCCCGCCCCCAGCGCGAGCCCGGAGCGAGGCGGGGACCAGCGGACGCGGGCGGAACCGCAGGCCCGGCCGGAGAGCCCGCCGAAGCCGAAACCCCGGCCGGGGGCGAGGCGGGCGCCGGAGCCGGGAACGCACGCAGGACCGCCAGGGCGAGCAGGCCGCCGCACAGGGCCACCGCGAAGCTCACCAGCGGCGCCCCGCCGAGCGCCGCGTACGGAGTGAAGATCGACTCGCCCTGGCTGAAGGCCACCCGCGCCCAGGGGAATCCGCCGAAGGGGAACTGCCCTCGCGCCCACTCGGCCGCCACCCAGAGCGCGGCGCTCCACAACGACCACAGGCGCAACCGGGTCACCGTGGCGACCGCCGTCCCCCAGAGGGCGTAGAAGGCGCTCTCCATGGCGACCAGGCCCAGCCAGGCGTCGGTGCCGATCGGGCTCACCCAGTGCAGGCCGGGCAGCAGCAGGGCGAGGCCGGTGAGGAGGCCGAGCCACGTGCCCCGGCGCGGGCGGGTGCCGCGCACCGCCAGGATCGCCGAGGCCATGCCGAGCGGCGCGAGGAACCAGAGCCCGATCGGCGGGAAGGCGAGGAACATCAGCAGGCCGCCGGCCACCGCGCCCGCGACGCGGGCGGGCGACGCCAGGCGCGCGAGAGGGAACGGGGTCTTCGCACCGGGCGAACCACCCGCGGGACCACCGGGCGAGCCGTCCGCCGAACCGGCCGGCGGTGCGATCGCCGGACCGTCCACGGAACCGGTCGCCGAGCCGTCCGTGGGATCGCCCGTCGCGGACCCCCCCGGTACCGGGGCGGCCGTCCTGTCCTGCACCACGGGCGGGGCTCCTTGCGATGTCGTGCGGGCGGGTGACGCCTGGTCTTCCAGACCGGTCTTCCTAGCCGGAACGCTACCGCCCAGCGGGCACGCCCCCAAAGCTCCATCACACATTAACTAGAAGCAACGCCAAAGCACTTCAAACCAGACAAAAACCACCGCAAACGCCCCTAGACGCGGCAACGGGGCGGTCCGGGGTGTCGAAGGACACCCCGGACCGCCCCGGCGCTTGCGGCGCTCGCACGGGAGCGGGAAGAGGGCCCGGACGACCCTTCGGACCGGTTCCGTCCCGTCGGCGGCGAGCGCGGATTGCCGTTGTCTACTGGGTGCCCGGACCCCTCCTGGGTCCAACCCCCCGCCCGGAAGGAGTGCCCCGCCTCGACGGACTGCCGGTCCTGCGCCTGGCTGTACGGACGGGGTTACCCCCCGTCACGGGCGCAGGAGACGGCGATGTCGAAAGGCGGCCGACCGGCCAGTCCCGTGCTGGACTGGGCAGCAAACTACCGAGCCCAGCGCAGATGTCAACCGTGTCACTAACTGCGGAAACATCAAGTTTTCGCAGCTGGGACATGATCGACGAGAGCCGTCAATGGTCTCATGTGATCCGATGTCCCTCAAGTCGAGCGAGCGCGTCGGGAAGCGGGCCGTCGTGCACGACGCCAAGTCGCCGGGTGGCGCGGGTCAACGCCACGTAAAGATCGCTCGCCCCGCGCGGGGACTCGTCCAGGATCAGCGCCGGCTCGACCACGACGACCGCGTCGAACTCCAGCCCCTTGGCCTCGGCGACGGTCAGCACCGCCACCTGCGCGTCCAGGGCCGCCGCTCCCGGCCCGGCCACCGCGCCGTCGACGGAGTGGACCACGATCTCCCCGAACTCCTCGGCGCGCGACTCTGGCACGATCACGACGAGCCGCCCGCCCTCGACGACCTCGGCCTTGACGATCTCGCCGAGGGAGGACGTCGGGGAGGCCGCCCACGGGTGCGCCCCCGTCTCCCTGACCGAGGCCGGGGCGGTCAGCGCCGGGTCGACCAGGGTGAGCACGTCGGCGGCCACGGCCATCAGCTCGGCCGGGGTGCGGTAGTTGACGCTGAGGGTCTCCTCACGCCAGCGCCCCGCCACGTACGGGTCGAGGACGCGGCCCCAGGAGCGCGCCCCGGCCGACGAACCGGTCTGGGCCAGGTCGCCGACGATCGTCATCGACCGCGTCGGGCAGCGGCGCATCAGCATCCGCCAGTCCATCGGCGACAGCTCCTGCGCCTCGTCGACGATGACGTGGCCGAAGGCCCAGGTGCGGTCGGCCGCCGCGCGCTCGGCGGTGGTCAGGAAGACGTCGTCGCCGAGGTGGCGGGCGGCGAACCTCTCGGCGTCCATGATGTCGGACAGGCCGGTCAGTTCCAGGACCTCCTTGGCGTAGGCGAGCTGGTGCTGCCGCTCGTCGAGCGCGGCGGCGCGCTGCGCCGCCTGCTCCTCCTCGGCCATCCACGCTCCGGCCCGCAGCACCGCGGGGTCGATGTCGCCGAGCAGCTCGGCGGCCTCGTCCAGGAGCGGCACGTCGGACTCGGCCCACCAGTTCTCCCCCTTGCGGGGCGGCTCGCGCAGCATCAGCTCGCGCTCGGCCTGGCCGAACTCGGCGGCGGCGTGGTCGAGGCGCTCGCGGGAGGTGAACAGCCCGATCAGGAGCTGCTGCGGGGTGACGTAGGGCCAGAGCCGGTTCAGGGCCGCCTTGACGGGCCGCTCGGTGCGGAGGTCCTCGCGGATGTCGGCCAGCTCGTCGTCGTCGATCATCCCCTTGCCGAGCTGCCTGGCGGCCTGCCGGGCGAGCGCGTTGAGCAGGTGGCGGACGAAGATCGAACGCGCCTCGTTGTGCGCCCTCTTGGAACGGGCCGCCCGGCTGCGCGCGGCCTCCAGGACGTTGCCCTCCAGCCGGAGGGTGTAGCGGTCGAGCTTGATCTCGATCGGCTTGCGCGGCACCCGCTGCCGCTCGCGCACGGCCCGCGCGACGACCTGGGCCATCCGGACGTCGCCCTTGATCGCGGCCACCTCGGAACGCTCCCTGTGCCCGGGGACGACCCCCGGGTACAGCTCGGAGACGGTCGACAGCAGCACGTCGGTCTCGCCCAGGGAGGGCAGCACCTGCTCGATGTAGCGCAGGAAGGTCAGGTTCGGCCCGAGGATGAGCACGCCCCTGCGGGCCAGTTTCTCCCGGTGGGTGTAGAGGAGGTAGGCGGCGCGGTGCAGCGCGACCACGGTCTTCCCGGTGCCGGGACCGCCCTGCACGACCAGCACCCCGTTGAGGTCGGAGCGGATGATGCGGTCCTGCTCCGACTGGATGGTGGCCACGATGTCGCGCATCCGGCCGGTGCGCTTGGCGCCCAGGGACGCCAGCAGCGCGGCCTCCCCGTTGAGGGTGGCGACGTCCTCGTCGGTGAGGCTGTCGAGATCCAGGAGGTCGTCGTCGACCCCGATCACCTTGCGGCCCTTGGTCTGCAGGTGCCGGCGCCGGGTGACGCCCATCGAGGCCGCGGGGGTGGCGCCGTAGAAGGGCTGTGCCACCGGCGCCCGCCAGTCGATCAGCATCCTGCGCTGGTCGTCGTCGGCCATGCCGATCCGGCCTATGTAGAGTGAGGTGTCGTCGGCGTTGTCGAGCCGGCCGAAGCACAGACCGTTCTCGACCGCCCACAGGCGGCCCAGGCGTTCGGCGTACATCCCCGCGAAGGTGTCGCGCTCGGAGCGGTTCTGATGCGTGCCGCCACTTCCGCCCTGCGCGAGGACGCCGTCCAGCTGTCGCTGGGTGCGCTCGCGCAGCAGATCGAGCCGGGCGTAAAGGCAGGAAACATACTCCTGCTCCTTGGCCAGCTCGATTTGACGGGTTGCCGTCGCTCCATTATCGTTGCTAGTAATGGGATACTCCGGGCCATTGCGCTGGTTGTTATGACAAACCATCACCCTAGCAGGTCCGTCGAGAAGTTTACCCGCCCCCCCGTCATCACAGCTTGATTGCGGCCCTCCCTGCCTGCTTGACGAGAATCCGCCGGGTTCCTTACATTCACTCGGAGTTAGGAAAGTTTCCTAACTCTGCTTCATCGGTGGACGCAAGGACGCACGCGGAGGATCAGTGAGCCAGCCGACGCCCGGCACCCCCAGCCTGCTGCGCGCGATCAACGATCGCGCCGCCCTGCAGGCGCTGCTGGAACGCGGCCCGCTGACCCGGCCGGAGATCGGCGCCCTCACCGGTCTGTCCAAGCCCACCGCCTCGCAGCTGCTCATCCGCCTCCAGGAGGCGGGCCTGGTCGTGCTCGACGGCATCCGCGAGGGACTGCCCGGCCGCACCGCCGAGGTCTACCGGCTCAACCCCGCCTCCGCGCACGTCGCCGCGCTGGACGTCACGCGCGCGGGCATCGACGTCAGGGTCGCCGACATCACCGGCGCCGTGGTCGGCGAGCACCACCTGCCCAGCCCCGGCCGCTCGGGCGGCGACGCGCTGGAACGGGTCCGGGCCGCACTGGAGGGCGCGGGCGCCCCAGCCGCGCTGCGGCGCGTGGTCATCGGCGTGCAGGGCACGATCGACCCCGGCACCGGGAAGATGGCGTACGCCACCAGCAAGGACATGCCCGGCTGGCACATCCCCGACCTGGTCCGCACCCTCGGTGACGGCCTGGGCGTGCCGGTCGACATAGAGAACAACGTCAACCTCGTCGCCCAGGCCGAGCAGGCGCACGGCGTGGGCCGCGGCCACCGCGACTTCGTGCTGCTCTGGGCCGACGAGGGCCTCGGCGCCGCGCTGGTCCTCGGCGGCCGGCTGCACCGGGGCGCCACCGGCGGCGCCGGGGAGGTCGGCTACATGCCCACCCCCGGCGCGCCGACCGCCAGGGACACCGGCCGCTACGCCAACCACGGCTACCAGGCCCTCACCGGCGGCCCGGCGGTACTCAAGATCCTCAGGTCGTACGGCGTGCGCGGCACCGCGCCCGCGCAGGCGGTGCTGAACGCCGTGCAGGCCTCCGCCTCCACCGGCAGGCGCGCCGACGACGCCCGCGCCGGGCTGCGCGACATCGCCGCCCGGCTGGCCGTCGGGCTGGCCGCGATCACCTCCGTCGTCGACCCCGAGATCATCGTGCTGACCGGCGGGACCCTCCTCGCCGGCGGCGACACCCTGCGTGAGCTCGTCGAGCACGAGCTCCACGCGCTGACCATCCCCCGGCCCCCGCTGCTGCTGTCAACCGTCGAGGGCAACCCCGTCCTCGCCGGCGCGCTCGACCTCGCCCTCGCGACCGCCCGCGACGAGGTCTTCAGTTCAACCGTCCCCTCCTGACCCCTGGCCGCCCCGCGATCTCCCGTACCCCCCGACCCCCCGCGCGAGCCCTCGCGCGGATCCCACGGACCTCGCCCGAACCCGCTGGACCCCCGCCCGGAACTCCGCCTGATCCACCGCCCCCAGGAGGCAGCCGTCGTGCACCGACGCTTTCTCACCATCGCCCTGGCCACCCTGACGGCCACCACCCTGACCGCCTGCACCGCGGGCACGGAGAGCGCGCCCGCGCTGGGCTCCCAGCCCAAACCCTCGGGCTCCGCCTCCGCCGCGCTGCCGGCCTCCACCATCGAGCTGTGGCACGGCTTCTCCGCGCCCGCCGAGGTCAAGGCGTTCGAGGACGCCATCGCGGGCTTCCGCACGAAGTTCCCCCAGATCACCGTCAAGCTGGTCAAGGGTGTGCAGGACGACCAGATCACCCAGGCGGTGCGCGGCGGGAAGGCGCCGGACGTCGCCTCCTCGTTCACCACCGACAACGTCGCCCAGTGGTGCCGCAGCGGAACGTTCCAGGACCTCACCGCGGTGATCAAGCAGGACGGCATCGACCTGTCCGTGCTGCCCGAGGTCTCGCGCTCCTACACCGAGTACGAGGGCAAGCGGTGCGTGATGCCCCTGCTCGCCGACGCGTACGGGCTCTACTACAACAAGGCCCTGATGAAGGGCTCCGAGCCGCCCAAGACGCTCTCTGAGCTGACCGAGCTGACCAAGAAGCTCACCGTCCGCGACGCCGACGGGAACATCAAGGTCGCCGGGTTCGTCCCGAGCTTCCAGTACTACGAGAACTCCGCCTCGCACATGGCCCCGATGGTCGGCGCGACCTGGTACAAACCCGACGGCACCTCGGCGGTCGGCTCCGACCCGGCGTGGAAGGAGCTGCTGCGCTGGCAGAAGGAGCTCGTCGACTGGTACGGCTACGACAAGCTCGAGAAGTTCCGCAAGAGCCTGGGCCAGGAGTGGTCGGCCGACCACCCGTTCTACAAGGGCAAGATCGCCATGGTCCTGGACGGCGAGTGGCGCAACGCCATGCTCGCCAACGAGGCCAAGGACATCGACTACGGCACCGCGCCGCTCCCGGTCGCCGACGCCAAGCCCGACCTGTACGGCAGCGGCTTCACCGCGGGCACCGTGATCGGCGTGCCCAAGGGCGCCAAGAACCCGCAGGCCGCCTGGGAGCTGGTCAAGTATCTGACCACCGACACCTCGGCGCTGGTCACGCTCTCCAACGCGCTGCGCAACGTGCCGACCACCAAGGCGTCGCTGGAGTCGCCCGACCTGGTCAAGGACGCGAACTTCCAGACCTTCCTCGACATCTTCGCCCACCCGAAGACGAGCACGGTCCCGGCCAACGTCAACAGCACCTTCAACCAGGACTCGCTGCAGGAGTTCATGGTCAAGTGGGAGAACGGCTCGGCCACCGACCTCGACGCCGGGCTCGCCGCGGTCGACAAGCGCCTCGACGACAAGATGAAGCTCTCCGGGGGCTGATCCTCGATGAGCATCGTCCACGCCGCGCCACCCCGCCGGTGGCGCGGCGAGGGCCTCAAGGCCCTCCTTTGGATGTCGCCCTGGCTGGTGGGGTTCGCGGTCTTCTTCGCCTACCCCCTCGCGGCGACGGTCTACTTCTCCTTCTTCCGCTACGACCTGTTCACGCTGGAGTTCATCGGCCTGGACAACTACCGCTACTTCCTGGTGGATGACCGGGCCTGGGCCTCCATCAAGAACACGCTGTGGCTGGTGGTCCTCATGGTCCCCGCCCAGGTGCTCTTCGGGCTGGGCGTGGCGTGGCTACTCACCCGGCTCAAGTCGGGCGTCGGCTTCTTCCGCACGGTGTTCTACCTGCCGTCGCTGATCCCGGTGGTGGCCGGCACGGTCTCCTTCGTGTTCCTGCTGAACCCCTCGGGACCGCTCAACCAGTTCATCGAGTTCTTCGGGATCGCCGCGCCCGACTGGTTCGGCGACAAGGACTGGTCCAAGCCCGGCCTGACCATGCTGGCCATGTGGGGCATCGGCAACACCATGATGATCTTCCTGGCCGCCCTGCTGGACGTGCCCAAGCACCTGTACGAGGCCGCGGCCATCGACGGGGCGGGCGCGTGGCGGCAGTTCAGGAGCATCACGCTGCCGACGATCTCGCCGGTGCTGATGTTCTCGACGGTCACCGGCGTCATCTACGCCCTGCAGTACTTCACCCAGGCGATGATCGCCTCCCGGGTGGCGGCGGGGGTCACCGACTCCCCCGGCAGCACCTTCGTGCCCGGATACCCCGAGCTGTCGACGCTGACGCTGGCCCAGTGGCTGTTCCACGTGGGCTTCCGCGACTTCAGCATGGGGTACGCCTGCGTGCTGGCGCTGCTGCTGTTCGCGTTCTCCACGATCTTCACCCTCATCCTGCTCCGCCGGTTCCGCGCGTTCGACGAAGGAGGAGACCGGTGACCGCCCAGACCACCCCGGTCACCCTGGCCACCCGGCCCGCGAAGGCCGCCTCCCGCGGGCCGCGCCCCGCCGCGCGCGGCCCGCGCGGCCGCGCGGTCCTGTACTGGATCGCCACCCACGCCCTCGCCATCGCGCTGTCGCTGATGTTCGCCGGGCCGCTGGTGTTCGTGGCGCTGACGGCCGTCATGAGCAACGACCAGGCGCTCACCGGCGACCTGTGGCCCCGCACCTGGAACTGGGGCAACTTCACCGACGTGTTCGCCAGGTCGCAGCTGCTGTCCTGGCTGGGCAACACGTTCCTGTACGCCGGGCTCGGCACCGCGTTCATGCTGCTGTCGTCGATCCCGGTGGCGTACGCGATGGCCCGCTTCCGCTTCCGGGGACGCAAGCTGGCCTTCCTCGCGGTCATCACGATGATGATGCTGCCGCCCCAGGTCGTCGCGGTGCCCGTCTATCTCATCTGGGCCCGGCTGGACCTCACCGGCACGCTGTGGCCGCTGATCCTGCCGATGCTGTTCGGCGACGCCTTCTCCATCTTCCTGCTCAGGCAGTTCCTGGTCAGCATTCCCAGGGAGTACACCGAGGCCGCCAAGGTGGACGGCTGCTCGGACTTCCGGACGCTCGTCAAGGTGATCCTGCCGATGTCGCGTCCGGCGATCGCGGCGGTGGGCCTGTTCCAGTTCTTCTACTGCTGGAACGATTACTATGGTCCGCTGCTCTACGCCCATACGAACGAGGCAAACTGGACGCTCTCCCTCGGGCTGGCGTCCTTCCGGGCACTGCACAGCGTGCAGTGGAACCTCACCATGGCGGCGACCCTGCTCGTCATGGCCCCGGTGATCGTCGTGTTCTTCTTCGCCCAGAAGGTTTTCATCGAGGGCGTCACGCTGACAGGAGTAAAAGGGTGAAACTCGCCGTTGTCGGGGGCGGCTCGACGTACACGCCGGAGCTGATCGACGGGTTCGCGCGGCTGCGCGACGAGCTGCCGCTGACCGAGATCGCGCTGGTCGATCCGGACACCAACCGGCTGGAGCTGGTGGCGGGAATGGCGCGCCGGATGCTGGCGCGAGCCGGGCACCCGGCCACGGTCGTCGCGACCACCTCGGTCGAGGAGGGCGTCGCCGGGGCGCACGCGGTCCTGCTGCAGCTGCGCGTCGGCGGCCAGGCGGCGCGCAACGTGGACGAGACGCTGCCGCTGGAGTGCGGCTGCGTCGGGCAGGAGACGACCGGCGCGGGCGGGCTGGCCAAGGCGCTGCGCACGGTGCCGGTGGTGCTGGACATCGCGGAGAAGGTCAGGAAGCACGCGCCGGGCGCCTGGATCGTCGACTTCACCAACCCGGTCGGCATCGTCACCAGGGCGCTGCTGGAGGCGGGGCACCGGGCCATCGGCCTGTGCAACGTGGCCATCGGCTTCCAGCGCCGCTTCGCCGCGAACCTGGGCGTCGCCCCCGAGAGGATCTCGCTGGGCCACGTCGGCCTGAACCATCTCACCTGGGAGCGGGCCGTCCACCTGGACGGGGTGGACGTATTGCCGAAGCTGCTGGAGAGCCACGCCGAGGAGATCGGCCAGGACGTCGGCCTGCCCGCCGCGCTGATCCGCCACCTGGGCGTGGTGCCCTCCTACTACCTGCGCTACTTCTACGAGCACGACCTGGTGGTGCGGGAGCAGCGGACCAAGCCGTCGCGCGCGGCCGAGGTCGCTGCGATGGAGACGGCGCTGCTCGAGCTGTACGCCGACCCCGCGGTGGACACCAAGCCCGAGCTGCTGGGCAAGCGCGGCGGGGCCTTCTACTCGGAGGCCGCGGTGGCGCTGATCGCCTCGCTGGTCGGCGACCGCGGCGACACCCAGGTGGTCAACCTGCGCAACGACGGCACGCTGCCGTTCCTGCCCGACGAGGCGGTCATCGAGGTCCCGGCCACCATCACCTCCGCGGGCGCGACCGCGCTGCCCGTCGACCCGGTGGAGCCGCTCTTCGCCGGACTCATCGCCCACGTCACGGCGTACGAGACACTGGCGATCGAGGCGGCGCTGCACGGCGGTGAGGACCGCGTCGCCGACGCGCTGCTGGCCCACCCGCTGGTCGGCCAGGCCTCGCTCTCCGGCGACCTGGCCAGGCGCCTGATCGAGGCCAACCGCGGGCACCTGTCCTGGGCGACCGCGTGAGAACGGTCCTGGCGGTCGACGGCGGCAACAGCAAGACCGACGTCGCGCTGGTCGCCGAGGACGGCTCGGTCCTCGCCACCGGCCGCGGCGGCGCCTTCCAGCCGCAGACCACGGGGGTGGGCGTCGCGATCGACACGATCGGCGACACCGTGCGCTCCGCGCTCGGCACCGGCGCGGCCACGCCGTACGCCGACCACGTGGCCGCCTACGTGGCGGGCGCGGACCTGCCCGCGGAGGAGGAGGCGCTCCGCGAGGAGATCCTCTCCCGGAGGTACGGCAGGCAGGTGACCGTCGGCAACGACACCTTCGCGCTGCTGCGCGCCGGGGCCTCCGGGCCCGCGGGGGTGGCCGTGGTGTGCGGCGCGGGGATCAACGCGGTGGCGGTCTCCCCGTCCGGGGAGGTCGCGAGATACCCCGCGCTGGGACGGCTCACCGGCGACTGGGGCGGCGGCCTCGGCCTCGGCGAGGAGACGCTCTGGCACGCCGTGCGCGCCGAGGACGGCCGGGGTCCGGCCAGCGAGCTGGCCCCCGCGGTCCGCGAGCACTTCGGCACCCGCACCGTCGAGGAGGTGTCCCTGGCCATCCACTTCGGCGAGCTGTCCTACGGCAGGCTGAACGAGCTGGTGCCGGCGCTGATGGCGGTGGCGTCCGGAGGGGACGGGGTGGCCCGCTCGCTGGTGACGCGGATGGCCGAGGAGGTCGTCGTGCTCGCGGTGGTCGCGATGCGCCGCCTGGACCTGCTCTCCGTCCCGATGGAGGTGGTCCTGGGCGGAGGCGTGCTCACCGCCCGCGACCCGCTGATGAGCGAGCTGCTGGAGCGGGGCTTCGCCGAGAGCGCCCCGCAGGCCAAGCTCATCGTCGCCGACGTCGCGCCCATCATGGGCGCCGCCCTCCTGGGCCTGGACGCCCTCGGCGCCACCGAGGGGGCCAGGGCCCGGCTCCGGGCCCACTTCCACGCCCTGACGTGACACTCCCCTGCGGGACACTCCTCGACAGGACACGACCTGACCTGGCATGGCATGACGGGGTGACGTCGCGCCGCACGGCCCGCGTCTCACGGCGCGGGCCGCGGCGTGCGGAGAGCCCGGACGCTCAGGAGGCCGGGCGGGTCTCCGGCGTGGGAAGGAGCGTGGCCGCCGCGCTCTCGGTGAGCAGGGCGAGGAAGGCCCCGCCGAGGGCGTCGAACCCGGTGCGCGCGTAGGCGGTGAGGACGCGGGTCACGGCGGGCCTCGGCCGGAGGATGTGGCCCTCGTACCCCCCGGGCACGATGTTGGCGGGGATGAGGGCGGGCCCGAGACCGGCGGCCGCGAGGGTCGGGGCCGACGCCGTCTGCTCGGTGCGCACCGCGATCCTGGGCTGGAACCCGGCCTCCGCGCAGGCACGGTCCAGGATGTCGGCCAGGCCGTTGCCGGGGGCGTAGTGGACCCAGCGGCGCTCGCGCAGGTCGCCCAGGTCCACCGAGGACGCCCCGCCGGACGCGAGGGGATCGCCGGAGGAGACGGCCACCACGAACTCCTCGGTACCGAGCGTGCGCACCGGCCCCGCCCAGGACGCGGGCCGGGGACCGACGGCGAGGTCGGCCTGCCCGCTCGCCATCGCCTCCGCCAGCTCGTCGGCGTGGCGGTGCTCGAAGAGCCTGACGTCGACCCCGGGATGGAGACCGCTCCAGGCGCGCAGCGCGGCGGGCAGCACGCCCAGGCTGACCGAGTAGACCGTCGCCAGCCGCAGCTCTCCCCCGGCCAGCCCGGTCGTCCGGCGTACGGCCGACAGGGCGCGGGCCGCGTCGGCCAGGGCGGCCCGCGCGTGGGGCAGCATCGCGCGCCCGGCCGCCGTGAGGTGGACGGCCCTGGGCAGCCGTTCGAGCAGGGAGGCGCCGACCGACCGCTCCAGCGCCCGGATCTGGTGCGACAGGGCCGGTTGCGTGACGTGGAGGATCTCGGCGGCCCGTGTGAAGGAGCCCTGGTCGACGATGGTCACCAGGTATTCGAGCTGTCGCAGGCTCAGCATGCACAAAAATTATCAGAGCCCCATAAATCATGATTTTGGGTCATGCAAAGCCGCGCGCACCCGGGACGTCCGCCATAAACGATGCTCATGGCCGCGACAAGAAACAAGCCTTGGACTCATGGGAAGGGAGTCGCGCAGAATCGGATCGCGCGGCACCGGCACGGGAGCGTGACCGCGCGCCGGCCCATCCGCACCGATCGGGAGAAGAACGATGAGCACCCAGCCCAAGGTCGCCCTCGTCGTCGGCGCCCAGGGGGTGATCGGCCGCAACCTGGTCGACCACCTCGCCGCGCTCGGCGACTGGGACGTGATCGGCCTGTCGCGCCGCGGCGGGGAGAGCGCCGGGCGGGTCCGCCACGTACGGGTCGACCTGCTCGACCGGGACGACTGCGCCAAGAGACTCGGCGAGCTCACCGACGTGACCCACGTCTTCTACGCCGCCTACCAGGACCGGCCGACCTGGGCCGAGCTCGTTCCGCCCAACCTCGCCATGCTCGTCAACGTCGTCGACGCGGTCGAGCCGGTGGCGCCGGGCCTGCGGCACGTCAGCCTCATGCAGGGATACAAGGTCTACGGCGCGCACCTGGGCCCCTTCAAGACCCCGGCCCGCGAGAGCGACCCGCACCACATGCCGCCGGAGTTCAACGTCGACCAGCAGAACTTCCTGGAGGAGCGTCAGAAGGGCTCGGGGTGGACGTGGACGGCGATCCGCCCGTCCGTGGTGTGCGGCTTCGCCCTCGGCAACCCGATGAACCTGGCCATGGTGATCGCGGTGTACGGCGCGATCTCCAAGGAGCTGGGCCTGCCGCTGCGCTTCCCCGGCAGGCCGGGGGCCTACGACACGCTGCTGGAGATGACCGACGCGGGACTGCTGGCCAGGGCGACCGTCTGGGCGGCGACCGACGAGCGCTGCGCCAACCAGGCGTTCAACGTCAACAACGGCGACCTCTTCCGCTGGAACGACATGTGGCCGAGGATCGCCGGGTTCTTCGACCTGGAGGTGGCCCCTCCCCTGCCGATGTCGCTCGACGTCGTCATGGCCGACAAGGGGCCGCTCTGGGACGCCATGACCGAGAGGTACGGGCTGGAGCCGCACCCGTACGAGGACGTGTCCTCCTGGGCCTTCGGCGACGCCGTGTTCTCCTGGGACTACGACTTCTTCGCCGACGGTTCCAAGGCCCGGCGCTTCGGCTTCCACGAGTACGTCGACACCGAGGCGATGTTCCTGGGCATCCTCGGCGACCTCCGCCGCCGCAGGATCATCCCCTGAGGAGCCGTCCCACGGGGAACGGCCTCAGGGCTCGATCGACTCCGCGACCCGGGCGTAGACGGTCAGCAGGAGGTCCCAGAAGCGGCCCACGTCGAGGGAGGTGCCGACCAGGGCGTTGGGGACGCGGCCTTGGAGGGCGAAGTCGGTCACGGTCATCCCGGCGGTGAAGCGGCCCGCCGTCTCGACGTCCACGACGGCGGGTTCGAGGGTGATCAGCGACGGGTCGATCAGGTGGGCGATCGCGCAGGCGTCGTGGATCGCGGGCCCGCCCTCGGCGGTGATCCTGCCGTAGAAGCGCACGCACGGCAGGAGCAGGTCGGCGCCGAGCCTGCCCATGGTCGCCATGCGTTCCGCCACCGCCTGCGTGGCCACGGCGCCGCGGCTCACGTCGAGACCGATCATGGTCACCGTCCAGCCCGCGCCGAAGACGATCGCGGCGGCCTCCGGATCGGCGGCGATGTTGAACTCGGCCGCGGGAGAGAAGTTGCCCCGCGTGTAGGAGCCGCCGAGGATCGTGAGCCCCCGCGCCCAGCCGACGACGGCCGGTTCCCTGAGCACGGCGAGCGCCACGTTGGTCAGCGGGCCGATGGCGACCAGGGTCACCTCGCCCGGGTCGGCCCGAAGCGTCTCGATGATGAAGTCGGCGGCGTGCCCGGCGGCCGGCGGGAGCGACGCCGGGGGCAGCAGCGCGTCCCCGAGGCCCGAACCGCCGTGCACCCCGGCCGCGTCCACCCGGGGGCGCAGGAGGGCACCCTCGCTGCCCGCGGTGACCGGCACGCCGCCGAACCCCAGGAACTCGCGGAGCCGCAGCGCGTTGTCGGTGGTCCTGGCCAGCTCGACGTTGCCGCCGACCGTGGTGATCCCCAGGATCTCCAGCTCGGGGCTCCCGTGGGCGAGGACGAGCGCCAGCGCGTCGTCGATCCCCGGGTCGCAGTCGATGATGATCTTTCTGGGAGGCATTCGTCCAGCTTGGATCAACCACCTCACACCCGGCAAGTCGGGCATAACCTTCCGGGAGGGCGGACGGTCACCGCAGGCGGCCCCTCCCTCACGCTCCCGGGAGCGTCCCCCGGGACGATCAGGCGCGTTCCTCGGGCTTCCCGCCGTCCTGGCCCGCCGGCTCCGGGGTGCGGTGCTCGTACGGCGTGCTGAGCACGACCGTCGTGCGGGTGGAGACGTTGGCGGCGGTGCGGATCTGGTTGAGCAGCTCCTCGAGCGCGATCGGCGAGGCCACCCGGACCTTGAGGATGTAGCTCTCGTCCCCGGCCACGCTGTGACAGGCCTCGACGGCGCTCAGGTGGGCCAGCCGCTCCGGGGCGTCGTCGGCGGCGGCCGGGTCTATCGGCTTGATGGAGACGAACGCGGTGAGCGAGAGCCCGATGGCGTCGTAGTCGACCAGCGCGGCATATCCCCGCAGCACCCCGCGCTTCTCCAGCCGGCGCACCCGCTGGTGCACCGCCGACACCGAAAGCCCGGTCTCCCTGGCGAGATCGGTGAAGCTCATCCGGCCATCCCTGGCCAGCAATGTGACGATACGGCGGTCGATCTCCTCCATCCGGTAAACGGTAACGGCATTCGGATCCCGCACGTACCGTCCGCGTGTCACGGCACGGTCCCAACCGCGCTCTCCGGGGGCTCCTCCCGTCCGGCCTCGTCGTCCCGCTCCGACGCGACGGCCTCGGCGGGCAGCGTGATGACGAAACGAGCCCCCTCGGCGTACTCGGTGTCCAGCCGGATCGTGCCGCCGTGCTGCTCCACGATCTTTCTGCAGAGCGCCAGGCCGATCCCGGTGCCCTCGTAGGCGTCCCGCTGGTGCAGCCGCTGGAAGATGATGAAGATCTTGTCGGCGAAGTTGGGCGGGATGCCGATGCCGTTGTCGGTCACGGTCATCCGCACCTCCCCGTCGAGCCGCTCGGACTCGATCCTGATCCTGGGCGCGCGGCCGGGGTCGCGGAACTTCAGGGAGTTGCCGATCAGGTTCTGCCAGAGCATCACGAACTGGGTCCGGTCCCCGACGACGGCGGGCAGGTCGTCGACCTCGATCTCGGCCCCGGACTCCTCCACCGCCGCGGAGAGGTTGGCCACGGCCCTGTCGACCACGTCGTTCAGGTCCATCTCGACGGGCTCCCTGCTGACCCGGCCCACCCGGGAGAAGGTCAGCAGCTCGTTGATGAGCACCTGCATCCGCTTGGCGCCGTCCACGGCGAAGTCGATGTAGGTGTTGGCCCTCTCGTCGAGCTGGGAGGCGTACCGCTGCTGGAGCATCTGACAGAAGGAGGCGATCTTCCGCAGCGGCTCCTGCAGGTCGTGCGAGGCCACGTAGGCGAACTGCTCCAGCTCCGCGTTGGAGCGCTTCAGCTCCTCGGCCTGGGCGGCGATCCGCAGCCGGGCGCCGCGCGCCTCCTCCAGCTCGGTGACGATGCGCCTGCGCATCGCCTCCATGTCGTCGGCCAGCTCCGCCAGGTCGGCGGGGCCACCGGTGTCGACGTGGTGCGTGAAGTCTCCCATGGTGACCCGCCGGGAGGCCTCGCGGAGGCGGGCCAGGGGGCCGAACACCGCGATTCTCAGCAGCACCGCCACCGTGACGATGGTGATCAGGAAGGCGGCCATGATGCCGAAGAAGGTGGCGTCCCTGACCGTGCGGGCGGCCTCCAGGTCGGCGCGGGCCAGCCCCCTCGCGTGGGCCCAGGCGGCGTTCTGGGTGTCGAGCGCCTTCCTGACCGCGTCGAAGGAGCGCCTGCTCTCCTCGGCCTGCCCGGCGCTCACGCTCTCCGGTCCCGCGTCCCTGACACTGGCGATCATCGGCTCCGCGTAGCGGGCCCGCCAGTCGGCGGCCGCCCGTTCCACCTGTTCGAGCGCCAGCCGCGGTTCCGTGCCCGGCGCCAGCCCCGCGATCTGTGACGACACGGCGAGCTGCTCGCGCCGCCCCTCCACGTACGGCTGCAGGAACTCCTCCTTGCCGGTGATGACGAAGCCCCGCACCCCGGTCTCCTGGTCCAGCAGGGTCGCCTGCAGGCGCTCCGCCTGGATCCTGCCCACCGAGATGTGGTCGATGAGCCTGTCGGACGCGGACGCGGCGTTCTGCAGGACCGTGGCGCCGACGATCGCCGACACCCCCAGCAGGAGGGCCATGGCGAGCAGCACGACGTTGAACCACGTCTGCGCGCTCCAGCTGCTCTTCCGAGATCCGCGGGAAGGTGTCTCGGTGGTCATTCGGCCTCTCACTTCACGCGGTGTCCGTCCCGTCATGGCCGTGGGTGCCCGGCGGGGTGGACGAAAGATACCGGAACGAGCCGCCGGCCACGCACGTGATCCCCAGAGGCCGGCGGCACCCCGGCTCCCGGTGTCCAAAATGCCTGGATCTCGCCGTAGAGTCGCGTGATGAGCAACCTGGAAACGGATCCGCGGGAGTCGGCGTGCGGCGGCCTCGCGGACGTGGCGGCGGAGCCGGTGAACGAGCTGCTGACCGGCCGGGACGTGGTGCTGGGCGGCCCCCGGGCGATGAGGGTCACCAGGACCCTGCCGAACCGGGACGTCAGGATGGTCGGCGCGTGGTGCTTCGTCGACCACTACGGCCCCGAGCGGACGGCGATGCACGTCCCCCCGCACCCGCACACCGGCCTCCAGACCGTCAGCTGGCTCGTGGAGGGCGAGATCCTGCACCGCGACAGCGTCGGCAGCGAGCAGCTGATCAGGCCGGGCCAGCTCAGCCTGATGACCGCCGGGCGGGCCATCGCGCACGCGGAGAGGTCGCCCGCCGAGGCCGTGCTGCACGGGGTCCAGCTGTGGGTGGCGCTTCCCTCCTCCGCCCGCGACACCGCCCCGGCCTTCGAGCACCACCCGGCGCTGCCCGTGCTGACCTCCCCGGGCGTCACCGTGGTCGTCATCATGGGCGAGCTGGGCGGTGTCACCTCCCCCGCGACGATCCACACCCCGCTGGTCGGGGCCGAGGTGACGCTGGAGGCGGGCGCCGCGACCTCGGTCCCGCTCCGTCCCGGCTTCGAGTACGCCGCGCTGGCCCTGTCCGGCACCGTGCGGGTCGGCGAGACGGACCTGTCCCCCGGGCCGCTGCTCTACCTGGGCAGCGGGCGCTCGGAGCTGGCCCTGAGCGCCGAGGGTGCCGGGCGGCTGCTGCTCCTCGGCGGCGAGCCGTTCGAGGAGCGGATCCTCATGTGGTGGAACTTCGTCGGCCGCAGCCACGAGGAGATCGCCGAGTTCCGGCGGGAGTGGATGGAGGGCGAGGCGTTCGGCACGGTGCCCGGCGCGGAGGCCGCCCCGCTGCCCGCGCCCGAGCTGCCCCTGACCCCCCTCAAGGCGCGCGGGCGCCGCCGCTAGCGGGGTCTCGAAGGCCCGCGGGTCCGCCACCGCCGGCACGGGCCGTCTCCGCGCGGACCGGAGCGGTCCTCGCGTACGCAGGGCGCCCTCCCCGTGACAGGGAGGGCGCCCTGCGTTGTTTTCCCCCGGTGACCGGTAAGGGGCCGGAGTTCCGGTAAGGGGCCGGAACGGAGCGGAAGCCCGGGAAAGCCGGGAACGCCGGGAACGCCGGGAACGCAGTGGAAGGCCGGGAAGGGCTGCGCCATCTGGTGCCGATGGGCCGCCCACCCTTGACAGCCCAGTATTCCTACCTGAATAGTATGGATATATTCGAGCCGCCGCAGGACGTCGCCGGGCTGCGCGGATCCTCACCAGCCGCGACCGCGAGGAGACCCTCCGATGCAGGAATCCCCCCACCGTGCCCCCCGGAGCGCCCCCACCCCCAGCGGTCCGGGCGACGAGGTGCTGTCCCGCCTCCCCGGCCTGTCACGACGCCTCTTTCTCGGCGCGGCCGGGGGCGCCGCGCTGACCGGGCTGCTCGCCGCCTGCGCGGGCGGCGCGAGCGACACGGCGGGCGCGGGCGGCGGCTCCCGGACGGTTCCCGCCTCCGCGCCTGGCACGCCGAAGACCGGCGGCACCCTGCGCGCCGGCTCTCCCCCGCCGCCGACCGCGGTCGATCCCGTCACCATGTACGACGGCTCCGCGATCGCGATCGTCCAGCTGGTGGCCGACTACCTGATCTGGCTGGACAGGGACTTCAAGCCGGTGCCCCGCCTGGCCGAGAAGTGGGAGTCCGAGGAGGGCGGCAAGCGCTGGGTCTTCTCCCTTCGCGAGGGCGTCACCTTCTCCGACGGCACGCCGCTGGACGCGAAGGCGGTCAAGGCCACCTTCGACCGGCTGCTCGACCCGAAGAGCAAGTCCGCCGCCGCGGCGGCGTTCGACTCGGTTCTGGCCGAGGGCGGCATCGGCGTCCGGGGGGACTCGACGGTCGTCTTCACCCTGGAGCGGGCCTTCTCCGACTTCCCGTACCTGGTGTCGGCCGGAAACTACAACGCGGTGATCCTCAAGGAGGACTACGCGGGTGACTTCACCGGCAAGCCGATCGGCACCGGCCCGTTCCTGCTGGAGTCGTACGACGCCTCCAGCGGTGCGGTGTTCAAGCGCAACCCGAAGTACTGGGAGCCGGGCAAGCCGTACCTGGACGGCGTGCGGATCACGTTCTACGCCGACGACCAGGCGGACCTCCTGGCACTGCAGAGCGGCGAGATCGACGCCCAGATCCTCAGCCGCCCCGCGCTGGTCGGGCCGCTCAAGGGGCTCGGCGACATCACCGTCGACCAGGTCCAGGGCACCGGCCTGACCGCCTTCACCCTGCGCGTGGACCAGCCGCCCTTCAACAGGAAGGAGGTGCGCCAGGCGATCGCGTACGCCCTGGACCGGCCGCGGGTGAACGCGGGCGTCTACGACGGCATCGGCGCGCTGGGCAACGACCACCTGTTCGCCGCCCTGTTCCCCGCCGCGCCGCCGGACGTGCCGCAGCGGGCCAAGGACCCGGCGAAGGTCGCGTCCCTGCTCGCCGCGGCCGGCGTGGACAAGCTCTCCTTCGCCCTGACGTACGACCCGCCCAGCAAGGACTACGCGCTCACCGTGCAGGACCAGCTCAAGCAGGTCGGCATCGAGGTGGAGCTCGACCAGCGCACGTCCGGGGACTTCTACGGCGGCGACCAGGAGAAGGACACCCCCTGGCTGTTCACCCCGGCCAACCTGGTGGGCTGGGCCGGGCGCGCGGTGCCCAGCCAGTTCATCATCCCGATGGTCAAGAGCGGCGGCGTGTGGAACGGCTCGAAGTACGCCAATCCCGCTCTGGACGCCGCCACGGACGCCTACGACTCGGCCACGACCGACGAGGAGCGCGAGGCCCAGGCCGCGATCATCGCCAGGGCGCTCCACGAGGACGTCCCGGTGATCATCGCGGTCTGGAGCGGCGCCGTCCGGGCCTACGACGGCAAGCGCTTCGGCGGCGTGTCGGCCCATCCATCGAGCTATGTCGACTTCAGCTCGGTCTCGCGGCTGTAGGGCGGCATGAGGCGATTCCTGCTCCGGCGGCTGGCGGCGATCCCGCTCACCCTGCTCGCGGTGTCCCTGATGGTCTTCGCCGCCACCGAACTGGTCCCCGGCGACGTGGCCCGCACGATCCTGGGCCGCGAGGCGGGTGAGGACGCCGTATCGCGGCTGCGCGAGCAGCTGGGGCTCGACCGGCCGCTCGCCGACCGCTACGCCGACTGGCTGTGGGGGTTCCTCACCGGCGGGTGGGGCGACTCCCACACCCTCGGGGTACCGGTCCGCGATCTCGTGGTCGGACGCCTCGCCGACTCGCTGGTGCTGGGCGGGCTGGCGTTCGCCCTGCTGGTCCCGGTCGCCGTGACGCTCGGGCTGGTCGCGGGGGTCAACCACGACCGCGCCACCGACCGGGTCATCAGCGTCACCGGGCTGGCCCTGGGCGCCATCCCGGAGTTCGTGACGGGGGTGGTGCTGCTGGTCGTCTTCGCGGTGCGGCTGCGCTGGTTCCCCGCCTCGGCCCAGGCGCCGGAGGACGCGACGATCCTGACCCGGCTCGGCCACCTGGCGCTGCCGGTGATCTCCCTCGTCCTGCTGTGCACCGGCTACGTCTCCCGCCACGTGCGCGCCGGCACCGTGGCGGCCGTGGAGAGCCCGTACGTCAGGGCCGCGGAGCTGCGCGGTCTCGGCCGGGTCCAGGTGGTGCGGCGGCACGTGCTGCGCAACTCCACGGTGCCGGCCACCAGCGCGCTCGGCGTGCAGCTGCAGTTCCTGCTCGGCGGGCTGGTCGCCGTGGAGCTGCTGTTCAACTACCCGGGCATCGGCGCCCTGCTCCTGCAGTCGGCGATCGACAAGGACCTGCCGACCCTGCAGGCCACCGCGATGGTGCTCGGGATCCTCTACATGCTGATCATCCTGGCGGCCGATCTGGCCTACCGCCTGCTCGACCCCCGGGTCCGGCTCGGGGGGGCCGCCGCGTGAACGGGCGCGCGAGACGTCCGGGCGGCGAGCGCGGGGGAACACCGGGTGCCGGGCACGGGAGGGAGTTCACATGAGCGCCGTCACGGCGGGCGGGGTGCGGCGGCGGACGGCCGGGCGCGACTTTCGCGTGGCCCTCGTCGCGGGCGGCGCCCTGGTGCTGGCCTGGGCGGTCGTCGCCGCGTTCTGGCCGCAGCTGGTCCCCTACGATCCACAGCAGCACGACCCCCTGAGCCGCTTCCTGCCCCCGGGGCCCGAGCACTGGCTGGGCACCGACCAGTTCGGCCGCGACACCTTCTCCAGGATGCTCGCGGGAGCCCGCCCGGTCCTGCAGGTGGCGCCGCTCGCGACCGCGCTCGCCGTCGTGGCGGGCACCGCGGTCGGCCTGGTGGCGGGGACGTTCGGCGGCCTCGTGGACGAGATCGTCATGCGGCTGCTCGACGCGGTCGTGGTCTTCCCCGCGATCATCGCCGCGGTGCTGTTCGTGGCGCTGGCGGGCCGTTCGGTGACCGTCATGGTGCTGGTCGTGGCGGGGTCGTTCGTGCCCATCGTGGCCCGCAGCGTCCGCGCGGCGACGCTGGTCGAGCGGGAGAAGGCGTACGTCGAGGCGGCCAGGTTGCGCGGGGAACGCCCCTGGTCGCTGATGCGGCGGGAGATCTTCCCCAATGTCGGCACGACCGTGCTGGTGGAGGCGACCTCCCGGTTCGGTGACGCGATCTTCGCCGCCGCCACGCTGTCGTTCCTGGGGCTCGGCCAGCCGCCGGGCTCCCCCGACTGGGGCGCGTCGGTCTCGGACAACCGCGTCTGGCTCCAGCTCGCGCCCTGGACCGTGCTCGCCCCCGCGCTGGCCATCGCCTCGCTGGTGGTGGGGATCGCGCTCGTCGCCGACTCGCTGCGCGGCAGATGGGAGGCGTCGTGACCGGAACAGGGCACATCGGGGCCGCGGGCACCGGCGAACCCCGCCCCCCGGGCCCGCGGGAGCCCGTGGCCGAGGGCGCCGGCCTCGCGCGATCGCGCGAGGAGGACCCGCACGACCCCGGACCGCGATCCGGTGGAGGCGAACCGGCGGGCCGGGGGCTGCGGGTGGCGGGACTGTCGGTCTCCTATCGCACGGCGCGCGGCGAGACCCCGGCGGTGACGGACGTCTCCTTCGACGTCGCCCCGGGCGAGACGTACGGGATCGTGGGCGAGTCGGGGTGCGGCAAGACCACGCTGAGCCGCGCGCTGGGCCGCCACCTGCCGCCGGGCGGTTCGATCACCGGCGGTGGGGTGACCGTGGACGGCGTCGAGGTGCTGGACCTCTCCCCCGCGGACCTGCGGCGCTGGCGGACCACCTCGCTCGCCGTCGTGCACCAGGAGGCGGGCAGCTCGCTCGACCCGACGATGCGAATCGGCGCGCAGCTCGCGGAGGTCCTCAGGCTGAGGGGACGCGGCCGGGCCGAGGCGCGGCGGGAGACGGTCTCGCTGCTGGCCAGGGTGCGGCTGCCCGACCCGGCCGCGATCGCGCGGCGCTACCCGCACCAGCTCTCCGGCGGCCAGCAGCAGCGCGTCGTGATCGCCGCCGCGCTGGCCGCCCGCCCCCGGCTGCTCGTCCTCGACGAGCCGACGACCGGCCTGGACGCGACGGTGCAGCACGAGATCCTGGACCTCGTCTGGACGCTGCGCGCGGAGACGGACGCGGCCGTGGTGCTGATCAGCCACGACCTGGCGCTGGTCGGGCGCCTGTGCGAGCGCGTCGGCGTCCTGTACGCGGGGCGCGTGGTCGAGGAGGGCCCCGCCGCGGAGGTGCTGGCGAGCGCGCGGCATCCCTACACCTCGGCGCTGCTGGCGAGCGTCCCCCCGCTGGGCGTCTCCCGCCACGAGCGGGAACTCGCGGCCATCCCCGGCCGGCCCCCGGTCCCCGGCGAGGAGGTCCGCGGGTGCGCGTTCGCGCCCCGCTGCGCCCTCGCCGACGACCTCTGCCACAAGGAGCCGCCCGCGCTGGAGGCCGCCCCCGGCGGCGCCCGGCGGGCCCGCTGCCACCACACCGACCGGCTGCTCGCGATCTCGCCGGGCACGACCGGCGAGGCCGCCGTCCCGCCGCCCGGCCCGGCCTGCGGGACGGACGCCCCTCGCGGGGTGCCGCTGCTGGAGGTCCGCGGCCTGACCAGGAAGTACGGCCGGACCACCGTCGTCGACGGGGTCGACCTGACCATCGGCCGCGCCGAGGTCCTCGGCCTGGTCGGCGAGTCGGGCAGCGGCAAGACGACGGTGGCCCGCGCCGTCGCCGGGCTCGGCCCCCGGGGGACGGGGACCGTCGCGCTCCACGGGCGAAAGCTGGCCGCGAACGTGGGGCGGCGCGACGCCCGCGACCGCCGCCGCGTCCAGATGGTCTTCCAGAACCCCGAGACCTCGCTGAACCCCAGCCACACGATCCGCACGATCCTGACCAGGGCGGTTCACGGGCTGGGCGGCTCCCTCACCGTCGCCGAGCTGGCCGCGCGGGCCAACCTGGACGACCACCTGCTGGACGCCCGTCCCGACCGGCTCTCCGGGGGCCAGAAGCAGCGGGCCGCGATCGCCCGCGCCTTCGCCGGGGATCCCGAGCTGGTGGTGTGCGACGAGCCGGTCTCGGCGCTCGACGTGAGCGTGCAGGCGGGCGTGCTGCGGCTGCTGTCGGAGCAGCAGCGGCTGACCGGGACGTCGTACCTGTTCATCTCGCACGACCTCGCGGTCGTCGGCTACCTGGCCGACCGGATCGCGGTCATGTACCGCGGCCGGATCGTCGAGGAAGGACCCGCCGGGCGGGTGTTCTCCGGTCCTCACCATCCGTACACCGCCTCGCTGGTCGCCGCGTCGCGGGCCCGGCTGGACGGACCGGAGAGCGCCCGCCCGGCGGGAGAAACGACGGCGACCGCGCGGGCGAACGGGTCCGGGCAGGCGGACGGAACCGCGTGGATGGACGGGTCCGGGCAGGCAGACGGAACCGGACAGACGAACGGGACCGCGCGGGCGGACGGAACCGGGCAGGCGGACGGAACCACGCGGGCGGACGGAACCACGCGGGCGGACGGGACCGGGCGCGCGAGCCGGACCGGGCGCGCGGGCGCGGCCGGATGCGGGTTCGCGGCCCGCTGCCCGCTGCGGATCGAGGGCCTCTGCGATTCGGCGGACCCGCCGGTGGTGGAGACCGGCGACGGCCACTCCGTCCGCTGCCATCTCGACGCGGGCGACCTTCCGCGGGCCGCCTTCCCGGTGGCGGCTCCCGGCCCCCCGGGCGTACGGGACGCCCGCGACCTCCGGTACGTCCCGGAGAGAAAGGAGAACGGATCGGTCTAGGAACACGCCCCTGGTTTTCCCGCTAGCCCTCATGGAGGCCCCAATGTCATCGAAACTCGCGGTACCCGAACAGGAATTCGCCCTGCTGCCCGAGCTCGCCGAGAGCCTCGGCCTGCCCGGACCCGACCCCCACCGCATCCAGCGCCGCTGGGTCACCGTGGTCAGCGGCGGCCACGTCAGCGGCGTCACCTGGGACACCGGCCCGGCCGAGATCGTCCTGCTGCACGAGGCGCGCCGCAGCGCCCGCTCCTGGGACCGGTTGCTGCTGGCGCTCGGCCGCCCGGCCCTGGCGCTGGACCTGCCGGGCCACGGCCGGTCGGGCTGGCGGGGGAACGGCGTCTACTCCCCGCGCAGGCTCGCCCCCGCGGTGAGCGAGGCCATCCGGTCCTTCGCCCCCGCCTCGAAGGTCGTGGCCGGCGCCGGTCTCGGCGCGCTGACCGCGATCGCGCTGACCGCCCGCTCGCCCGACCTGGTGCGGGCCCTGGTGCTGGTGGACACCCTCCCCGGCGCTCCGGGAGAACCGGGCACCGCGCCCGGCCGTCACACCTCCCGGGAGGAGGCGCTCGATTGGCTCAGGCGGGCCAGGCCGGACGCCGCCGAGGAGGACCTGGTCGCCGACGTCCGCTACGAGACCGTCGAGGAGTCCGACGGAACCTGGACCTGGCGCCACCACCTGGGAAACCTGCCCGCCGAGGCGGCGGCGCACCTCGACGACGAGACCCTCTGGGAGCAGCTGGAGGTCCTCGCCGGGTACGAGGTGCCCATCCTGCTCGCACGCCCCGCCACCGGCGGCCGCCTGAGCGAGGCGTCCGCCGGCGAACTCCTGCGCCGGGTGCCGTCGGCCCGGCTCGTCACGGCGGAGAACCCGGCCGAGCTGGCCGGGCTGCTGCGCGAAGTGCTCGACACGATCCAAGGGAGAAACGCATGACCGCCCAGATCCCCGTCATCGACCTCGAACTGGCCCTGAGCGACGAGGCCCCCGAGGAGCTGATCGCCTCGGTGCGCGCGGCGGCCGAGCAGGTCGGCATCATCCAGGTCGTCAACCACGGCGTCCCCGCCGAGCTGATCGACGACTTCCACGACCGGATCGGCCGCGTCCTCGCCCTGCCCAGGGAGGAGAAGGCCAAGCTGGCCAGCCCGACCGGGCACCCCTACCGGGGCTGGCGGCAGTGGCCCGACGACTTCGGGCGGCTGGAGCTGGAGCGCTTCAACATCGGCCAGTTCGACACCGTCGAGGAGGCGAAGGCCGCGGGGCTGTCGGAGGAGTACGCGCAGCTGTACGCCCACCCCAACGTCTGGCCGCCGCAGGAGCCCGGCCTGGCCGCGGTGACCAGGCTCTACCACGACGCCTCGGTCGGCGTGGCCGAGCGGGTGCTCGACCTCTACAGCAGGGTGCTCGACGTGCCCCTGTCGACGTTCCCGATCTCCGGGCGCCCGTACTACACGAGCTTCGTCGTCAACGACTACCCGACCTGGACGCACGGCGACACCGGGACGGACGACGACAAGCTGCTCCTGCTGGAGCACGCCGACGGCTCGGCGCTGACCGTGCTGCACCAGCGCGGCGACTACGCGGGGCTGCAGGGGCAGGCGCCCGACGGGAGCTGGATCCCGGTGCCGATCGTGCCCGGAGCCCTGCAGGTCTTTTCCGGCCACATCCTCACCAAGTGGACGAACGGGCGGCTCCGCCCCGGACGGCACCGCGTCGTGGCGGGCGGCACGGTCACCCGGCGCTCCACGGGCGTCTTCTGGCACCCCAGCCTCGACACGGTGATCGAGCCGCTGGAGCCGTTCGTCGGCCCTGAGGGCACCGACTTCGAGCCGGAGCTGCTGTGGGACCAGGCCGGCGGGCAGGTCGAGGAGTATTTGCGGGTCTTCGGGCGGCCCGACCAGATCGCGGCCTGGCGCGAGCGCAGGCCGTACGTCGCGGAACTCGCGGAACTCGCGGAGGCGTAGGCCGTGCCCGCGTCAGGAACGTTCAACTGGGAGCCCAGCGAGCGCTGGGTCCGCGGGATCAGGGGCGACGTCACCGTCGTCGACAGCCGCAACCCGGTCCTGGTCTGGGAATCGTCGCACCCCGTGCCCCGCTACGCGTTCCCCGAGGCCGAGGTCCGCTCCGACCTGCTGCGCCCCGCCGCCGACCCGGCGACCGGCACCCACGAGGGATCCACGGTTTTCTACGACCTGGTGATCGGCGGCGAGACCGTCGCGAACACCGCGTGGAGCTATCCGGCGCTGCCCGGTCACATCGCCTTCGAGTGGTTCCAGCACGACGGCGAGGTGCTCGAACACTGGTACGAAGAGGAGGAGGAGATCTTCGTCCATCCCCGTGACCCGTACAAGCGGGTCGATCCGGTACCGAGCTCGCGGCACGTCAGGGTCGAGATCGGCGGCAGGGTCGTCGCGGAGACCCGGCGCCCGGTGCTGCTGTTCGAGACGGGCCTGCCCACTCGCTACTACATTCCTCCGGAGGACGTGAACTTCGAGCTGTTCGAGCCGACGGCGACCGGCACCCGCTGCCCGTACAAGGGAGTGGCGTCCTACTGGTCCCTGCGCGAGGGCGGGTCCGTCCCCGCCGAAGTGGCGTGGGCCTACCCCGACCCGATCCCGGCCGCCGAGAGGATCAGGGACCACGTCGCCTTCTACAACGAGGTCGTCGACATCGTCGTGGACGGCGTGAAGCTCGAAAGGCCCGTGACGCTCTTCACCGAACGCCTGTCGGAGGCGTGAGGCGGGGCCGGAGCCGCCCGTACCCCGCGCACGCGGCCCACGGGCGGCTCCGGCCGGGACCCGCCGGTGTCCCGGGGCGTGTCCTCGGCCTCGGCCGGAGGATGCGAAGCTGGTACGACCCACGTCGCCGGGGGCGGCGTGCGGTCGACGGGCAGGTTCTCTCTGGGAGGTAAGTCGTGGCGGACGAGTTCGACGTGGTGGTTGTGGGCGCGGGCCCCGCGGGTGAGAACGTCGCCGACCGCGCGGTCCGGGGAGGGCTGAGCGCCGCGATCGTCGAGAGGCACCTGGCGGGCGGCGAGTGTTCCTACTGGGCGTGCATCCCCAGCAAGGCGCTGCTGCGCCCGGTGGAGCTGGCCGCCGAGGTCGCCCGGGTGCCCGGCCTGACGCTGGGCCCGATCGACACCGACGCCGTGCTCGCCCGGCGCGACGAGGCGGTGTCCCACCTCGACGACACCGGCCAGGTCGAGTGGATCAGGAGCGTGCCGGCGGAGTTCGTCCGCGGGCACGGGCGGCTGGACGGCCCCAGACGGGTCGTGGTGACCGCGAAGGACGGCTCGGTCCGCACGCTGACCGCCCGGCGGGCGGTCGTGCTGGCCACCGGCAGCGGCGCGGCCGTCCCGCCGATCCCCGGCCTGGTGGAGGCGTCGCCGTGGACGAGCCACGAGGTGACGGCGGCGAAAAGCGTGCCCGGCCGGCTGGCCGTGCTGGGCGGCGGCGTGGTGGCCTGCGAGATGGCCCAGGCCATGCACGGGCTCGGCGCCAGGGAGACGACGGTGCTGGCGCGCGGCGGGCTGCTCGGCAGGATGGAGCCGTTCGCCGGGGAGCTGGTGGCCGCGTCGTTCGCCGAGGCGGGCATCACGGTGCGCACGGGCGTCCAGGTGACGAAGGTCGAGCGGCCCACGCCCGGGGGCCCGGTGACGGTCCACCTGTCCGAGGGCCCGCCCGTCGAGGCCGACGAGCTGCTGGTGGCCACCGGCAGGCGTCCCGCGACCGGCGACCTCGGACTGGAGACCGTCGGCCTGGAGGCCGGGCACGTGGTGGAGGTCGACGACAGCATGCGCGCGACCGGCGTCTCCGGCGGCTGGCTGTACGCGGTGGGCGACGTCAACGGCCGCGCCCTGCTCACCCACATGGGCAAGTACCAGGCGCGGGTGTGCGGCGACGTCATCGCGGCGCGGGCCAAGGGCGAGCCCGACGACCTGCCGGGCCTGCGCGACCTGGCGGACACGTACGGCGCGCCGCAGGTGGTCTTCACCGACCCGCAGGTGTGCTCGGTCGGCCGGAGCGAGGCGGAGGCCCGCGCCGAGGGGTTCGACGTCCGCACGGTCGAGTACGACCTGGGCAGGGTGTCGGGGGCCTATCTCCAGGGCGACGGCTACCGGGGCAGGGCCAAGGCCGTCGTGGACGAGCGGCGCCGCGTCCTGCTCGGGGTGACCTTCGCCGGCCCCGCCGTGGGCGAGATGCTGCACTCCGCGACGATCGCCGTCGTCGCCGAGGTGCCCCTCGACCGGCTCTGGCACGCCGTGCCGTCCTACCCCACGGTCAGCGAGATCTGGCTGCGGCTGCTGGAGGCGTACGGGCTCTGACACGGCGTCCGGGCCGGGAGACGGCGCGCTCCCGCGGCCCGGACCGCCGCCGGGACCACGCTCCCACGGCCCGGACGCCGGGACCACGCGCTCCCGCGGCCCGGACCGCCCGCCGGGGACCACGCGGCGGGTCACCGGCGCGTGGACGTCACCGTGCGGCGTTCTCCGCGTCCTTGGCGAGGGCGCGGCCGATGACCAGGCGCTGGACCTGGTTGGTGCCCTCGACGATCTGCAGGACCTTGGCCTCCCGCATGTGGCGCTCGACCGGGAAGTCCTCCACGTACCCGTAGCCGCCGAGGACCTGGACGGCGTCGGTGGTGACCTTCATGCACATGTCGGTGGCGAAGAGCTTCGCCATCGCGGCCCGCGTGCCGTACGGCCGGCCCGCGTCGCGCAGCCGGGCGGCGTCCAGGTAGAGGGCGCGGGCGGCGGCGATCTGGGTGGCCATGTCGGCGAGCATGAAACCGATGCCCTGGAAGTCGATGATCCGCGAGCCGAACTGGCGGCGCTCGGCGGCGTACGCGGTGGCGGTCTCGAAGGCGGCCTGGGCCACGCCCACGGCGCAGGCGGCGATGCCGAGCCTGCCGCCGTCCAGGGCGGCCATGGCGATCCGGAAGCCCTCCCCCTCGGAGCCCAGCAGGGCCTCGGGCGCCAGCCGCACCCCGTCGAAGCGGACCTGGGCGGTCGGCGAGGCCTTCATCCCCATCTTCCGCTCGGGCGCGCCGAACGACAGCCCCTCCGTCCCGGCGGGCACGTGGAAGCAGGAGATGCCGCGCGCCCCGTCGGCCGAGGTCCGGGCCATCAGCGTGTAGAAGTCGGCGACGCCGCCGTGGGTGATCCAGGCCTTCACCCCGTCGACGGTGTAGCCGGTGGATCCGCCGTCACCGGGAACCGCCCTGGTCGTCAGCGCGGCGGCGTCGGACCCCGACTGCGGCTCCGACAGGCAGTACGCGCCCAGCCACTCGCCGCCCAGCATCTCGGGAAGCAGCGCGGCGCGCTGCTCGGCGGTGCCGTAGGCGGCCACCGGGAAGCACGACAGCGTGTGGACCGACAGGCCGAGACCGACGGCCAGCCAGCTGGCCGAGAGCTCCTCGATCACCTGCAGGTAGACCTCGTACGGCTGCGCCGCCCCGCCGTGCTCCTCGGGGTAGGGCAGGCCGAGCAGCCCGGCGCGGCCGAGGGTGGTGAACACCTCCCTGGGGAAGCGCCCGGCGGACTCGTCGGCCGCGGCCCGGGGCGCGACCTCCTTGCCGATCAGGTCGCGGACCAGGTCCAGCAGGTCATAGGCGTCGCCGGTCGGCAGAACGCGCTCAACGGTCATCTGAGTCCTTCCAGCGTGGAGACCCCGCCCCAGGGTTCGCGGGGAGGGGGTCGCGTCCGCGTGCTCCAGGTCCCGGCGCGGAGCCCCGGCGCGGACGACGAAAGGGCGGCCGGGGTCACCGGCCATCCCGATTCTGGCACCCGCCGCCCGGGCGCGGCCACGCGGCCCGCGCCCGTATCCGCGTCCGCGCCCACAGGGCCGCCCCCGTGGGACCGCGACCGTGCTCGCGCGGGGACCCGCCCATGCGAGACCGCACGATCCGGCCGCGACCGCGCAAGGACCTGCCCGCACGAGTTGTCCGTACGAGCCGCCTCGCGGCCGGGAGGACCCACGACCGTGCGCGGCCCTTTGGGAGCCGCTAGACGACCAGCAGCTCGCGGGGGCGGTGGTTGACCCGCTCGCCGCCCTCGTCGGTGCAGACGAGGATGTCCTCGATGCGGGCGCCGTGGGCCCCGGGCAGGTAGATGCCCGGCTCGACGGAGAAGGCGAAACCGGGCGCCAGCGGCTCGGTGTTGCCCGCGACGATGTAGGGCTCCTCGTGGGTCTCCAGGCCGATGCCGTGGCCGGTGCGGTGGATGAAGTAGTCGCCGTAGCCCTCGGCCGCGATCACGTCCCGCGCGGCGGCGTCGACCGCCTCGCACGACACCCCGGGGGCCACCGCGTCACAGGCGGCCTGCTGGGCGCGCCTCAGCACCTCGTAGTACTTCAGGAAGCCCGCCGGAGGCTCGCCGATGGCGTAGACGCGCGTGGAGTCGGAGCAGTAGCCGTCGGGCATCTGGCCCCCGATGTCGACCACGATCGGCTCGCGCTCCTGGACGACGCGGTCCGACAGCTCGTGGTGCGGGCTGGCGCCGTTGGGCCCGGAGGCGACGATGACGAAGTCGACGGTGGAGTGGCCGGCCGCGGTGATCGCCTCGGCGATGTCCCTGCCGATCTCGCGCTCGGTCCTGCCGGCCCGCAGGAAGCCGGGCACCTGGGCGTGGACGGCGTCGATCGCGGCGCCCGCCGCGCGCAGCGCCGCCACCTCGGCCGCGCTCTTGCGCATCCGCAGCCCGCGCAGGACGGTCCCGGCGAGCACCTGCTCCGCGCCTGGGATCGCGTCGCGCAGGCGCAGCGACTGCATCGCCCACATCCGGTCGGCGAGGCCGACCTTGCGGACCCGGCCCAGGCGCCCGCCGACGACGGCGTACGGATCGTCGGTCTCGTCCCAGGGGACGAACTCGACGCCGAGCCGCGACGCCGGGGAGCGCTCGGCCGCCGGCAGCTCCAGTCGGGGCACCATCAGGAACGCCTCGCCCCTGGCCGGGAGCACCAGGCAGGTGAGCCGCTCCAGCGGCAACGCCTCGTAACCGGTCACGTAGCGAAGGTCGGGGCCGGGCGTGAGCAGCAGCGCGTCGAGCCCGGCGGCGGCGGCCGCCTCGCGGGCGGCGGCCAGGCGGGCCACGGGATAGAGATCAAAGGACTCCGTCGTCACGCCGACCAATCTAATCCCGGCCGGAACGACGACGCATCCGGGCCCCGCCCGGGAACCGAAAGTCAGGGAAAGGAAGGCACGAGGACGCCCCCACCACTACAATCTGTTGAAGTACGATCACATTTTGTTGGCAAAATATCCGTAAAGCCACACATTTCGAGAGCGAGCTACATGGTCGGCGTAGTGGGCGGCCACCAGCCACCCCTCCACCCACGAAACGACCAGGTGACCGGTCCGACCTCGTCGACCGCCGCTGAGATGGCGCAGCGGTCGCGCGGCGAGCCGGACGAGCACATGGCCGTGGAGCGACAACTCTTAACCGCACGCCTGGCGCACGCGGAGCGCATGGGCGAGATGGGCTGGACCGAGTGGGATCTCCAGACCGGAGAGGCCAGCTGGTCCGACCAGGCGTACACCATATTCGGCCGCGCTCCCGGCGACGGCCCGATCCACCTGCGCGACCTGGCCGGTCACGTCGAGGCGGCCGACCGGCCCGACCTCGACCGGCTGCTGTGGTCCGTCGTGCACCGGGCCGGGGGCGGGGAGACCGAGTTCCGCATCCGCCGCCACGGCGAGCTGCGCCACCTGCGCGTCGTGCTCGACCCCGTCGTGACCGGCGGGCGTCCCATCGTGCACGGCGTCGTCCAGGACATCACCTGCCGCCGCCGCGCCGAGCGGATCATGTCGGAGTCGCGCAGCACGCTGCTGCGGGTCCGCGAGCAGGTCGCGGAGGAGCACGACATGAGCATGGCGCTGCGTGAGGCCATCATGCCGGGACTGGGGGACACCATCGACCTGCCGCACGCGCACATCGCGGTCCGCTACGTGGCGGCCGGGGCCAGGCCGGGCCTGGGCGGCGACTGGTACGACGCCGTTCCCCTGTCCGACGGCAAGGTGCTGCTGGCCATCGGCGACGTGTCCGGGCACGGGATGCCCGCGATCTCCCAGATGGCCCAGCTGCGCCACGCCCTGATCGGCCTCGCGATGACCGGCCACTCCCCCGACAGGCTGCTGGCCTGGCTCAACGACCTCGTGCTGCACCGGATGCCCGAGACGACGGCGACCGCGGTCGTCGGCCACCTCGACCCGGCCACGAGGATGTTCACCTGGGGGCGGGCGGGACACCTGGCGCCGATCCTGGTCCGCGAGGGAACGGCCACTCAGCTCGCCCCGCCCGCCGGGGTCCTGCTGGGCGCCACCCCCGACGAGCCGTACGAGATGGCCGGGGTCGAGCTGCGGGAGAACGATCTCCTGCTGCTGTTCACCGACGGGCTGGTGGAGCGGCGTAACCGCGACATCGACGAGGGGCTGGCGCTGGTCATGGAGGCCGCGGCCCTGCTGAGCGGCGACCTGGACGAGGGGCTCGACCGGCTCATCGAGGTGATCGGCGGCCCCAACCCCGAGGACGACACCTGCGTTCTGGCGATCGGCGTGCTCGGCTGATTGATTAAATGGTCGCCATGCCCGGCCTGATGCTTCTCGACACCCCCTCCCTCTACTACCGCGCCTTCTACGGCATCCCCGAGTCGATGACCGCACCCGACGGAATGCCCGTCAACGCGGTGCGCGGCGTCATCGACATGATCGCCATGCTGGTCCGGCGGCACTCCCCCGCCGAACTCGTCGCCTGCATGGACGCCGACTGGCGCCCGGACTTCCGGGTGGCGGCCATTCCGACGTACAAGACCCACCGGGTCGCCGAGGGCGGCGCCGAGGAGACCCCCGACACTCTCGTTCCGCAGGTGCCGGTGATCGAGCGGGTGCTCGACGCGGTGGGCATCGCCCGCGTCGGCGTTCCCGGCTACGAGGCCGACGACGTGATGGGCACGTTCACCGCGCGGGCGAGCGGCCAGGTCGACGTCGTCACCGGCGACCGCGACCTGTTCCAGCTGGTCGACGACTCCAGGCCGGTCCGGATCCTCTACACCGCCAGGGGGGTCAAGAACCTCCAGCTGGTCGACGAGGCCGCCGTCACCGAGAAGTACGGCGTCCCCGGCCGCTCCTACGCCGACTTCGCCACCCTGCGCGGCGACCCCAGCGACGGGCTGCCGGGCGTTCCGGGGGTGGGCGACAAGACCGCGGCGACCCTGATCACCCGGTTCGGCTCGCTGGAGGCGCTTCTGCGGGCCGTCGACGGGGGCGAGGGAGGCGGTGACCTGACCGCGGGGCAGCGCGCCAGGCTGTCGGCGGCCCGCGACTATCTGCGGGTGGCCCCCGGGGTGGTCCAGGTCGCCCGCGACGCCCCCCTTCCCGAGGTCGACGTCGCGCTTCCCTCCAAGCCCCGCGACCCGGAGGCCCTGGCGGCGCTGAGCGAGCGCTACGGCCTGTCCGGGCCGCTGGAGCGCCTGACCTCCGCGCTCTGACCTCCGCCCGCACCACCATCCGGTCCGGTCTTCCCGCTCCCGCCCTCCTTGTCCGGGCCCTGACCTGGTCCCCGGCCGCGTCGGTCACCGTCACCCCGAACGGCCGGTGAGGTGGCCCGCCGCGAGCCGGTAGGTTGCTCCCTGTGCCTCACAAGAGCATCCGGGTGCCCGGAGAGTCCCATCCGCGGCTCGACGACGGTTTCGAGCGGATCCGCCGTGAGATGAAACTGCCCGAGGGATTCCCCCGGGCGGTGGTCGACGAGGCCGAGTGGGTCGCCGAGGTGCCCGCCCTGCCCCGGCTCGACCGGACCGACCTGCCTCTGATCACCATCGACCCTCCGGGAGCGATGGACCTCGACCAGGCCGTGCACCTGGAGGAGCAGCCCGGCGGCTACCGCGTCTGGTACGCCATCGCCGACGTCGGGGCGTTCGTCAGGCCCGGCGGCGCGATCGACGCCGAGGCCCGTACCCGCGGCGAGACGGTCTACATGCCCGACGGGCGCGTGCCGCTGCACCCGCCCGTCCTGTCCGAGGGCGCCGCCAGCCTGCTGCCCGGCGTGACGCGGCCCGCCGCGCTGTGGTGCGTCGACCTGGACGCCGAGGGCCGGATCGTGGGCGCGGACGTGACCAGGGCGCTGGTACGCAGCCGCGAGCGGCTCGACTACGACTACGCGCAGGCCGCGATCGACACCGGCACCGCCGACGGCACGCTGCGGCTGCTGGCCGAGATCGGCCGGCTCAGGCTCGCCCAGGAGCGGGCCAGGGGCGGCGTGACGCTGCCCACCCCCGACCAGGAGGTCGTCCCCGACGGCGACGGCTACCGGGTGGAACTGCGCGCCCCGCTGGACGCCGAGGCGTGGAACGCGCAGATCTCGCTGCTGACGGGCATGGCCGCCGCCTCCATGATGCTGGACGCCGAGATCGGCCTGCTGCGGGTGCTGCCGCCCGCCCCCGCGGAGAGGATCGCCCAGGTCCGCCGGGTGGCCGCCGCTCTGGGCGTGCCCTGGCCCGAGGGCGCCGGGTACGGCGACGTCGTGCACTCCCTCGACCCGAAGATCCCCGAGCAGGCCGCGTTCCTGCAGGAGTCGACGGTGCTGCTGCGCGGCGCCGGATACGTCGCCTTCAACGGCGAGCCGCCCGCGCAGGCGGAGCACGCCGCCGTGGGGGCGCCGTACGCGCACGTGACCGCCCCGCTGCGCCGCCTCATCGACCGCTACGCCACGGAGATCTGCCTGGCCATCGCGGCGGGCGAGCCGGTGCCGCAGGACATTCAGCGGGCCATGGGCGAGCTGCCCGAGATCATGCACGCCACCGGGCGTCGCGCCGGCGGTGTCGAGCGGGCGTGCGTGGACCTCGTGGAGGCCTTCGTCCTCCGCGAGCGGGTGGGCCAGACGTTCGACGCCGTGGTGATCGACGTGGCCGAGGACCGGCCGTGGGGCCAGGTGCAGGTCACCGACCCGGCGGTGGTGGCCCGCTGCGACGGCGAGGGGCTCCCGCTGGGCGAGACCGTACGCGTGCGGCTGACGCGCGCCGACCCGGCCACCCGCGAGGTCCGCTTCAGCCTGGCCTGAGGCCCCCGCACCGGCCCGAGCCCTCGCGAAACCCGCCCGGCCCCGCCGGACCCTTGAGGCCCGCCGGTGGGCCGCCGTCCGGACGGCGGCCCACCGGGGAGCGGGACTCAGGTCAGGGACGAGTAGGCCACCACCCCGCGCCGCAGGGCGTCCATCGACTTGCCCGCGGTCTGCTTGACCTTGCTCCCCGCCGGGGCGGCGTCGGAGATCTGGCCGAGGAGGTCGAGCAGCTGCTTGGTCCAGCGGACGAAGTCTCCGGCGGCCAGCTCCGCGCCCGCGGCACCGTCGCGGAGCACGGCGTCCAGGGTGTGGCCCTTGGCCCAGCGGAAGGCCGCCCAGGCGAAGCCGAAGTCGGGCTCCCTGATGAACGACAGGCCGTGGTCGCCCTCGATCGACTCCAGCTCCCCCCAGAGGCGCACCATGTCCGCCAGCGTCTTCTGAGCCGCTCCCGCGGGGATCCTGGGCTGGCGGGCGTCGTCGGCCTGCCGCGACTCGAAGACCAGTGACGACACGCACGCGGCCAGCTCGGCCGCGTCCAGGTCGTTCCAGAGCCCCGAGCGCAGGCACTCGGCGGTCAGCAGGTCCAGCTCGGTGTAGAGCTGGGCCAGGCGGCGGCCCTCGGCGGTGACGCTCTCGCCGTCGAGGTAGCCGAGCTGGTCGAGCACCCCGCAGACCTTGTCGAAGGTACGGGCGATGACGTGGGAGCGGCCCTCGACCCGGCGGCGCAGGCCCTCGGTCTCGCGGAGCAGCTTGTAGTAGCGCTCGGCCCAGCGGGCGTGGTCCTCGCGCTCGTCGCACCCGTGGCAGGGGTGCTGACGGATCTCCCGGCGCAGGCGGTTGATCTCGTCGTCCTCGGCGGCGTGGTCTCGCGCCCTGACGGGCTTGCCGAAGTCGCGGTCGCCGATCTTGGCGTGCACGGAGGAGACCAGGTTGGCCCGCTCCTTGGGCGAGCGGGCGTTGAAGTTCTTCGGGATGCGCAGGTGCTCGACCGGCTCCACCGGGACGGGGAAGTCGGCCGGTGACAGCTTCTTGACCTGCTTGCCGATGGTCAGCACCAGCGGGGAGGGCCCCTCGCCCCGGGAGTTGAGGCCGGGGTCGAGGACGACGGCCAGACCCGCGCGGCGCCCGCCGGGCACCCTGATGATGTCGCCGGGCTTGAGCGCCTCCAGCGAGCGCAGCGCCTGCGTCCTGCGGGCCGCGCCGCGCTGGCGCGACAGCTCGGCCTCCCTGTCGGACAGGGCCCTGCGCATCGCGGCGTACTCCTCGAAGTCGCCCAGGTGGCAGGTCATCGCCTGGCGGTAGCCCTCCAGGGCCTCCTCCGCGCGGCGCACCTGCTTGGCGATGCCCACCACGGCCCGGTCGGCCTGGAACTGCGCGAACGAGGACTCCAGGAGGGTCCTGGCCCGCTCCCTGCCCACCTGGCCGACCAGGTTGACCGCCATGTTGTACGAGGGGCGGAAGCTGGAGCGCAGCGGGTAGGTGCGGGTGCTGGCCAGGCCGGCGACCTGGAGCGGGTCGGTGCCCGGCTGCCACTGGACGACCGCGTGGCCCTCCACGTCGATGCCGCGGCGCCCGGCCCGCCCGGTGAGCTGGGTGTACTCGCCGGGCGTGAGGTCGGCGTGGGTCTCGCCGTTCCACTTGTCGAGTTTCTCGATCACCACGGAGCGGGCGGGCATGTTGATGCCCAGCGCGAGGGTCTCGGTGGCGAACACGGCCTTGACCAGGCCCCGGGTGAACAGCTCCTCGACGACCTCCTTGAAGGCCGGGAGCATGCCCGCGTGGTGGGCGGCCAGGCCGCGCTCCAGGGCGTCGCGCCACTCCAGGTAGCCGAGAACGCCCAGGTCCTCGTCGGGCAGGTGCGCGGTGCGCTCGTCGACGATCTGCCGGATCTCGTGGCGTTCGGCGTCGGTGGTGAGCCGGATGCCGTCGTGCAGGCACTGCATGACGGCGGCGTCGCAGCCGGCCCTGGAGAAGATGAACGTGATCGCGGGCAGCAGGCCGTCGGCGTCCAGTCGCTCGATGGCCGCGGCCCGGTCCGGCGGGCCGTTCCTGCGGGGCCGCGAGTAGCCGCGGCGCCCCCTGCCGTACGCCTGGCGCTCCTCGTCCTTGGCGATGCGCAGGAGGTTGGGGTTGATCTGCGGGCGCCGGTCCTCGTCCCCGGTGACGAACAGGTCGTAGATGCGGCTGCCGACGAGCATGTGCTGCCAGAGCGGGACCGGGCGGTGCTCGTCGACGATGACGCTGGTGTCGCCGCGGACCTCGCCCATCCACTCGCCGAACTCCTCGGCGTTGCTGACCGTGGCCGACAGGGCGACCAGGCGCACCGACTCGGGAAGGTGGATGATCACCTCTTCCCAGACCGCGCCGCGGAACCGGTCGGCGAGGTAGTGGACCTCGTCCATGACGACGAAGCCGAGCCCCGCCAGGGTGGAGGACCCGGCGTAGAGCATGTTGCGCAGCACCTCGGTCGTCATGACGACGATGGGGGCCTCGCCGTTGACGCTGTTGTCACCGGTGAGCAGGCCCACCTTGTCGGTGCCGTATCGCTTGACCAGGTCGTTGTACTTCTGGTTGGACAGCGCCTTGATGGGGGTGGTGTAGAAGCACTTGCGGCCCTCCTGCAGGGCCACGTGCACCGCGAACTCGCCCACGACGGTCTTGCCCGAGCCGGTGGGGGCCGCCACGAGGACCCCGTCGCCCGCCTCCAGCGCCCGGCAGGCGTCGAGCTGGAAGTCGTCCAGCTCGAAGTCGTACAGACCGCGGAACGAGGTCAGCGCTGGCCCACTCTCAGCCTGGCTCTGACGGAAGGCAGCGTAGCGTTCCGCTGGGGTCGTCATGCCTCCAGCCTACCGATATCGGGATTCCGGTCCGTCCCGCCTTCTCCCGGGATCCGGGGACGCGTTCGCGGCCGCGGCGGCGGGAAAACCGCCCCGGTACGGACGCGTACCGGGGCCGCGGGCCGCCACGGTGGTCACTTCCTGTCGTAGGTGAGGATGACCGTGCCGTTCTGGAGCGGGCGGGTGCCCGTGAGCGTGAAGGGCGTGGGGGAGAAATCAGTGGTGAACAGGGGAATCCCGGCGCCGGCGACCACCGGGTAGAGCTTGATGACGAGCGCGTCGATCTCCGGGAGCAGGCTGCCCGCCAGGCGGCCGCCGCCCACCAGGTAGATGTCCTTGCCGTCCTCGGCCTTGAGCTTGCGGATCCTGCCGGCCACGTCGGTGGAGATGATCTCGACGGCGGGGTCGGGGCTCTCCCCGGTGCTCGTGGAGACCACGTACTGGCGCAGGTGGGCGTAGGGGCTGGTGATCCCGGCCCGCAGGGCGGGCTCGTAGGTGGCGAGCCCCTGCACGCCGGCGTCGAAGTTCGGGTTGGGGACGACGTGCGCGCCCAGCTGCTCGCGCACGTGCGTCGGCAGGGTGTCGGGAAAGTCCTCGACGATGAAGTCGAGGACGTCCTGCGTCACCGGGAAGAAGTCGGCGCTCCCGTCGGGGGCGGCGATGAAGCCGTCGATGGTCATGCCGATGTAGTAAACGAGCTTTCGCATACGCTGTCCTCTTCATGATCTTCAGGTGGTGCGGACCACCGACGTCCCGCGGCACCGGGTGCGGTCCCGGGGTCCACCGGCGGTCCGGCCCTGCCTGGGGTGATCGGCGTAGTACTCTGTCTGGAGTGGTTTGAATGTAGTACTACGCTTGAAGTGGTGTCAACGTCGAATCAGGGAGAGAACGCGATGCGGCAGAACCCGGCACGGCGGGCGGCGCTCCTCGACGCGGCCATCGAGGTCCTGGCCCGTGAGGGGGCGCGCGGACTGACCTTCCGCGCCGTCGACGTCGAGGCGGGGGTGCCCACCGGCACGGCCTCCAACTACTTCGGCAACCGCGACGACCTGCTCATCCAGGTCGGCCACCGCTTCTACGAGCGGCTGGAGCCCGACCCGGGCGTGATGGCCGCCGCGCTGGAGGGGCCGCGCGACCGCGACAGGGTCACCGAGCTCATGCACGACCTGGTGGACCGCGTCAGCACCTTCCGCTCCGGATACCTGGCACTGCTGGAACTGCGCCTGGAGGCCACCCGCCGCCCGGAGCTGCGCGACCTGCTCACCGAACGCATCCGCGCCGACATCGACGCCAACATCGGCTACCACACGCGGTCCGGCCTGCCCGGCGACGCGACCACCGTGGTCCTGCTCTATCTGGCGCTGAACTGGCTGATCATGGAACGGCTCACGCTGCCCGACATCTTTCCGGAAAGCCAGGTCCACGACCTGGTGACCGGCATGGTCGAACGCGTCCTGCCCGGCCCCGGCCGCTCGGCCTGACACCCGGGCCCGCGTGACGGGCGGCCCTCCCGGGGCGGAGCCGGCCGCGGCGGGACCGCGGGCGGCCGCCGGAACGACGGCGACCGCGCGGCCGGCCTAGACGAGGACCTCCAGCGCCCCGGGGACGATCTCGCACGTCAGCGGGGTGGGACCGACCCGCTCGCCGTCCGCGTAGGCGATCACTCCCTGAGCCTCCAGGGTCACCCGGCGGGCGCGGTGCATGGTGATGGCGGGGTGGGTGCCGTGGGAGCCCCGGTAGACGCGGGGGAAGGTGCGCAGGAACTCCCCCTTGGGGATGGCGCCGAGGATCGTCACGTCCAGCAGGCCGTCGTCGGGGACGGCGCCGGGGCACACGCGCATGCCCGCGCCGTAGGAGGAGGTGTTGCCGACCGCGACCAGCATCGCCTCACGCTCGACGATCTCGCCGTCCAGGTCGATCCTGAACGGGATGGGCCGGAAGGAGCGCAGCTCCTCGGCGAGGGCGACCAGGTATCTGGCCATGCCGGGCGGCCAGGTCTTCGCGTTGGCCCGCTCGTTGACCCGGGAGTCGAAGCCGCAGGCCAGCACCCCGGCGAACCACTCGTCCCGGCCCACCTTCGCGGCGTCGACCGTGCGCACCCGCCCGCGCAGCACGGTGTCGGCGGCGGCCAGCGGCGCCTTCAGGGGGATGCCGAGCGCGGCGGCGATGTCGTTGCCGGTGCCCACGGGGATGACGCCCAGCGGCACGCCGCTGCCCGCGACCGCCTGGAGGGCCAGATGGACCAGGCCGTCGCCGCCGAAGGCCACCAGTGCCTCCGGCTCCTCCGCGACGGCCGTGCAGGCGCGCTCCAGGGCGTCGGAGGCGGAGTCTCCGAGGATCACCGAGACCTCGCGCCCGCCCTGCCTCAGGCGGTCGAGCACCGGGGAGAGCAGCCCCCGGGAACGGCCGCCGCGGGCGGCGGGGTTGACGAGGACTGCGATCTCTGCGGGCACAGACCGGAACTTATCCCCTATCTGCTGGGATCGGTGTCGGTCGTTCTCGAATCGATAGGAGCCGGATCGCCGACGGGGGTCACGTCGCCCAGGGGCGAGGCGTCGTCGAGCGAGGATGGGTCGTCGTCGAGCGAGGAGGCCTCGTCGTCGGAGAGGTGGGAGAAGTCCTCGCGCTTGGACTGCCTTCTCTCCCTGAGGTACATGAACCCCTCGGCCAGGGCGAACAGCAGCACCATCGGCAGGGCGAGCGCGACCATCGTGAACGGGTCGCCGCCGGGGGTGGCGACCGCGCCGAAGACGAACATGATGAAGATGACCATGCGGCGGTGCTTGGCCACCAGCGCGTGCGGCAGCACCCCGATGATGTTCAGGAACACCATGAGCAGCGGCAGCTCGAAGGAGATGCCGAACACGATGAGCATGATCAGCGCGTAGCCGAGGTACTCGTCGATCGTGATGCCGGTCAGCGTTCCCGGAGGGGCGAAGCCCAGCAGGATCGACAGGCCCGTGTCCATCACGAAGTAGGCCAGGGCCGCGCCCGCGAGGAACAGCGGGACGGCCAGCAGGATGAACAGGATCGAGTAGCGCTTCTCGTTGCGGTACAGGCCCGGGGTGACGAAGCCCCAGATCTGCCAGAGCCAGACCGGCGAGGAGACCACGAGGCCGAACATCGCCGCGACCTTGAGGTTCACGAAGAAGGAGTCGAAGACGCCGAGGATCAGCATCGTGCACTGACCCGGCCGCAGCTCCTGCGCCTGGGGAAGCCCGCAGTAGGGAGCCGACACGAACTGCCAGATCGGGTCGAAGAAAATGAAACCGACGATGATGCCGGCGATCAGACCGAGCAGGGCGATGACCAGCCGGTTACGCAGCTCGCGCAGGTGCTCCATGAGCGGCATGCGACCGTCGCCCGCCTCGGCGGGCGGTGGTGCCGCCCCGTTCCGGCCCGGTTTGGGCCACTTCAGCAGCGCCATTCGCGAATCCTGGGGTGACGAGTCGAGTGATCAGGGTAGATCTTCAGGCTACCGCCGATCACTGCGACTTGGGCGCTCCGGCCTGGGCGCGCAACCGGGCGGCCTGCTCCTCAAGCCGGCGGGCCTCCTCCTCGGCGCTCGGCGCGGGGGCCGGGGCCTGGGTCGCCGCCGGGATCGGCTGCGGGGCCGGGGCGGGAGGCTGGGGCTGCGCCTGGACGACCGTGGCGGTCGCGCTCTGCGGCTCATCCTCGTCGCGGAGCTTGGCGGTCTCCGACTTGAAGATGCGCAGCGACCGGCCGAGCCCGCGGGCGGCTTCCGGCAGCTTCTTGGCGCCGAAGAGCAGCACCAGGATCAGGCCGATGATGATCAGCTCAGTGGGTCCGAGGTTGGGCATTACACATCCTTACGCCGGGCGACGTGCAGTCTCTGCCCCCGATCGTACGCTCCCCTGGAGACAGACTCATCCCTTTGGCCCCGTACAGTCGCCGTACGCTCGCCGAACAGGACCCGAACCGGCTCCAGCCTTCCCTCCGTACGATCGACCTCGCGGCCCAGTTCGGCGGCCGCACGCAGCACGCGGACGGCCAGGAAGGCCAGGACGGCCAGCCCGGCGAAGGCCAGCGAGATCGCGGCGATGATCCAGCTCATGTCGGGAGACTCCAGCCCCGTACGTCAGGAAACCGACTCGTAACGATTCAGCGCGGCGGTGGCCGCGGCCCGGACGCTCGCGTCCAGCGAGGCGGGCGAGACCACCCTGCCGGTGTCGCCGAGGCGCAGCGCCAGGCGTACCAGCCAGCCCTGGTCCCTGGCCCGCAGGGCCACCCGCACCCGGCCCTCGCCCAGCTCCTCGACCCGCTCGCACGGGTAGTACTCGGCGACCCAGCGGCCCGCGGCGGTGAGCTCCAGCTCCACCAGCTCGTCGGTCGGCGAGGGCCGGAACACCCCGGGCGTCACCTCGTCGGCCACGGCGTCCGCGGGCGGGTCGGCGGGCACGTCGAGCACGTCGACGGAGAGCATCCGGTCCACCCGGAACAGCCGGACCGCCTCGGCCCGGTAGCACCAGCCCGACAGGTAGGGGCGGCCGTCCACGACGACCAGGCGCATCGGGTCGACCTCGCGCGGGGTGATCTCGTCGCGTCCCGGCACGTAGTAGCGCAGCGACAGCCGCCTGCGGCTGCGCAGCGCCTCGTTGACGACGGGCAGCGCGTCGGGCGCGGCGTCGACCTCCACCGCGACCTGGCTGCTGACCGCCGCCGCGCCCTCGCCCGAGGCCTGCTCGAACTTGGCGATGACCCGGGCCAGCGCGTCGCGCTCCCCGAACTCCGGCATCTCGGCGAGCAGGCGCAGCGCCACCAGCAGGGCGCTCGCCTCGTCCACGCCCAGCCTCAGCGGGCGGGCGATGGTCTCGGCGTTGTCGATGACGATCTCCCCGCCGTCCCACGACACGTCGATCAGGTCGCCGGGGGTGTGGCCGGGCAGCCCGCACATCCACACCAGCTGCAGGTCGTCGATGAGCTGCTTCTCGCTCAGCCCGAAGATCTTCGCGACCTCGGGCACCTGGGCCCCGGGGTGCGACATCAGGTAGGGAACCAGTGCCAGCAGCCTGGGCAGGCGATCGGCCGTGCTCACGCGAGTGCTCCCTTCAGGCGGCAGATGACCGCGTCACGGGCGTCCGGCGGGCCGACCACCTCGGCGTCCGCGGCGAAGCCCACGATCCACCCGGCCAGCCGGCCGGGGTCGGTGAAGTCGACGTCCAGCTCGTCCCAGCCGTCGCCGGCGGGCCGCACCGCCTTCGCCACCTGGCGCAGCCCCTGGCAGGTGTCCCGCCTGACCCGGATGAGGGCGGTGCGCTCGCGGACGGCGGCGTCGCTGAACCCGACCATGGACTTGATGTCGACGCCCTCGGGCACCACCACGGCGCCGGGGCGGCCGACGGTGGTGACCGTGCCGCTGATCCGGCTGAGCCGGAAGACCCTCGGCGCGTCCCGGTCGCGGTCGTGGCCGACCATGTACCAGCGGCCCCGGCGGCTGACGACGCCCCACGGCTCCACGGTGCGGGTCAGCACGTTCTGGCTGGCCGCCGCCCGGTAGGCGAAGCGGACCGCGCGCCGGTCGCGCACGGCCTCCCACAGCGCGGGAAAGGACGGGTCCTGGGTGTCGACGCGCAGCTCCAGCGCCCCGCCGAGCACCCCGTGGGCCTCGTCGGTCTGCACGCCCCCGGCGCGCAGCTTCAGCAGGGCCCCGCTGGCCGCCTCGGCCAGGCTGGCCCGCTGCCACACCTGGGCCGCCAGGCCCACCACGGCGGCCTCGTCCGGCTCCAGGGTGATCTCCGGCAGCTCGTACGCCGAGCGGACGATCCGGTAGCCCGGATCCTCCTCCCACGGGTCCTTGTGGACCTCGATCGGGATGCCGATCTCCCGCAGCTCGTTCTTGTCCCGTTCGAACATCCGCTGGAAGGCCTCGTCGTTGTCGGCGTCGTAGCCCGGCACCGCCTGGCGGATGTGCTCGGCACTGAGCGGCCGCCGCGTGGCCAGCAGGCAGATCACGAGATTGAGCAGCCGCTCGGTCTTCCGGCGCGACATCCGGCCTCCTCCCTGTTCGAGTGACGCTACCCTTCCCCCGTGATCAGATGGCGCAGGGGCGAGGTCGTACGGATCCGGCGCGAATGGCCGGGGGCGGTGGAACTCGACGTGACCACCGAGGACGGTGAGGCGCGCGCGCTCGCCTATCCCGCCCTGGTGGGACGCCCCGAGCCCGGTGATGTGGTGCTGCTCAACACGACCGCGCTCGCGATGGGTCTCGGTACGGGAGGCTACGCCATGGTGGTGGCTGTTCCCGACCGATTGCCACAAGATCCTCAAGGCCCCGGACACCTGGTGAAGGCACGCTACACCCCGTTGCAGGCCACCGTCCTCGGCGCGGACGAGCAGGGTTCGCCCTTTCACGAGGTCCTGCGTGACGCCGACTCCGTGGACGGCATGCCGGTGATCGTCGCTGACCTGCACTCGGCCCTGCCCGCGATTCTCTGCGGCCTGTACGGCCCCAATCCCCCGGGCCCCGGGAAAACCGCGGAGGAACCCGGCGAGGAGCGCGCGAGGCCCGTCAGGGTCGCCTACGTGATGCTCGACGGGGGCGCGCTGCCCGCCTGGTTCTCCATGTCGTGCGCGCGCCTGCGGGAGACCGGCTGGCTGTGCGGCGTCGTCACCGCCGGGCAGTCCTTCGGCGGCGACGTGGAGGTGGTGACCCCGCACACGGGCCTGCTGGCGGCCAGGCACGTCCTGGAGGCCGACGTCGCGATCGTCACCCAGGGGCCGGGCAACCTGGGCGGCGGCACCCGCTGGGGTTTCTCCGGCGTCTCGGCCGGCGAGGCGGTCAACGCCGCCGCCGTCCTGGGAGGCCGCCCGGTCGCGGCGCTGCGGGTCAGCGAGGGCGACCTGCGCGAGCGCCACATCGGGGTCTCGCACCACTCGCTGACCGCCTACGGCCGGGTGGCGCTGGCCCCGGCCCAGATCGCCGTCCCCGTGCTGCCCGGCGACTTCGGCAGGCGGGTGGCCGAGCAGTCGCGCCCGCTCGCCGCGCGGCACGAGCTCGTCGAGGTGCCGGTGGACGGGCTGTACGAGGCGCTGCTGGGGTCTCCGGTACGGCTGTCGACGATGGGCCGGGGCCTGGACGAGGACCTGGCCTACTTCCTGGCCTCGGCCGCCGCCGGGCGCCACGCGGCCTCGCTGCTGTCGTAGAGGTCCTTGGGGGTTCCGTCCCCTCGGCCGGCGCCGGCCCGTGCCTGCCGGGGATCCACCGCGCCGCCGAGGTGGGGGCGGCCAGGACGCATGAGGCCCGGCGGGCGAGCCCGGCCCGCGCCTTCCCGGACCCGGACCCGGTCCGGGAAAGCCCGGAGCCCGGCCGTGCGCGCACGGCCGGGCTCCGGGGTGGGGCGGGTCGCCCCGGCGGCGGCCCGGTGGGCCTCGCCGAGGCGGAACGTCAGATCAGAGGATCAGAGCAGCGGGCTCAGTAGGCGCCCAGCACGTCGACCAGGAAGACCAGGGTATCGGTGCCCTTGATCTTGTCGCCGGAGCCCGCCTTGCCGTAACCGAGGTCCGGCGGGATGCTCAGCAGCACCCGGCTGCCGATCGGGACGCCGACCAGACCCTGGTCCCAGCCCTTGATGACCTTGCCGGTACCGATCTGGAACATGATCGGCTGGGCGCCGCGGGACCAGCTGCTGTCGAACTCGACGTCCGATCCCCAGATCTTCCCGGCGTACTGGACCAGGATCGACTGGCCGCTCTTGACCTCGGGGCCCGTGCCCTTGATCACGGTCTTGGCGACGAGCTCCTTGGGAGCCTTCTCCTTGGTCTTGGTGGTGAGCTTCGGCGCGGCGTCGCCGGCCGGGTTCTCCACCTTGACGCCGTCGAGATCGGCGTCGGTCGCGGTGCCCTTGGCGGCCTTCTCCTGAGGGACGCCCACGACGTCGACCACGAAGACCTGCGACTGGCCCGGAGGGGCCTGCGCCTGCTGCTCGGCGGGCAGCGCGTCCTTGGCGACGACCGACATGAACCTGCCGCCGCCCTTGGTCTCGGCGAAGCCCTTACGGAGGATCTCCGGGACCTGCTCGTTGAGCGTGATGACCTGCGGCCCGCCCTCGTCGTAGGTCGAACCCGCGAGCTTGTTCTCCTTGCCGTCCCAGGTGAAGACGGTGAAGTTGGCGATGACGCTGGTGCCGAGCTTGGCGGCCTCCCCCGTGGTGCCGGGGGTGAGCACCTTGAAGGAGGAGGTCTCGACGACCTTCGGCGGGAAGGCGACGGTCGGCTTGGCACCGGCCTGCCCAGTCACCTGCAGCTCGGTGACCCCGCTGCTGCTTGCAGGACTGGAGGCGCCGGTGGCCACGCCCCCGCCGGAGCCGCATGCTGCGGCGAACATCAGAGGCACTGCGGCCAGTACGGCCATGCTGCGGCGGCGCATAGGTATCCCTCAAGCAGACGTCAGGTTCGCGCCACACTACCCGTCCCGGCGTACGTAGGAGGTAAGGCCGGGACGAGCTTGCCGAAGTATGACCGTCACATTCCGGCGATGAGCTTGTCGACCCTCTCGTCGACGCTGCGGAAGGGGTCCTTGCACAGCACGGTGCGCTGCGCCTGGTCGTTGAGCTTCAGGTGCACCCAGTCGACGGTGAAGTCGCGGCGCTTCTCCTGCGCCTTGCGGATGAACTCGCCGCGCAGCCGGGCCCGGGTGGTCTGCGGCGGCACCGACTTGGCCTCGAAGATCTTCAGATCGGAGGCCACCCGCTCCACCGCGCCGCGCTTCTGCAGCAGGTAGAACAGGCCTCGGCGGCGGTGCACGTCGTGGTAGGCGAGGTCGAGCTGGGCGACCCTGGGGCTCGACAGCGGCAGGTCGTACTTCTTGCGGTAGCGCTCGATGAGCTGGTATTTGGTCACCCAGTCGATCTCGCGGGCGACCTTGTCGAGGTTGCCGGTCTCGACCGCGTTGAGCGTGCGCTCCCACAGCTCCAGCACCCGGTGGCTGATCTCGTCGCCGCCGCGGCGGTCGACGAAGTCGCGGGCCTTGGAGAGGTATTCCTCCTGGATCTCCAGCGAGGACGCCTCCCGGCCGTTGGCCAGCCGGACCCGCCGCCGCCCGGTCATGTCGTGGGAGACCTCCCTGATGGCCCGGATCGGGTTTTCCAGGGACAGGTCGCGCATCACGGTGCCGGCCTCGATCATGCGAAGCACCAGGTCGGTCGCGCCGACCTTGAGCAGCATGGTCGTCTCGCTCATGTTGGAGTCGCCGACGATGACGTGCAGGCGACGGAAGCGCTCGGCGTCGGCGTGCGGCTCGTCGCGGGTGTTGATGATCGGGCGCGACCGGGTGGTGGCGCTGGAGACGCCCTCCCAGATGTGCTCGGCCCGCTGGGAGACGCAGTAGACCGCTCCACGCGGGGTCTGCAGCACCTTGCCCGCCCCGCAGATGATCTGCCGGGTGACCAGGAACGGGATCAGCACGTCGGCCAGGCGGCCGAACTCGCCGTGCCGGCCGACCAGGTAGTTCTCGTGGCAGCCGTAGGAGTTGCCCGCGGAGTCGGTGTTGTTCTTGAACAGGTAGATGTCGCCGGCGATGCCCTCCTCGCGAAGGCGCTTCTCAGCGTCGACGAGGAGGCCCTCCAGGATGCGCTCGCCCGCCTTGTCGTGGGTGACGAGCTCCACGACGTTGTCACACTCGGGGGTCGCGTACTCCGGGTGGCTTCCCACGTCGAGATACAGGCGTGCCCCGTTGCGCAGGAAGACGTTGCTCGATCGGCCCCAGGAGACGACACGGCGGAATAGATAACGCGCTACCTCGTCGGGTGACAGCCGCCGCTGCCCCCTGAACGTGCAGGTGACGCCGTACTCGTTCTCAAGCCCGAAGATGCGACGATCCATTGCCTCACACTATTCGCCGAACCCCTCTCGCGGGAGGGATCATGGGGTTTTCGGTCGTACGGCTTATGCCCCAGGCTGTGAGCGGCTAAGCGCGGACGCGGCCCGCGCCCGGTCGTCACCGGGCGCGAGGGGTGCGCGGGCGCCGGGATCGGCGGCCCCGATCAGCCTCCGCCCTGCCAGAAGATCTCGACAACCTTGGTGATCCTGCCGTTCTCGGTGGTGATCAGGGCCGGCCGGTACAGGCCCTCCACCCCGGCCAGGGAGGCCGCCTCCTTGACGTTGCCGATCAGCGTCTCGCGGGTGCAGCTCTCGGTGCCGAGGTTGGTGGCCTTGTCGTAGGTCTGCGTCGTGCCGTCGCAGCCGCTGTCGGCGAGAAACCTCACGTCCTCGGCGATGGGCGCCCTGTAGCGGACCACGTCGCCCTCCTCGGGGCCGTCGAAGTGGCCGTCCTCGCCGCCTTTCTGGGCGAAGCGGATCGGCCTGTACTCGGCCACCCCGTCGTCGTCCACGTCGGTGAGCCAGCCGCGCAGGACGCCCTCGAAGGGCGGCGGCTGCCCCTTGCTCCAGTCGTGCTCGGGAGCGGCCTGGAACTCGGTGCCGAAGAGCTCGGGGGTGGCCGCGGGCTTGGCGGCGGGGGTGGACTCCGCGACGTCCGGCGCGCCCGTCGAGGAGGCGGAGGAGGCCGGAGCGGGGGCGGAGGAGGCCGCGGCCGGGGCCGGGGTGGGCTCCGCGGCGCAGCCGGACGCCAGTGCCACGGCCGCGAGCAGGGCGAGCGCCGCGCCGGGCCGTCGCGAGGCGGCGGGGGCGGTCCGGGGAGGAGTGAACCTGGTCCAGGCCCGGAGGGTGGTGTTTTTCACACAGACTGTGACCGCCCGGGGATGGGATCGGTTGTCTGGAACAGGTGTGATCCAGGTCACAGCGGAGCGCCGCCCCGGGCAGGGCGGCACTCCCTCGTCACCGACCGGCCACCGGGCGCGGGAGTGCCCCCGGAGGCCGTGCGTGTCGTGTCTCATGCCGTGCCGACGGGGGTGGCCTTCCGGCGCGGGACCTCCCGCGCCGTACGGGTCAGCCGTCCGGCGCGGCACCGGCGGCGCCGGTGGGCGCGGTCAGCCGCTGGATCCGGTGTCGATGTCGCCGTCGGGCGCGGTCGGCGGGGCGCCGGGCGTCTCGGGCGCGGAGAGGGGGCTCTCGTCCCTGGCCGCCTGGGCGGCCGACTCGGCCGCGGGGGCCCCTTCGGCCAGCAGCCGCTCCAGCCTGGGACCGTTGAGCCGCAGGAACTTGCGGTGCGGCCGGTTGCGGTCGAGCACCGCCACCTCCAGCTGACTCGCGGGGAAGCGCTCACCTCCCGGCTCGGTCAGCGCGAACAGCGCCGCCTCCAGCGCCTCGCCCAGCGGCAGGCCGTCGCGGTAGCGCTCCTTGAGACGGCTCGCCACCGCCTCGGCCTGGCCGCCCATGGCCACCAGGCCCGCCTCGTCGAAGACCGAGCCGTCAAAGGTCAGCCGGTAGATGTGGTCCTCGTCGGAGGAGTCGCCGACCTCGGCGACCACGATCTCCACCTCGAACGGCTTCAGCGACTCGGTGAAGATCTGGCCGAGGTTCTGCGCGTAGAGGTTGGCCAGGCCACGGGCGGTGACGTCGTCGCGGGCGTAGGTGTAGCCGTTGATGTCGGCGTATCGGATGCCACCGAGGCGCAGGGCCTCGAACTCGTTGTAGCGGCCGACCGCGGCGAACCCGATCTTGTCGTAGATCTCACTGATCTTGTGCAGGGCCCGGGACGGGTTGGGCGCGACGAACAGGATGCCGTCCTCGTACTGCAGGACGACGACGCTACGGCCCCGCGCGATCCCCTTGCGCGCGTAGTCCGCCTTGTCCCGCATCTGCTGCTCGGGCGAGACATATCCAAAAGGCATGGACACCTGGGGTGATCCTCTCGTGTTAGCGCAGCGGGGCGGTGGGGCCGTCGGGACGGTTCGCCCGGGATTCGATCACGACCTGGACGAGCTCTCCGACCTCCTCGTCGGAAAGCCTGCGGTATCCGTCGGCGGTGATCACCGCGACGACGGGCCAGATCTTGCGGATCACGTCGGGGCCGCCGGTCGCCGAGTCGTCGTCGGCCGCGTCGTAGAGGGCGTGGATCAGCGTCAGCACGGTGTCCTCGGGTGAGGCGCCCTCGCGGTAGAGCTTCTTCAGAGCGCCCCGCGCGAAGATCGAGCCGGACCCGATCGAGTGGTACTGGCTCTGCTCGTAGGGGCCGCCGCCCACGTCGTAGCTGAAGATGCGGCCACCGTCGACGTCGGGGTCGTAGGCGGCGAAGAGCGGGACGACCACGAGCCCCTGCATGGCCATCGGCAGGTTGCCGCGGATCATCGTGGCGAGCCGGTTGGCCTTGCCCGTCACCGAGAGCGTGCGGCCCTCGCGCTTCTCGTAGTGTTCGAGCTCCACCCGGTAGAGGCGGGCCATCTCGATGCCGGTGCTCGCCGCCCCGGCGATGCCCATGCCCGAGTGGTCGTCGGTGCGGAACACCTTCTCCATGTCACGCTGGGAGATGATGTTGCCGGAGGTCGCCCGGCGGTCGCCCGCGATCACCACGCCACCGGCGCACATCGCCGCGACGATCGTGGTGGCGTGCGGGATCTGATCGCCCACCGGGGTTGCCAGGACCTCGTTACGGCCAGGCAGCAAGTCCGGCGAATGGGACCTGACGAACTCGGTGAACGAGGAGCTCCCGGTGTCGGTAAAGATGTGATTCACCATGCCGGCGGGCAGGTCCCTGTGAGATCCCACGCGACTCCCTCCAAAGGTGCAGTCCTTTAAGGCCCGACCTTACTCATCTTGCCGTGCTGCTTGCACTTCCCTGGATCAGCTCAGCGCGAACCACCTGCGCCGGGCTTTTGAATCTTTACGGGTGATCATCCCCGACCTCCGGATCCATCACAGATCCCCCCGAATGCGACAAACGCGACAAATGCGGCGGATACGGCGAAGGTGGCGACGGCCCGCCCGGACCGCGAAGGACACGGGACGATGCCCGCACAGAAGGCGGGGACGGGCTCACGGAGGGACTCGGGACGCCCGCGAAGGACGCGGGGACGGACTCACGGAGAGTCCGGGGTGTCCGAAGGACAGGGGGACGATGCCCGCGGAAAGGCTCGGGGTGTCCGCGAAGGACGCGGGGCGGGCTCGCGGGGTGGTGCTCGTGGGGCGATGCTCGCGGAAAGGACGTCGCGGGCGAGGACGGCGCGGGGGCCGGTGCCCGCGCCTCTCCACCGCGCCGGCCCTCGACACGGAGGTGGCGGAGGTGACGGAGGTGACGGGACCGATGGGCACGGCGGGGCCGCCGGGCCGGGAACGGTCACGGCCGGATTCGGCCCGCGCCTTCCCGCTTCGCGCCCCGGACGGTTCTCATTCCCTCCGGGAACCGTTCCCGGAGGGGTCTCCCCTGATCGACTCGGCGTTGCCACGGCGGCCGGAGGCGGAGCACCGGGAACGGCGCTCCCGGCGGGGGACGGCCGTACGTCACCCGCCCGCCGGACTCGGCGCGAGCCGAGCCGGGCCCGTGGTCAGGACGGGTTTCCCGGCTCCCCGCCGGGTCCGCCCGCACCCCTGACCCTGAATCGCACCAGGCGAACCTACTGTCCGCCCTTTTGCACGTAACTCCTCACAAACTCCTCGGCGTTCTCCTCAAGGACCTCGTCGATCTCGTCGAGGATCGCGTCGACGTCATCGGAGAGCTTCTCGTGACGTTCCTGGACGTCGGAGGTTTCCGCCGCGGCGGTCTCCTCGACCTCCTTGTCGGTCCGGCCGGTCTGCTTCTGGCCGCCGGTGTCCTTGCTTGCCATGTGTGGCACCTCCACCTGGGGGACGGATCTGATTCATATCTTCCCCGAACCGGGCGACATTGCGCGCGGATCGTCCCGCGATCTTTACGGGAGCCCGCACGGGTCGTGCCGAGGTCCTGTCCGCCAGAGAACCTCCCCCGACGGCCTTGAGGCAAATTCGCGCACCCTTGACTGGATAGCCGCCCTATCCAATAATTGGCTAGCTTTACTATCCAACGAGAGGGTCTCTCATGTCACCGTCGTCGCTGAGCACAGCGGGAATCCTCCTCATCACCGTGCCCGCCGTGGCCTTCGGCGGGGTCTCCCTGCTGGGCCACATCATGCGCGGCGTCCCCGGATACATGGACAATCCGGTGCGGCGCGGCCTGTGGCGGGCCGGGCACGCGCACGCGGGCGTCCTGGTGCTCTTCGCGCTCGTCGCGATGCTCTACATCGACCAGGCGGACCTGTCCGGCGGCCTGAGGGACCTGGCCCGGGTCCTGATCGTGGCGGCGCCGATCCTGATGCCACTGGGCTTCTTCCTGTCCGTGGTGCGCCCCTCCGACACGAAGCCGAACAGGCTCATCTGGCTGGTTCCGGCGGGCGGGGTCTCGCTGGGCGCGGGCACGCTGCTGCTCGGCGTCGGGCTCGTGTGACCCTCACACGGCCCGTGCGGCCCGTGCGGGTCACATGGGCCGGCACGGGCCGCGCACGAGCCCTCGGGCACCGGATCGGCTTCGTGTGAGCTTCGTGTGAGCATCGTCACCCGCGAAATCCGGACGAATCCCACGCCTCCAAGGAGATAAGGAACGTTCCAGGTAGGCCTTCGCGGCTGGAAACTGCGATCATTGGGGAGTGAGTACCATCATCGCGCGCAGATACAAGCTCGTCTCACGCGTCGGCCAGGGGGCGACCGGCGTCGTCTGGCGCGCATACGACCTGCTTCTGGAGCGCGAGGTGGCCCTCAAGGAGATACCCCTGCCACCCGGAGCCGCCGCGGCCGAACAGCGGCGGCGGGTGGTCAGGGAGGCGCGCATGGCGGCGCGGCTGAGCCACCGGGGCATCGTGACGGTGCACAACCTCACCGAGGAGGCCGAGCGCCTCTGGATCGTCATGGAGTTCCTGGAGGCGCTGACGCTGCACGACACTCTCGTGCAGGCCGGCCCGCTCCCGGTGGACCTCGTGGCGGCGATGGGGTGCCGCCTGCTGGAGGCGTTGCGGCACGCGCACGACGGCGGGGTGATCCACCGCGACATCAAGCCCGCCAACATCATGCTGACCGGCGACCGGGTGGTGCTGGCCGACTTCGGCTTCGCCGCCCCGGAGGGCGCGGCGACGACCTCGACGCGGGGCACCCCGGCGTTCATCGCGCCGGAGGCGCTGCAGGGCAGGGGCGGCACCCGCGAGGCGGACATGTGGTCGTTCGGCGCGACGCTGTACATGGCGGTGGAGGGCAGGACTCCGTTCCGTACGGTCAACTCGATGGCGGCGCTGGTGGCGGCGCTGCGCGAGCCCCCGCGCGCGCCGAAGCGGGCGGGCGCCCTGGAGCCGGTGCTGCGGGGACTGCTGCGCAAGGACCCGCGGGCGCGGCTGAGCGCCGAGCGGACCTCGAAGATGCTGGATGACGTGCGCTGCTTCAGCGCCGCCTGAGGCCGTTCACGGGTGTTTCCGAAACGCGTTCGCCCGCCCCGGGCGATTTTCCTGATTTCACAATCAGGTATTACGGACATGAAACAACATTCCATCATGCCCATGCGTCTAAATTGTTACAGAGAATCACCGTAGGTAATCGCATAGTGTGCTCTTTCAGGTGGAAATATGAACCAGCTGAGGGGCCCGGCTTCTATGTGCAGCAGGTGATTCGTGGGAACAAACGCGGGGAAGGCACGCCTGCTAGGCGATCGTTATCACTTGACCTCGCCGATCGGGCGGGACGGTGTGGGCACGGTGTGGCGGGCCCACGACTCCCTGCTCAGGCGGAATGTGGCGATCAAGGAGATTCAGCCCCGGTTCGGCGAGGGCGGGGCGGACATGCCCGACGCGCGGCGGCGGGCCCTGCGCGAGGCGCGCTCGGCCGGGAGGCTGAACCACCCGGCGGTGATCTCCGTGCACGACCTGCTCGAGGAGGGCGGGCGGCTCTGGATCGTCATGGAACTGCTGGAGGCCCTCACGCTCAAGGAGACCGTACGACACCTGGGCCACCTGCCGATTCACTGGGCGGCGTGGATCGGTTTCCAGCTGCTGAGCGGGCTGCGCCACGCGCACGGGGCGGGCGTCCTGCACCGGGACATCAACCCGCGCAACATCCTGCTGACCGGCGACCGGGTGGTGCTGGCCGACTTCGGCATCGCGGCGCTGCACGGCGACCCGGACACCTCCACGACCGTGCCGCTCCCCCACGCTCCCGCCTTCGTCGCGCCGGAGCGGCTGCGCGGCGGGCCGCCGACCCCGGCGAGCGACCTGTGGTCGTTCGGGGCGAGCCTGTACTTCGCGGTGGAGGGCCGGCCGCCGCGCCCCCTTTCCGACGCGCCGGCGCCGCGTGACCCCGGCGGGGGCCGCCACCGGGAGCCGGCGACGCGGGCGGGAGTGCTGCGGCCCGTCCTGGAGGGACTGCTTCACCGTGCCCCGGCGGCCCGCATCAGCATGGGGCAGGCGGGCCGCATGCTGTCGGCGATCCTCCACACGGAGGGGGTGGCCCTGGCCCCGCCACGACTGCCCGCCGCCCGGCTGCCCCCCGACTCGTTCACCTAGGGCCTCGCGCGGCCCTTCACCGCACGTCCAGCGGAGGTGAGGCGCCTTTCATCCCTGCTCCCGCCGCGCGAGTCCGGGTCCCGCGAGCCGGAGATGTTCCACGACGGACAAGCGAGGCACGTTTCTCCAAACAAATGGACAAACAGGACGGATAGAGTTACCAGGATCAGTGAAATCGGGCGGTGTACTCCCCGACCTCTGATCGACCTCAAACCAGCCTGAACGGCCTCAGAATCAACTGAACAGCCTTAGAGCATCTTGAATGGGCTCCAATCGCCTCTAATAGGCACAGAACCCTTCGAATCATCCCGAACCATGAGGACGTCAGATGGCCGGGACCCGGCGGCAGGCCTCGACGAACCTGGAGGCCAGCCGGGGACTACCGGCCCAGTGCAGGTGCAGGTAGGAGGCGGTGATCCGGCCGTCGGCGAAACCGTCGGCGCCGCCACGCCAGCGGAACAGCGGCCGGTCGGGGACGGGCTCGACCGCGGTGCGGTGGAACTCGTGGCCCCGGTAGCGTTCCCCGTCCCTGGTCAGCGGCGAGTCGCGGACGGCCACCGCGTCCCGGTAGCCCAGGGTGAGGGTGCCGGTCATCCTGGCCTCGATGTCGAGGACCCCGCACATCGGCCTGCCGTCCAGCCTCCTGGCGAGGTACAGCAGGCCCGCGCACTCGGCCGAGATCGGCCCGTCGAACGCGGCGACCTGGTCGCGCAGCGGCTCGTTGGCCGACAGCTCGGCCGCGTAGACCTCGGGGAAACCGCCCCCGATGACGATCCCGCGAACCCCCTCGGGGAGGGCCTCGTCGACGAGCGGGTCGAAGGGGACGACCTCGGCGCCCGCCGCCGCCAGCAGCTCGGCCTGCTCGGTGTAGCCGAAGGTGAACGCCTGCCCCCCGGCGACCGCGATCCTCGTGACGGGAGCGGCGGGCGGCCCCGGGCTCCACGGGACGGCGGGCAGCGGCGGCGCGGTACGGGCCAGGCGCAGGAGTTCCTCCAGGTCGCAGGAGGCGGCGACCAGGTCCGCGACGGCGTCCATGGCCCGCACGGCCTGGGTGCGGCGCTCGGCGGCGGGAACCAGGCCCAGGTGCCTGGAGGGGGTGGCGACGGCGTCGCTGCGGCGGATCGCGCCGAGCACGGGGACCCCGCTCTCGGCGAGCGCCTCGCGGCAGATGGCCTCGTGCCGCTCGGAGCCGATCCGGTTGAGGATCACCCCGCCGAGCCTGATCCGGGTGTCGTAGGAGGCGAACCCGTGCACCAGCGCCGCCACGGAGCGGCTCTGCTTGGCCGCGTCCACGACCAGGACCACCGGGGCGCCGAGCAGCCTGGCGACGTGCGCGGTGGAGGCGAACTCGGTGGAGCCCGCGCCGTCGTACAGGCCCATCACTCCCTCCACGACCGCGATGTCCGCCCCGGCGGCGCCGTGCAGGAACAGCGGGGCGACGAGATCCTCCCCCACCAGCCAGGGATCGAGGTTGCGCCCGGGACGGCCGGTGGCCATGGCGTGGTAGCTGGGGTCGATGTAGTCGGGCCCCACCTTGTGCGGGGAGACCGCCATGCCCCGGCGGGCGAGGGCGGCCATCAGGCCGGTCGCCACGGTCGTCTTGCCCGCTCTGGAGGCAGGGGCCGCGATGACCAGCCGGGCTACCATTCGATGCCCTTCTGACCCTTCTGCCCGGCGTCCATGGGGTGCTTGATCTTGCCCATCTCCGTGACCAGGTCCGCGGCGTCGAGCAGCCGGGGGTCGGCGTCGCGGCCGGTGACGACGACGTGCTGGCCGCCGGGGCGCCCGTTCAGGGTCTCGACCACCTCGTCGACGTCGATCCAGCCCCACTTCATCGGGTACGTGAACTCGTCGAGCACGTACAGGCGGAACGTCTCGGCGGCGAGGTCGCGCTTGATCTGCTCCCAGCCCTCGCGGGCGTCGGCGGCGTGGTCCTCCTCGCTGCCGGGGCGCTGGATCCAGGACCAGCCCTCGCCCATCTTGTGCCAGGAGACCGGCCCGCCCTCACCGGAGTCGCCGAGCACCCGCAGTGCCCGCTCCTCGCCGATGCGCCACTTGGCGGACTTGACGAACTGGAAGACCCCGATCGGCCAGCCCTGGTTCCAGGCGCGCAGGGCCAGGCCGAAGGCCGCGGTGGACTTGCCCTTGCCCGGCCCCGTGTGGACGATCAGCAGCGGCCGGGTGCGGCGCTGCCTGGTGGTCAGGCCGTCCTCGGGCACGCTGACGGGTTTGCCCTGCGGCATCGTCGCCATCCCTTCGCTGTCTTAGGACTCGCTGTCTTAGCGCTTCACTGTCTTAGCGCTCGCTGTCTTACGGCGCGGCGCGGCGTCCTCGCCGGCCTGTCGCGGTCACGCGGCGCCACGCCGCTCACGGACCATCCCGGCCAGGTCGGTGAGATCGTCGAGGCGTACGGTCTCCGCGCCCATCCGCGCCGCCAGGGAGGCGGCGAGGCCGAGGCGCACGTGGCCGCCCTCGCAGTCGACCACCACGCCCGTCACCCCCGCCAGCAGTCCCGCCGCGCGGTGGGACTCCTCGACGGTTCCCGAGGTGGCCCGCCCGTCGGTGACCAGGACCACCAGCGGGCGCCTGGACGGGTCGCGCAGGCGCTCGACCCGCAGCACCTCGGCGGCCCGCAGCAGACCGGCGGCCAGCGGGGTCCTGCCCCCGGTGGGAAGCTCGCGCAGCCGGGCCGCGCCGGCCTCGACGGAGGAGGTGGGCGGCAGGACCAGGTCGGCGCGGGCGCCGCGGAAGGTGACGAGCCCGACCTTGTCGCGGCGCTGGTAGGCGTCGAGGAGCAGCCCCAGCACCGCGGTCTTGACCGCGCGCATGCGCTGCCTGGCGGCCATGGAACCGCTGGCGTCCACGACGAACAGCACCAGGTTGCCCTCGCGGCCCTCGCGGACCGCCTCCCTGAGGTCGCCGCGCCGCAGCAGCAGTCCCGGCCCGCTCCTGCCCCGCGCGACCTGGTACGGGGCGGCGGCGCCGACGGTGGCCTGCAGGTGCAGGGAGCCGGTGCGGCCCTCGGGGACCCGGGCCCCCGTGGTGCGACCCAGGGGCGTCCTGGCGCGCGACCGGCGCCCGGGGGCTCCGGCGCCGATGCCCGGGACGGTGAACAGCCTGGTCCTGCCCCCGGGCTCGGCGTCGAAGGTCTGCTCGCGGGCCGGCGCTCCCCCGGTCGTCTCCGGCGGTTCACGGGGATCCGCGGTGGAGGCGGGGGTCTCCCGCGTCCCGGGGCCGGGGGCGTCGGGGACGTCCGGGACCGCGGGCGGGGCGGCGTTACGAGCGTCGTGCCCGTCGGTGCCCGGATCGTCCGAGGTGGTGTCCCCGGTCTCGGGTCCGCCGTCGGGCGCGGGTCCTTCCGGGCCTTCGTCGGGATCGCCGCCCCCGGGGCCGCCGGAGTCGTCCGGCCCCTCGGGGTCGTCGGGGATCTGGTCCAGGAGGTCCTGGAGCTTGGACTCGTCCAGGCCTGGCGCGTCGAAGGGGTCGCGGCGGCGGCGGTGCGGGAGCGCGAGCCTGGCCGCCTCCCGCACGTCGTCGGCGGTGACGGAGGTGCGGCCCTGCCAGGCGGCGTGCGCGATCGCCGCGCCGGCGGTGACCAGGTCGGCCCGGAGCCCGTCCACCTCGAACCCCGCGCAGACGGTGGCGATCCTGAGCAGTGCCGCGTCCGGCAGGACGACCTGGGCGACCCTGGCACGCGCCTCGGCGATGCGCGCGGCCAGCGCCCGCTCCTCGTCCGACCAGGCGGCGGCGAAGGCGTCGGGGTCGGCCTCGAAGGCCAGGCGGCGCCGGACCACGTCCACCCGCTGGGACGGTTCCCGCGAGGCCCGGACCTCAACGGTCAGCCCGAAGCGGTCGAGCAGTTGCGGGCGCAGCTCCCCCTCCTCGGGATTCATCGTCCCGACCAGCAGGAACCGGGCGGCGTGCTGTACCGACACCCCCTCGCGCTCGACGTAGCAGGTGCCGAGGGCGGCGGCGTCGAGCAGCAGGTCCACCAGGTGGTCGTGGAGGAGGTTGACCTCGTCGACGTACAGGACACCCCGGTGGGCGCCCGCCAGGAGGCCGGGTTCGAAGGATTTCACGCCCTCGGTGAGGGCGCGCTCGATGTCGAGGGAGCCGACAAGGCGGTCCTCGGAGGCGCCGACGGGCAGCTCGACCAGGCGGGCGGGCCGCACGGCGCCGCCCCGGTCGCCACCGGGCCGGGTCACGCCGGAGTGTGTCGCGTCCGGCCGGGCCGGGTCGGCCCCGGTCACCTCGGACCGGGCCGCGCCGGGCCGAACGGCGGCGGACCGGGCCGCACCGGGCCGAACGACGGCGGTGGGCCCGGTCGCCGCCTCCGTACGGGCCTCGTGCGGCCCGTCGGGACAGCCGGGATCGGGGGCGGCGGGGTCGCAGGAGAAGCGGCAGCCGGTCACCACCTCGACGGGCGGCAGGAGCGCCGCCAGCGCCCGCACGATCGTGGACTTGGCGGTGCCCTTCTCCCCCCTGACCAGTACTCCCCCGACACGGGGGGAGACCGCGTTGAGGATCAGCGCGAGTTTCAGGTCCTCCATCCCCACGATCGCGGTGAAGGGATAACGGGAGTCGCGCACCTTCGGGATCTCCTTTTCCGTCGCCGGGTCGCCGGGTCGCCGGGTCTTCGGGTGTTCACGTCGTCGAGCGGTCGAGCCGTCAGGGGAAGTAGCCGAGCCGCCAGCGCCCGCCGCGGCCGGTGAGCGTCACGCGGGCCAGTGGCGCGACGTCGACCCGCCAGAAGGACTGGGCGGGGGCGCCGAGGGCGTGGACGACCGCGGCCCGGATGATCGCCGGGTGGGTGACCGCGACGGCCCTGCCGGGGGCGCGGACGGCGAGCCAGCCGGACACCCTGGCGAGGAGCGCGGTGACCGGTTCCCCGCCGTGGGGCGCCGCGCCGGGGTCGCCGAGCCAGGAGGCGAGCGCCTCGGGTTCGGCGGCCTCGACCTCGCCGAGCGTCATGCCGCTCCAGCGGCCGTAATCACAGTCGGCCAGCAACGGGTCGTGCTCGGCCCGCAGACCGAGCGCCGCCGCCGTCTGGACGCAGCGCAGCTCGGCGGGGCAGGCCGCGGGACCGGCGCCGAAGTCCCCTGCCATCTTCTCGGCCCGGCGCAGGCCGCGTTCGTCGAGCGACTCGTCGCCCGGGAACGCGGCCCGTACCGTCGCCGAGGTGGAGGCGTGGCAGACCAGGAGCAGGCGGGTGACCCCCGAGGGGGTCGTCACACCGGGCCGCGCCTGCGAGCGGCGAAGGCGAACAGCGCGCCGACGCCGGCCCAGAAGACCACCTGGGTTCCTATGGAGGCGACCCGGAAGTCCCACAGGAGGTCGGCGGGGAAGCCCTGGGGCACCTCCGAGATCTCCGGCAGGAGGATCCAGGCCGCGACGACGGGGATCAGCACCGCGGCGCCCGCCGACAGCCAGCGCACCCACGGTTCGCTCCGCGAGGCGTAGCGGTAGGCGGCGATGCCCGCGGCGACGGCGAGGATTCCGATGACCACGGCGACCAGGTAGAGCACGGTGCGCTGGTTGATGGTCTCCGGGTCACCGACGGCCGGTGGATTGGCGGGATATTTCACGAAGGGGATGAGGACGACGGAGGTGAACGCGGCGGCGGCGAGGCTCACCGCGAGCACCGGTTCCGAGCGGGGTCCCGCCCGGCCGCGTACGGCCGCGTAGACGAGGGAGAACAGGCCCCCGACCGCGAGGCCGTACAGGCCGAGGGCGAGGAAGAGCCCGAAGCGCTGCCCGTCCCTGCTGACCAGGGCCTCCTCCCCGTCGTGGGAGTGGGCCGCGGCCTCGGTGTCGTCGTGCGATTCGGCCGGGGCGGCGGCCGCGGCGGCCGCCTCCTCCAGCGCGATGGCCTGGTCGATGCGCGGTTCGCCGACGGTGTAGGCGAAGACTGCCGCGAGCAGCCCTGCGAGCAGTCCGACGACGAGGCCCCGGACGATGAGTTTGGTGATCACCTGTGGCTCAGTGGCACGGCACGCCGAGCAGGTGACGCCCGTCGTGCATGAGTTCGTGCAGGTAGTTTCCCGCCTGTGAGATCGCGCCCTGGTCGAAGGTGACCAGGTAGGCGAGGAGCAGCAGCACCGGTACGGCGAGCAGCCAGCGGGTGAGCGAGGGCCATGGGATGGGCTGGGTGTGCGGTGCCGAGATCTGGCTCACGGCCACCTCCTCCGGGATTGACGCGTCCCTTTTCGTAGGTCGGTGGCGGCCGAGTCTGACCTGACTTCCGGCTCCGGGGAGCCGGTCACAGTGGCGCGACCGCACCGGAATCTCACCGGATTTCCCTCGCACCGCCACAAAACACCCGGAACGTATCCCGGTTCTCCGTCCCCCGTCAATCCGGATGTCCGCTTTGACGGGATCTGATGTAACGAAGCCCCCTGATGGGCCCTCGGGTACGCCGAGGGGGGAGGCGGCCCGGCCGGGCCGCCTCCCCCCTCGCGAGAGTCACTGCTCGCCGGTCAGCGCCGTCACCAGCTCCGCGGCGGTACGGCAGCGGTCGAACAGCTCGCCCACATGGGCCTTGGTGCCGCGCAGCGGCTCAAGGGTGGGGACGCGCTGCAACGACTCGCGGCCGGGGATGTCGAAGATGACCGAGTCCCAGGAGGCCGCGGCCACCGACTCGCTGTACTGGCTCAGGCATCGGCCGCGGAAGTAGGCCCGGGTGTCGTTGGGCGGCACCTCGATGGCCCTCTGGACCTCTTCCTCGGTGACCAGGCGCTGCATGCGGCCCCGGGCGACCAGCCGGTTGTAGAGCCCCCGGTCGGGACGGATGTCGGAGTACTGGAGATCGACGAGCTGCAGGCGCGGGTGCGACCAGGAAAGGCCGTCACGGGTGCGGTAGCCCTCCAGGAGCTCCAGCTTGGCCACCCAGTCGAGCTCCCCGGACAGCTGCATCGGGTCTTCCGCCAGGCGGGTGAGGACCGACTCCCAGCGCTCCAGGATGTCCTTGGTGGGCTCGTCCAGGCCGTTGGCGCTGCGCTCCTCGGCGTACTTGCGCGCGAGCTCCAGGTATTCCATCTGGAGCTGCACGGCCGTCAGCCTGCGGCCGTCGCGCATGGCGATCTCGTACTTGAGCGTGGGGTCGTGCGAGACCGCGCGCAGGGCCTGGACGGGGTTGTCCACGGCCAGGTCGCGGGTGAAGTAGTTGTCCTCGATCATGGCCAGGACCAGCGCGGTCGATCCCAGCTTCAGGTAGGTCGAGATCTCCGACATGTTGGCGTCGCCGATGATGACGTGCAGCCGGCGGTATTTCTCCGGGTCGGCGTGGGGCTCGTCCCGGGTGTTGATGATCGGCCGCTTGAGCGTCGTCTCCAGGCCCACCTCGACCTCGAAGAAGTCGGCCCGCTGGCTGATCTGGAAGCCCTCGCCCCGGGAGTCCTGGCCGATGCCGACCTTGCCCGCCCCGGTGACGACCTGCCGGGAGACGAAGAACGGCGTCAGGTGCCTGACGATGTCGGCGAACGAGGTGGCCCGGCGCATGAGGTAGTTCTCGTGGCAGCCGTAGGAGGCGCCCTTGTTGTCGGTGTTGTTCTTGTAGAGCTGGATCGGGGCGTTGGCCGGCATCGCCGAGGCGCGGACCGCCGCGTCGTGCATCACCCGCTCGCCCGCCTTGTCCCAGATCACCGCCGCCCGAGGATTGGTGCACTCGGGCGTGGAGTATTCGGGATGGGCGTGGTCCACGTACAGCCGGGCCCCGTTGGTGAGGATCACGTTCGCCAGGCCGAGGTCCTCGTCGGTCAGCTGGCTCTGGTCGGCCACCTCCCGCGCGAGGTCGAACCCCCGGGCGTCCCGCAGCGGGTTCTCCTCCTCGAAGTCCCATCGCGCGCGCCGGGCCCTGGCGGCCGAGGCCGCCAGATAGGCGTTCACGACCTGAGAGGAGGTCACCATCGCGTTGGCCCCCGGCTGTCCGGGCACGGAGATGCCGTATTCGGTCTCGATGCCCATCACCCGCCGTACCGTCATGCGCACCCTCTGTTCGTCAGGGACTGTTTCTCTCCGTGGTATCTATTCCCGACCCTAGACCCTTCACTATGCCCGGTGGTCGGACAGTTATGGCACCGAAGCCTTTTCGCCCGTTGCGAGGGGAATCGAGGAGAGCGCGGGGAGCTGTGACGTGGACGGCGATGCGGCCCTCCTCCGCCGCCTGGATTTGACGAACTCCTGAAGCGGGCGCTCGGCCACCCGGTACACCAGGTAGGAGAACACCATCGCGGCCAGCAGGGTGACCAGGGCGGTCAGCGGGGGCGGCAGCACGTCCCGCAGGGCGGGGACGATCAGGACCGCGGCCGGGGTGTGGAACAGGTAGAGCGGGTAGGTGAGCGCGCCCAGGACGACCAGGCCGCGCCAGCGCAGCCACCGCAGCCAGCCGAGCGCCACCATCGCCATGAGCACGTAGAAACCGATCACGGTGGCGACCACGGCCCAGCCGGGCACGGGCATCGCGGCGTAGCCGACGTTCTCGACGCGCCCGGCCACCCGGTCGAGCGCCGCGTTGACGGCCAGGCCACCGCTGATCCCGGCCAGGCACCACAGGACGAGCCTGGGGCCGAACCTCGTCATCAGGAAGAACGCCATGCCCCCGACGAAGTACGCCGCGTACTTGGGCATGACCACCAGGTCGACCCAGGCCTCCTCGCTCCCGGCGAAGAACCCGGCCGCCAGCAGCCAGACGCCCATGAAGACCAGGCAGCGGTTGAGCGTGACCCCGATGATCACCAAGATCGAGATCAGCACGTAGAAGCGGAGCTCCACCCAGAGCGACCAGTAGACGCCGTTGGCGTCGTAGACGCCGAAGGCCCGCTGGAGCATCGTGAGGTTGATCCCGTACTCACCGAGGCTGAGCTTGGGGTCCAGGGCCGTGGCGGCGGTCAGCCCGTAGACCGCGGCGGTGACGGCCACGCTGACCCAGTAGGCGGGAAAGAGCCGCACCAGCCGGGAGAGGGCGAAGGCTCCCAGGCCCCGGCCCCAGATGCTCATCAGGATCACGAAGCCGCTGATCATGAAGAACAGCTCGACACCGAGGATGCCGAGCCCGGAGAGGGTGGAGATCGCCGGGAACAGCTCGGCCGGGCGGTCGCCCCACACCGAGGCGAAGGCGATGAAGTAGTGAAAGGCGAGCACCGCCATGGCGGCGAAGAAGCGCAGGAGGTCGAGTTCGGCGAGGCGGCCGCTTCCCCGAGACGCCTCGCGAGACCCCGTGCCGTTCACCACGCGGCCGGGCCGGAATGTTCACGCACGCCACTTGGACGGCGCCTCGATCATTCGGGTTCCCTGTGACGGCCGTCTATTTCCGGGACCGATGTGAAAGGAGATACGGACCTACAACGACAAAAAGGGATAAAACAGGACAAGGTTTATCGGTCGGCGAAAAACGAGGAGCTCGAAAGGCGCGGACCAGACGCCGGCGGCGCGGCCCCCGCGAGGGGGACCGCGCCGCCGGTCACGCGTGGTTAGTGGTTACAGGTATTGACCGGTGTTGGCCACCGTGTCGATGGAACGTCCGGCCTCGGTGCCCTGCTTGCCCGTCACGAGGGTGCGGATGTAGACGATCCGCTCGCCCTTCTTGCCGGAGATGCGGGCCCAGTCGTCGGGGTTGGTGGTGTTGGGCAGGTCCTCGTTCTCGGAGAACTCGTCCACGCAGGCCGCCAGGAGGTGCTGGATCCTCAGGCCCTTCTGCCCGGTCTCCAGGAACTGCTTGATCGCCATCTTCTTGCCGCGGTCGACGATGTTCTGGATCATCGCGCCGGAGTTGAAGTCCTTGAAGTACAGGACCTCCTTGTCGCCGTTGGCGTAGGTCACCTCGAGGAAGCGGTTCTCCTCGCTCTCGGTGTACATCCGCTCGACGACCCGCTGGATCATGCCGGAGATGGTCTCCTGGCGGTTGGAGCCGTGCTCAGAGAGGTCCTCGGCGTGGAGCGGGAGCTCCGGGATGAGGTACTTGGAGAAGATGTCCTTGGCCGCCTCGGCGTCCGGCCGCTCGATCTTGATCTTGACGTCCAGGCGGCCGGGCCGCAGGATCGCCGGGTCGATCATGTCCTCGCGGTTGGAGGCGCCGATCACGATGACGTTCTCCAGGCCCTCGACGCCGTCGATCTCCGACAGGAGCTGGGGAACGATGGTGTTCTCGACGTCGGAGGAGACGCCCGAGCCTCGGGTCCGGAAGATCGAGTCCATCTCGTCGAAGAACACGATCACCGGGGTGCCCTCGGAGGCCTTCTCGCGAGCCCGCTGGAAGACCAGGCGGATGTGCCGCTCGGTCTCGCCGACGTACTTGTTGAGAAGCTCGGGACCCTTGATGTTGAGGAAGAAGCTCTTGCCGGACTGCCCGGTCTTCTCCGCGACCTGCTTGGCCAGGGAGTTGGCGACGGCCTTGGCGATGAGCGTCTTGCCGCAGCCGGGCGGCCCGTAGAGCAGGACGCCCTTGGGCGGGCGGAGCTTGTGCTCGCGAAAGAGGTCGGCGTGCAGGTACGGGAGCTCGATGGCGTCCCGGATCTGCTCGATCTGCCGCATGAGCCCGCCGATCTCCTCGTAGGAGATGTCGGGCACCTCCTCCAGGACGAGCTCCTCGACCTCGGACTTGGGGATGCGCTCGTAGACGTAGCCGGAGCGCGGTTCGAGCAGCAGGGAGTCGCCCGCCCGGATCGGCTGGTCCATCAGCGACTCGGCGAGCTTCACCACCCGCTCCTCGTCGGCGTGCGAGATCACCAGCGCGCGCTGGCCGTCCTCAAGGAGCTCCTTGAGCATCACGATCTCGCCGAGCTCCTCGAAGCCAAGGGCCTCGACCACGTTGAGCGCCTCGTTGAGCATGACCTCCTGGCCACGCTTCAGCGACTCGACGTCCACCGCGGGGCTGACGTTCACCCTCAGTTTGCGGCCACCGGTGAAGACCTCCACCGTGCCGTCTTCTCTGGTTTCGAGGAACACGCCGAACCCGGACGGCGGTTGCGCCAGCCGGTCTACCTCCTCCTTCAAGGCGACGATCTGGTCCCTGGCCTCCTTGAGGGTGGCCACCAGACGCTCGTTCTGGCCGGTTACGGCCGCGAGGTTCGCCTGCACGTCATGGAGACGCTCTTCGAGAATCCTGGCCTGCCGGGGAGACTCCGTCAGCTTCCGACGCAACGCGGTGATCTCCTCCTGCAGGAAGGAGACCTGTGTTGTGAGGTCGGCGACCTCCCGTTCGCGCTGCGCGGCACGAGCCTCAGCGTCGTCGCGAGCTGCCACGGCGTCACCTCCTTCCCAGTCGAGACCGACTACTCAAAACCCTACCCATCTAAGGGCTGTCCCTTACCTGGCTGAGCAGTGTTCATATGACTACATTAAGTGCGCGGCGATTAATCCCTTTTGGTGCATTTAGCACTAGAAGCATAAGAACACGAAGGTCTGCCCCCGTGTCACTCTCTCACGGGCCGTCGTGGCCGAATCGTCATCATGTGGCGGAAGACGTGGAAGTCGCGGACTCCTCGCCATGTGCCCCCTTCGCCGGACGTCTACGTCGAGGTGGTGGCGTCACCCCGTCGGCCATGCGACGGGCCGTGACCAGGAACCCGGTGTGGCCGACCATCCTGTGGTCGGGTCGCACGGCCAGCCCCTCGACATGCCAGTCACGAACCAGGGTCTCCCACGCATGGGGCTCGGTGAAACTCCCGTGCTCCCGGAGAGTTTCGACCGTACGCGACAGCTGGGTTGTGGTTGCGACATAACAGCAGATCACACCCCCTGGGGTGAGAGCTCCGGCCGCGGCGTCCACACATTCCCACGGGGCGAGCATGTCCAGGATGATCCGGTCGACGTCGCCCTCGTCGAGATCGGTGACGAAGTCGCCGACCACCAGGCGCCACTGCTTCATCGGGCCGCCGTAGAACTTCTCCACGTTCTTGGTGGCGATCTCGGCGAAGTCCTGGCGCCGCTCGTACGAGGTGAGGCTGCCCTCGGAGCCGATGGCGCGCAGCAGGAAACAGGTGAGCGCGCCGGAGCCGACGCCCGCCTCCACCACCCGGGCGCCGGGGAAGATGTCGGCCATGCCCACGATCTGGGCCGAGTCCTTGGGATAGATGACCGCCGCGCCGCGAGGCATGGACAGCGTGTAGTCCTCGAGAAGGTGCCTGAACGCCAGATACTGGGTGCCGCCGGACGAACGCACCACCGAGCCCTCGGGCTGGCCGATCAGCTCACTGTGCGGGATCCCGCCCTTGTGCGTGTGAAAGACGCCGTCTTCCTTCAGCGTCACCGTGTGACGCTTGTTCTTGGGGTCGGTGAGCTGAACCTGATCCCCGGCCTGAAACGGCCCATGCCTGCGAAAACCCATGAACGCAAGGTTATCGGCGCGCGGCGGTGCCCTCGGACGCCCGGGGGACGCCAGGGGGACGCTCGGGGGACGCCGGGGGAACACGGTCGCGCGGGGCGGGAGCGGAATCCCCTGGCGCCGGGGACGAGGAGGGGAAACGGGAGCCGGAGGACGGAAGCCGAAGCGGATGAACAGGGATGATCCACAAAATGATTCGCCCCGTAAGACAGCACCTGGTAGCTGTTGTGGTGTGTTTCCCCACGATGTGATTCCGGCCGGCCCCGTCGTCCTGAGGCCGCTGGCCCCGGCCGACGCCGAGGCGATCGCCCGCGCCTGCGCCGACCCCGAGATCGTCCACTTCCTCCCCCTCATACCCGTGCCGTACACCCGGGACGACGCGCTCCAGTACATGGAGCGGTGCCAGGAGGAATGGCAGACGGGCGGGGCGCCGTTCGCGATCGCGGACGCGGCGACGGGCGAGTGGGTGGGCAACATCGGCCTCATGGCCCGTCCCCGGGGGGGCGTCGAGATCGGCTACCTGGTCGCGCCGTGGGCGCGGGGCCGCGGGGTGGCCACGGCCGCCACCGCCGCGCTGACCGCGTGGGGGTTCGGCCACGGGGCCGAGCGCGTCGAACTGTTCGCCAACGTGGAGAACTTGGCCAGCCAGCGGGTCGCCCTGGCCGCGGGTTTCCATCGCGAGGGCGTGCGGCGCGGGGCCGAGGAGCAGCGCGACGGCACCCGGGGCGACCTGGTCGCCTTCGCGCGCCTGCGCGGCGACTCCGGCGAGCGCGTGACGCCCTTCCTGCCGGAGTTCCCCGGTGGATCGCTGACCGACGGGGTCGTGCGGCTCAGGCGGCTCACCGTCGCCGACACCGCCGACTACCTGGCGCTGCGGAACCTGCCCGACGTCATGAGGCACAGCGTCCCCTCCGAGCCCTCCACCTTCGAGCAGGCCGAGGAGCGGTGCCGCACCGCGGGTGCGAGCTGGCTGGCCGGTACGGGGGCCGAGATCGCGATCCTGGACGCCGAGACGGGCGCGTTCGCCGGGGACATCCAGCTCAGCGGTGTGATCCCCCCGCTGGGGCAGGCCATGACGGGCTACAGCGTGCTGCCGGAGTTTCGCGGCAGGGGCTTCGCCGCCAGGGCGGTGGACCTGCTGGTCGGCTGGGCCTTCGAGCACACCTCCCTGGCCCGGATCATCGCGGGCACCTCCCCGGACAACCTCGCCTCGCAGCGCGTGCTGGAGCGCGCGGGCTTCACCCGCGAGGCCCTGCTGCGCGGGATGCTGCCCGGCCCCGGCGGCACGCGTCTGGACGACCTGCAGTGGGCCCGCCTGCGGGACGACGTCCGGCGCCAGCCGTACGCCGCCGCAGGCGCCCCATGAACGTCCGGCCGGCACCGAAGCGGACCCCTGAGCCCGGGGGTCAGTCGGCGCCGAAGCGGGCCCTGAGCTTGGCGTAGGCGGCGTCGGTGCCCTGGAGCGCCCGGTCGATGTCGGCATCGGTGTGGGCCGCCGACAGGAACCAGTTGTGCCACGGGTGGAGGTAGACCCCCTCCTCCAGGCAGGCCGCGGCCCAGAACATGCCCTTGTCCAGGGTCGCGTCGCCCTCGAAGGAGAGCCACGGGATCTGCACCGGCCCCGTCTGGTTGACCGTGAACCCGTGGGAGGCGGCCTGGGCGGCGAGGCCCTCGCGCAGGCGGGTGCCGGCGCGCTCCATCAGGGCGATGCCGTCGACGGCGCGCAGCGTCTCGATCGTGGCCTTGGCCGCGGCCATCGGGGCGGCGTTGAACCAGAAGGAGCCGGTGGAGTAGAGCGTCTGGGCGGGCCCGCGCAGGGAGTCCACGCCGGTGACGGCGGCGATCGGGTGGCCGTTGGCCATGGCCTTGCTGAAGGCGTACAGGTCGGGGCGCACCCCCAGGGGCTCCCAGGAGCCGCCCAGGTCGATCCGCCAGCCCCCGCGCACGTCGTCGATCACCAGCGCGGCCCCGATGCGGTCGGCCAGCGCCCGGACCCCCCTGGCGAACTCCGCGGCGACGAGCTCCTGGTCCTCGAACGAGTCGTGCTTGAACGGCGTCACGATGATCGCGGCGACGTCGCCCTCCGCCCCGGCCGCGGCGGCCTCGACGCTGGCGAGGTCGTTGTAGGTGAACTCGACCAGGTCCGCGCGCTCGTTGGGGGTGGTCCCCGCCGGGCTGGGCGTGCACCACGGGTCGGCCCCGTGGTAGGCGCCGTGCGCCATGAGGACCTTGGTCCTGCCGGTGGCCGCGCGGGCGACCATCAGCGCCTGGGTGGTGGCGTCGGTGCCGTTCTTGGAGAACATCACCCAGTCGGCCTGCGGGACGGTCTCCACCAGCAACTCGGCGAGCTCCACGTAGACGGGGCCGGGACCGTTGAGGCAGTCGCCCGCGGCGAGCTGGGCCGCGACGGCGCTCTCGACGGCGGGGTGACGGTGGCCGAGCACGACGGGCCCCCAGGAACACATGAGGTCGACGTACTCGCGCCCGTCGGCGTCACGCTGGCGGCAGCCCTCTCCCCCGACGAAGAACTGCGGGTAGGCGGGACCGTGCAGGGCCGCGTTGAGATGGCCGTACATGCCGCCGGGGACGACCTTGGCGGCCCGCTCCCTGAGTTTGGCGTCGATGGACATGCGTCGTCCTTTCGGGTCTGGATTCACGTCTGGCTGGGTTCGGGCGGTTCACGGCCGCTCCCGCCGCCCGCAGGACCCCGGACCGGGGTCGCGGGCGGCCGGGTCACTTCTCGTCGCGGAGCTCCCGCGCCCCGTCCAGGCCCGCGTCCGAGCCGAGGCCCCCGGCGACGCGGGCGGCCAGCGCGGTGCCGAGCCGCGCGGCGCCGGCCACGTCGCGGCCGTCGACCAGACCGGCGATGAACCCGGCGCAGTAGGCGTCGCCGCACCCGGTGGTGTCGACCACCGGGACGTCGAGGGCGGGAACGCGGGTGAGGCCTTCCGCGTCGGCGATCAGGCTCCCGTCCGCGCCGAGCGTGACCAGGACGGCCGAGGGGCCATCGGCCAGCAGGGACAGCGCGGCCTCCTCCACCCCGGCGGCGCCGCTCATCAGCAGCGCCTGCTCCTCGTTGGGCAGGAGGTAGTCGACGTGCGGGAGGAAGCCGCGGGCCCCCTGCATGAGGTCCGGCATGTTGGACAGCAGGTCCATGGTGACGATCGTGCCCGCGGCTCGCGCCTCGTCCAGCAGCGCGAAGAACGCGGGGTCGTACAGGCCCCAGGTGACGTCCATGCCGCCCAGGTGCACGACGCGCGCGCCGAGGACGGTCTCGCGGGCGACGTCGGCGGTGGACAGGCCCAGGTTGGCGCCGGGGACGTGGAAGGACGGGCGCCCGCCGTCGGGACGGATCGGCAGGATCGAGGCGGCGGTCTGCTCCCCCGGTTTGCGCACGATCCCGGTCACGTCGACCCCGCGCCGCTCCATGATCATGACGAGCAGGTCTCCGAGCTCGTCGTCGCCGATCGCTCCCACCGAGGCCACCGGGAGGCCGAGCGCGGCCAGATCGACGGCGGTCGCGGCGGCGGCGCCCGCGGCGGTGACGCGGATCTGCTCCAGCAGGTGGGTGTCCTGCCCGGCGGGGATCGACTCCACCGGCCTGGCGAGCACGTCCACGATGTGCACGCCGAGGGTGACGACGGTCATAACGAGTCCTCCTCATGTCTTAGCGGATAATAGACGGGCGACCGACTAAAATGTCAACGAATCCGTTCGGGAAGGAGTGAGGTGCCGAAGATCGTCAATCACAGCGAGCGCCGCGAGGAGGTCGTCGAGGCCGCGCGCCGCATCATCCTGCGCGAGGGCATCGAGGCCGCCACGACCCGGGCCATCGCCAGGGAGGCCGGTTACTCCAACGGCGTGCTGACCCACTACTTCGCCGACAAGGACGACATCATGCTGTCGGCGCTGCGCTCCTCGCACCGGCGCATCGTGGAGCGCCTGCGCGGCAAGCTGGCCGGTCTCACCGGGCTGGCCGCGCTGCGCGAGCTCCTCCTCGACAACCTTCCGCTGGACGACGAGCGCGCCCGGGAGAGCGGGCTGGAGATCGGCTTCTGGAGCCGCAGCATGACCAGCCCGGCGATGCTGGAGGCGCAGCGCGCCGAGGCCGAGGAGCTGCGCTACCTGGTACGCAGCCTGCTCGGCGCGGCGGCCGCCGGCGGGGAGGTCGTCACCGGCGACGACCTCGACGACGTCACCGAGCGGCTGCTCGCCCTCGTCGACGGGCTGAGCGCACACCACCTGCTCTATCCGGACAGGCTCGGCGCCGCGCGCCTGGAACGGATGCTCGACACCGAGCTGGACCGCCTGCGCCCCACCGGCACGCGGCCCCGGGACGCGTAGGCCGGCTCCTCACGCGAGACACCGGCCCGGACAAGGCGACGGCCCGGACGAGACACCGGCCCGACACCCCGGGGCCGGACACCGCGGCGCCCGGCCGCCCCACCGGCCGGGCTCCCCTCCCGGACCCGAGAGGCCCCGTCGGACCTCCGACCGGCGGAACCTCTCAGACCGGCAGGGTCTCTCAGGCCAGCAGCGCGTAGAGCCGGTCGGCCACCCCCCTGGCGGTGGGCCGCTTGGCCGCGTCGCCGAGGCACGCCTGGACCAGGTCCGACAGCTCGGGCTCCAGCCCAGGGTCGATCGACGGCGTCGCGCTGTACACCTTGCGCAGGGTCAGCAGCGGGTCGTGGGTGGGCAGCTCCCCGTAGAGGCCGTTGCCGCTCACCGCCCAGTGCAGCGTCGCGCCCAGCGACCACACGTCTCCGGCGGGGGTGGGCGTCTCCCCCTGCAGCAGCGTGGGGTCGGTGAACTCCACCGAGCCGATGTCGCCCATCCCGGTCACCGTCGCGCCCGGCATCAGCACCTGCGACAGGCCCAGATCCGAGAGCTTGCCGCCGTCGTCGGTGAGCAGCACGTTGCCGGGACGGATGTCACGGTGGACGATGCCCTCCTCGTGCAGCGCCTGCGCCGCGTGGGACACGCAGGCGATCGAGCGCAGCACCCGCTCGCGCGAGGGACGCTCCGCGGGATGCGCCAGCGAGCCGCCCGGCAGGTATTCCATCGAGTAGTAGAACACCCCGCCCTGCTGGCCCGCGTCGTAGAGCCGCACCAGGTACGGGGATCGCACCGCGGCGAACGCCTTCAGTTCCCGCGTGGCGCGGCGGAACGCGTCGTTCCCGGTGCCGCCCACCACCTTCACCGCGACCAGGTCCGCCTCGACGGGCAACCGTTCCGGCTTCTTCGCCAAGTAGAACTCGCCGTGATTGCCCGCCCCCAGTGACCGGACGAACTCGTAATCGGCGATGCCTTCCACCAACGGTCTCCCTCCATGCCTGCGCAACGTTCGCGACGACATCCCGCACACGGTAACGTCGCCCTCGACATTCTCGGGGCTTTTCTTTGCATACGGAAAGCGTGCTCGCAAGTGCTCCATATGGATCTGCTCCTGCTCGATCTTGTCATCGTCCTCGCGGCGGCGCGCCTGTTCGGGGCGCTCGCCAGACGGCTCGGCCAGCCACCGGTCATCGGCGAGATCGTGGCGGGCATCCTGCTGGGCCCCACGCTGCTGGGCCCCCTGATCGGCGACAAGCTGTTCGGACCCGAGATGCGTCCGCCCCTGCAGGCCCTGGCCAACGTCGGTCTCGTGCTGTTCATGTTCGTCGTCGGCCTGGAGCTGGACCAGAAGCTGGTCAAGGGCAAGGGCCGCATCGCGGTGACCGTGGCGCTCGGCTCGACGGTGGTGCCGTTCGTCCTGGGGTGCGTGCTCGCGCTGGCCATCGCGGGCGAGCACGTGGGCGGCGACAGGACCCTGCCGTTCGTGCTGTTCATGGGCGCGGCGATGGCCGCCACCGCGTTCCCGGTGCTGGCCAGGATCCTCACCGACCGGGGGATGCAGCGCATCACGCTCGGCGGTCTCGCCCTGGCCTCGGCGGCCGTCATCGACGTGCTCGCCTGGACCGTTCTGGCGGTGGTGGTGGGCATCGCCGGGGCGGGAGAGGCCGAGGGGCAGTGGAAGGTCCTGCTCGCCCTGCCGTACGCGCTGGTGATGTTCCTGGTTGTCAAGCCACTGCTGGCCCGCCTGGTGCCCGCGTACGAGAAGGCCGGGCGGCTGACGCCCGGGCTGCTCTCGCTGGTGCTCATCGGCCTGATCGGGTCGGCCTGGGCCACCGAGTGGATGCACGTCCACTTCATCTTCGGGGCGTTCGTGTTCGGCACCGTGATGCCCCGCGAGGGGGCCGAGCGGCTCAACCACGAGATCCTGGAGCGGCTGGAGCAGCTCGCCGTGCTGTTGCTGTTGCCGATGTTCTTCGTGGTGGCGGGTCTCAACGTCAACCTGCGCGAGCTCGACCTGTCCAGCCTCGGCACGCTCGCCGCGATCCTGGCCGTCGCGATCGGCGGCAAGATGCTCGGCTCCTACGCCGCCGCCCGGACGCAGCGGCTGCCCAACCGGCAGTCCTGGACGCTCGCCACCCTGCTCAACACGCGGGGGCTCACCGAGATCGTCATCCTCACCGTCGGCCTGCAGAAGGGCGTGCTCGACGACGAGCTGTACTCGCTGATGGTGGTCATGGCCCTCGTCACGACCGCGATGACCGGCCCGCTGGTGCGCAGGCTCTACCCCGACAGGCGGGTGGCCCGCGACATCGCCGACGCCGAGCGCGCCGCCCTTGGGGTGACCGCCGCCCACCGGGTGCTGGTGGTCGTGCCCGAGCCTCCCGCCGAGCAGGCCCCGCTGGTCGGCCTGGCCACCACCCTGGCCCTGGCAGCATCCCCGTCCGAGGTGGTCCTGGGCCACCTGCGCCCCTACCCGGCGGGTCGGCTGGAGGTCGGCAGCGGCCTCTCCTCGGAGCTGGCCGAGCTGGCCGAGACCCTTCACGAGCTGGAGACCCTGGCCGCCACGGCACGCGAGCGCGGCTCGGACAGCAGGGTGGTGAGCCGGTTCAGCGCGGACGTGGCGGGCGAGCTGCCGGGGCTGGCCTCCGGCGCCCGTCCGGACCTGCTGGTGCTGCCCGCGGGTGTCCCCGGCTACGCCGGTGTGCGCGACGGCGCCACCTGCCGCGTGGTGACCGTGGCCGTGCCCGGGTCACCGTCGCCGTCCGCGTCCGCGTCCGCGTTCGTGTTCGAGCAGGCCGGGCCCGGCTCCGAGGCGGGGCCGGTGGCGGTGCACCACGGTTCGGGGGGCGACGCGGCCGCCCACGTGGCGCTCACCCTCGCGACGCTGTGGGGCCGCCCCCTGGTCGTCACCGGAGGGAGCCGGGCCTCGGCACTGGCCCAGCGGCTGGCCAGGCTCGGAGTGGAGGCCACCTCCGGCCCGGTCCCCGAGGGCGCGCTGGTGGTGGCCTCCGACACCGCGAACGCTCCCGAGGGCGCGCACCTGCTGGTCCGCGCCGAGCAGGACCCCGACCCCGTCGACTGGGCCGAGGCCGTCTCCGCCCTGCGCGCCCCGGTCCCGCAGCCCTGACCCCTCCCCCTCTGACCGTCCGGCCGTGCCGCCCCGGAGAACACGCCGGGCGGCACGGCCGTGGCCGTGCCGCCCGGAAGGCGAAGGACGCTCTCAGCGGTTGCGGTGCGACTCGTAACGCATGGTGCGCGAGACGCCGATCCGCACGGTGGTGCCGGGCAGGATCGCGACCGGCTCGTTCGGCGGGATGTCGTAGAAGTTGGGGTCGCCGGGCGGCTGGATCTGGGTACCGTTGACCGACCCCAGATCGACCAGGTTGACGTCCCAGCCGTCCAGCGCCACCCGCAGGTGGCGGCGGGAGACCGAGCCGTCGGGGCTGGTGACCTTGGCCGGGCGCACCGAGCCGTCGGCCACCTCGGGAGCCCGCTCGGGGTCGCGGCCCACCAGATAGTCGGTGTCGAGCCGCAGCGTCAGGCCGTCGTCCAGGAGCAGCACCCCCAGCGGCGGGCGCGGCCCCTTGTACGGAACGAGGGTGCGCTGGACCAGCGCGATGCCGCAGACCGCGCAGTAGGGAACGCGCGGGTCGTTGAAGTGGTCGTTCTTGCAGTCGACCCCGTAGACCAGCGGCCGCGCCTCGGGCTCGGCCTCGGGGCCCGGCGCGGGCCCCGCCGGGGGCTCGTTGCCGGGCGTCAGCAGCTCGTACTCGAACGGCTGGTCGCGCACGTCGATGGGGTCTCCGCCCATCCCGCTCGCCATGGCGGTGTCGATGTCCTCGTGGTGGACGACCGCGGGGGCGGGCCCGGTGGAGGGGCCGCCGGCATGGGCACCCGGGTGACCGGGAGAGGAGAGCGGGCCCTGCGGGGGGACCGCGGGCATCGGCTCGGAGTGCCACCCCTGCGGCTGCGGCTCGCGCCGCGGCTCCACCGGCGGGGCGATCGGCGGGTAGGGCTCGGCCGGGCCCATCGGGTAGGGCGCCGGCGGGGCGGCCTCCGGCGGGGCCGACCACTCGGGGGGCGCCGCCCGCTCGGGCGGCGCGGGCATCGGAGTGGGCGCGGGGGCCACGGGCTCCATCCGGGGCGCGGGATGCTGGACGTGCTGCCCCTGGGGCGCGGCGGGCTCCACCCGCGACACGGCCCGCGGGGCGGCGCCCGCCTCGGTCAGGTCGCACCAGACCCCGCCCGCGACGATCACTCCGGCGTCCAGCCGCGACAGCGGGTGCGCGGCCCCCGCGTCGGGCAGGCGCAGCTCCACCCGGGTCACCGGGCCGGGAACCAGCCGGTCGGACCAGGTGAGCGCGTCACGCCCGGCCAGCTGGATCTCGCCGTTCGCACCGGTCACCGACGCGAACGCCGGACCGCTGACCAGAACGGCCACTCCCCCGCCGACGGGCCCGGCGACGGCGCACGCCACCGGCTCACCCATCATGACGGCGAGGATCTGGGCGACCCGGCGGGCCAGCGCCCGGCCGTCGCCGCCGGAGGCCGCGGTCTCCCGCAGCGCCCCCAGCAGATCCCCAACGACGGCCTCGGCCGCGTCGCACACCAGCAGCAGGCCGTCCTCATGGGCCACCAGCCCGTTGCCCGGAAGCGGACGCACCACCCCGAAGCCCTGGTCGGTCACAGAACTCTCCCTCCCCGGAAACGCCACCGGATGAACGGCACCCTCATGGGGCCGTTCGTCACCAACCAGATGCATACCCAGACGACGGTGAAGTGCGTCCAGAAGGCGGCCGGCGGAACCGGATCGATGAAATCAACTGCACCGGACCGTAGCAAAAAGTACAGCACAAGACCTTCGGGCACGAGCGTCAGCAGGCCGAAGAGGGTCGGCCAGTCCTTCTCCCATCTGAACTGCATCAGGAAGTGGTATATCAGCTCCCAGACGACCCCCAGCACGGCCACCGCGGCGATGACCAGGAGACCGTTGACGTAGCGGCCGGAGAGCGGCCCGGAGGAACCGGGAAGCAGCGGCACGATCAGCAGGGTGATGACCACGCCGACGGTGGCGAGCATGAAAAGGCGCGTCTGAATACGGCCCCACAGGGTCGGAACCACGGGGAATTACTCCTTACACCGGCGAGTTGAGGGCCCACTTGAACCACTGCGAGGTCGACCGCAGCGGCCCCATCTTCTTGACGAATCCCCGATTCGCCAGGTCGTCCGCTATCTCCTGGGCCGCGATCTGCAGGCCGAGGAAGGTGTCGACGCCGGGGAAGTAGCCGCCGAGCGTGGCCGACCCCGAGGCGTAGAGGGCACCGTCGCCGCTGGCCGTCCCCTTCACCTCGAAGTGACGCTCCACGTCCAGCCTGCCCACCGGGTTGCGGCCCGCCCCGCCGTGCTGGAGCAGGTCCGCGAAGATCCGGTGCTCGGCGATGTCGGCCTCGAGACCCGTGCAGTCGATGATGTAGTCGGACACCGGCTCCCGGACGATGCCGTCGCCGCTGCGCACGTAACTGACGAGCCGGCCGTCGGGGCCCTGCTCCACGCGGTCGACGGTGCCCTGCACGGCGTGGTAGTAGCCGCCGCTGCGGCCCGCCCGCATCTGCTCCTGCCAGCGCCGCCTGAAGGGGGTGTTGGTGCCGCCCATCTCCTTGTACTTCTTCGCCCGGTCGACGCCCTCCAGCTTGCGCATCTCCGCCTTGAGCTGGCCACCCCACACCGACTTGGGGTAGTTGAAGCCCTGGTAGGCCCAGCCGTCCCCGCCCTTGCGGCGCGACCAGACGTGCGGGCCGTGGGAGCCGCTGACGAACGTGCGGAAGATGTGGACGATCTGGGTCTGCAGGTTGTGCCGCTCCCGGTCGTCGAACAGCCGCTGGAGCACCCGGGAGGCGACGATGCCGCCGCCGCGGATGACCACGGTGCCCGGCCGGGTCTTCAGGAACTCGTAGACCTGCTCGTGCGGCTCGTAGGCGTTGACGACGTGCTGGTAGTCGCCGTGCTTGGTGCGGAACTCCTGCAGGTCGGGCAGGAACTTCAGGCCCGGGTAGCCGATCGCGATGTGCACGAAGCGCGAGCGGAAGATGATGCGCTTGGTCGGCGCCGCGCCGTCGGGCGGGGTGACCACGGTGAAGTATCCGCCGCCCGCCCTGCGGCGGACCATCCGCACCTGCCCCTTGACCAGCATGTCCCAGTAGTTGATGCGCTTGGCCTCGCGTTCGAGGTTCTCGAAGACGGTGCCGGCGCGCGGGGTCCAGTAGTCGTTCAGGAGCGGCTCGGTGAGGATCTGCCACAGGTATGACGGCTTCTTCTCCTTCCACGCCTCTTCCAGGGCGTAGGAGGGGAATCCCCACAGGTTGTCCGGCCGGGAGGAGGAGTCGGAGCGGATCCGCTCCCCCCGGGGGATCTGCGAGCACCTGGTGAGGAACTCGTAGGTCTGCCACGGGTGGTCGATGTTGGACACCACCCGCATCTGTGAGGTGGGAACGCCGTAGACCCTCAGGTAGTCGAGCGTCACGAAGGATCCCATGCCGCCACCGACCGTGAGGAACGGGATGTCGTACATGGGAATGCCCGCGGCCGCGACCATCTGGTCGGTCCATTCGGGGGCGCCGAGAAGCTCCGGCGTGAGATCGCCGGCCGGAGCCGGTGTTTGGGGGGGTGCCAATTGACGTCCCTTAAGCTACATGGCCAGCCCGTTCGCTGGCCAAAACCCTAGTCCTGGTAAGTGCCGAAGACGAGTGGGACAAACAGGCATGATCCTCTCCTGCCGCCCCTGTCACCGGCGAGTATCCAGTGAGACGCCTGTGAACCACATGTGGTTCGCTTAAACCCCACTGAACACGCGGTTGACGTCCGAGGTCGCGAGCACCCCGAAGATCTCACCGCCGCGCTCCACCAGGAGATACTCCCCCGCGGGGGATTCGCGCATGGCGTCGATCAGCGACTCCCCCTCCAGGTCCGCGGCCAGCACCAGCGACGGCTCCAGGCTGCGCGACAGCGAACCCGCCGTCACCCAGGGGCGGCGGCTCTCCGGGGTGGCCTCCACCGCGACCTCGTTGACGATGCCCGTGGGGTGTCCCTCGTGGTCGACCACCACCATCGCCCCCGCCTGCGCCTCGGCGGCCCGGCGCAGGGCCTCGGCCAGCGGCACGTCGCCGGTCACCGCGATGGCCCGCCTGGCCAGGGCGCGGGCGTTGACGCCGGGGATGCGGGCCCGTACGCGGGCGCCGCGCAACGCCTGGGTCGCGCCGAACCAGATGAAGGCGGCCAGCAGCACCGACCAGATGATCATCAGGTCCGGGGACTGGCCGGTCACCAGTGCCAGCCCGAGGGGGACCGCCACCAAAATGACGGCCAGCACGCGGCCCGCCCACGCCGCCGCGATCGTGCCGGAGAGGGGCTTGCGGGTGATCTTCCAGACGCCCGCCCGCAGCATGCGCCCGCCGTCGAGCGGCAGTCCCGGCAGCAGGTTGAAGACCCCGACCATCAGGTTGGCGAGCCAGAGCTGGAAGACCAGGACGCCGGCGACCGTGCCGGGGTCGATGACGTAGGAGGCGGCGAAGCCGAGCCCGGCCAGCCCGAGCGAGAGCAGCGGCCCGGCGAAGGCCACCATGAACTCCCTGCCGGGGGTCTCCGGCTCGCGTTCGATCTCCGAGACGCCGCCGAGCAGGTAAAGGGTGATGCGCCGTACCGGCAGGCCGTACATCCTGGCCACCACGCAGTGCGCCAGCTCGTGCAGGAGCACCGAGGCGTACAGCAGCACCGCGAAGACGAACGCGACGACGTACGTGAGCGGGATGTTCAGGTCGGGCAGCCTGTAGGCCACCACGCTCTGGAACGAGTAGGTGATGAACGCCGCCACGATGAACCAGGTCGGCGAGACGTAGATCGGGATGCCGAACGGGCGGCCCATCCGCAACCCTGGATTGTCCCGGCGTGGGCTGTCGCTGCTCACCGCTGGCTCACCATTCCTCGTCCAGTCCACCCTCAGGCCTCGATGGTACGCGCCGCCGGGCCTCCGGCAGACGCCACGGGGCGCCTCGGGCACAAACTGTCGTCACCGTGACCTACAGTGCGGTCATGTCGCTGACCGAGCCCACGATCGTCGGAGCCCTGTCGCCGTCGCGCGCGGGGGACTTCATGACGTGCCCGCTGCTCTACCGCTTCCGGGTGATCGACAGGCTTCCCGAGCCGCCGTCGCCCGCCGCGGTGCGCGGCACGATGGTCCACTCGGTGCTGGAGCGCCTGTACGACCTGCCCGCCCCCGAGCGCACGGCCTCCGCGGCCCAGGACCTCCTGGAGCCCCAGTGGCGCAGGCTCCAGGAGGAGGATCCCTCGTACGCGGGCATGTTCACCGGCGACGGCGACCGCGACGAGTGGCTGGCCCAGGCCCGCGCCATGCTGGAGCGTTACTTCACCCTCGAGGACCCCACCTGCCTGGAGCCCGCCGAGCGGGAGCTCTACGTGGAGGCGGTGCTCGGCAGCGGCCTGATGCTGCGGGGTTACATCGACCGGCTGGACGTGGCGCCCACCGGGGAGGTCCGCGTCGTCGACTACAAGACCGGCAGTGCCCCCGGCCCCGCCTTCGAGGCCAAGGCGCTGTTCCAGATGAAGTTCTACGCGCTGGTCCTGTGGCGGTTGCGCGGCTCGGTGCCCCGCATGCTCCAGCTGATGTATCTCGGGGGCGGCGGCGAGGTCCTGCGCTACACCCCCGACGAGGCCGACCTCCTGGCCACCGAGCGCAAGGTCCAGGCCCTGTGGCAGGCCATCGAGCGGGCACTGGAGACGGGCGAGTGGCGCTCCAGGCCCAGCAGGCTGTGCGGCTGGTGCAGTTACAAGGACCTGTGCCCGGAGTTCGGCGGCACTCCCCCGCCCGTCCCCGAGCGGCAGCCCGGCGACACCGTCCGCAGCAACCGGCGCCCCGCCAAGACCTCGCGGGCGGCCACCGACGAGCTGTAGGGATCGCGGCGCCGGTGCCGGTGCCGCCGCGTCGACGGCGAGGCCGCTCAACCCCGGCTCCCCCGGCCCCCGCCCCTCCCGGCCCCGCCCCTACCGGTCCGGTGCCGGGCGCGAGGAGGCCGGTCCCGGGCGCGAGGAGGCCGGTCCCGGGCGCGAGGAGGCCGGTCCCGGGCGCGAGGAGGCCGGTCCCGGGCGCGAGGAGGCCGGTCCCGGGCGCGAGGAGGCCGGTCCCGGGCGCGAGGAGGCCGGTCCCGGGCGCGAGGAGGCCGGTCCCGGGCGCGTCCACACGGTGTTCTCCGGGGGATCCTTCGTGGGGATGAGGGGGATATCCACCTCTGGCAGGGTGGCGACGGGGTGAGGGCGCCTAAATTGATTGTGTGCGCAACACCATCGGCAGCCTGCGGACGTGGTTCCACGGGCACCCGCTGATTCCCGACGTGATCTTCGGTGGAGCGCTGGCCGCCGCCTCGGTCCCCTTCGCCCACATGGCCCACGTCTTCGGCGACCCCGGCCGCCTGAGGGCGCCCGACGCGATGAGCCTCGGCCTGATCGTGGCGGGCTGCCTGTCGGTGGCGCTGCGCCGCCGGCAGCCGTTCCTGATGCTCTTCCTGGTCTGCCTGGCCGAGGTCGCGCTGACCTCGGCGGGGCGGAATCCCTCCCTGCTCTGGCTCGTCACCCTCGTGATGGTCTACACGATCGCCGCCCGGCGCGGCCTGGCGCTGAGCCTGTGCGCTCCGGCGCTGGCCCTCACCGGTCACGTCCTGTCGTCGGCGGCGGGCGGCGGGCTCGGCGGGCTCGGCGGGTGGAGCGGGTGGAGCGGCCACCTGCTGATGGCCGTCCTCACCACCTCCCTGTGGATCGCCGGCCGGAGCGTGCGGCTGCGCCGGGCCTACCAGGCGGAGCTGCGCGACCGGGCGCGGCGCATGGAACGCGCCCGGGAGGCCGACACCCGGGCCGCCAGGGCCGAGGAGCGCTCCCGCATCGCCCGCGAGCTGCACGACGTGGTCGCCCACCACGTGAGCGTGATGACCGTCCAGGCCGCCGCGGCGCGCCGGGTGCTCGCCAGCAACCCCGACGGGGCGCGCGAGGCCCTGTCGGCGATCGAGGAGCTCGGCCGGACCGCGATGGCGGAGATGCGCAGCATGGTGGGCGTGCTCAGGACCGAGGGGACGCCCGCCGAGCGCAGCCCGCAGCCGGGGGTGCGGGAGATCCCGGCCCTGGTCGACCAGATGCGTGAGGCGGGGCTGCGGACGCAGCTGTGGATCGAGGACGAGCGAGGAGCCCCGGGGACGGCGGAGGCGCCGGACGCGGCGGGGTCACTGCCTCCCGGCGTCGACCTGGCCGCGTACAGGCTGGTCCAGGAGGCCCTGACCAACAGCCTGCGGCACGCGGGGCCGCAGGCGCGGGCCTGGGTGACGGTGCGGCACGAACCGGGCGGGCTCGCCGTCCACGTCGAGGACGACGGTCTGGGCCCGAAGGCGCACGAAAGGGGCGACAGGAATGACGGGGACGATGGGAACGACAGGGACGACGGGGACGACAGGGACAGGGACGGCGAGGAGGTGACCGGGCACGGATTGGCGGGCATCCGCGAGCGCGTCGCCCTCTATGGTGGACTTCTGAGGATCGGCCCGCGTCCCGGGGGCGGATTCGAGGTCAATGCCCGATTCCCCCTCAAGGACACGTGATGACGATCAGAGTGCTGCTGGTGGACGACCAGCCACTGCTGCGCACCGGCTTCCGCCTGATTCTGGAGGCCGAGCCCGATCTCACCGTGGTCGGCGAGGCGGGAGACGGCAAGGCCGCGCAGGACCAGTCGCGGGCGCTGCTGCCCGACGTGGTCCTGATGGACATCCGGATGCCGGGTGTCGACGGCATCGAGGCGACCCGCAGGATCGTGCGGGAGGCCACCGTGGGCGCGCACGTGCCGCGGGTGCTGGTGCTGACGACCTTCGACCTCGACGAGTACATCGTGGAGGCGCTGCGCGCCGGGGCCAGCGGGTTCCTGCTGAAGGACGTACCGCCCGAGGAGCTGGTGCAGGCCATCCGGGTGGTGGCCGCGGGCGACGCCATCGTCGCGCCGAGCGTCACTAGGCGGCTGCTGGACAAGTTCGGCGCGCACCTGCCCTCGGTGCACCAGCAGTCGACCCCCGCGCGCCTGGACCGGCTGACCGAGCGGGAGCTGGAGGTGCTCCGGCTGATCGCCAAGGGCATGTCCAACGCGGAGATCGCCGCCGAGCTGGTGGTGAGCGAGACGACGGTCAAGACCCACGTCGGCAACGTGCTCACCAAGCTGGGCCTGCGCGACCGCGTCCAGGCCGTCGTCCTGGCGTACGAGACCGGTCTGATCACGCCGGGCGCGCTTCCCTGACCCGTCCCGCCCGCCCGTACGGAGGTCTCCGTACGGGCGGGAGCGGTCAGCCGGAGACGACCTGCAGGGGCTGCTCCTTGGGGGCGTTCTCCGGGAAGTGGCAGGCGACCTGGTGTCCCGGGGCGAGCGTCTCCAGCGGCGGCTCCACCGTCTTGCAGATCTCCTGGGCCTTCCAGCACCGGGTGTGGAACCGGCAGGCGGACGGCGGGTTGAGCGGGCTGGGCACGTCGCCCTGGAGGCGAATGCGCTCGCGGTCCTTGCGCCGGGCCGGGTCGGGGACGGGCACCGCGGACATCAGCGCGGTGGTGTACGGGTGCATGGGCGACTCGTACAGGCCCTTGCGGTCGGCCAGCTCGACGATCTTGCCGAGATACATGACCGCGACCCGGTCGCTGATGTGCCGGATGACCGACAGGTCGTGCGCGACGATGACATAGGTCAGGTCGAGCTCGTTCTGCAGGTCCTCCAGGAGGTTGACCACCTGGGCCTGGATCGACACGTCCAGCGCGGAGACCGGCTCGTCGGCGATGATGAGCTTGGGCTTGAGGGCGAGCGTGCGGGCGATGCCGATGCGCTGGCGCTGGCCGCCGGAGAACTCGTGCGGGTAGCGGTTGTAGTGCTCGGGGTTGAGCCCGACCATCTCCAGGATCTCCTGGACCGCCTTCTTGGTGCCCTGCTCGGTCTGGATCCCCTGGATGCGGTACGAGGCGCCGACGATGGCGCCGACCGTGTGCCGGGGGTTGAGCGACGAGTAGGGGTCCTGGAAGATCATCTGCATGTCGCGGCGGAGCGGGCGGATCTTGGCCTGGGACATGTGGGTGATGTCGTGGCCCTCAAAGACGATCTTGCCGTCGGTGGGCTCCAGCAGGCGGGTGATCAGCCGTCCTGTGGTGCTCTTGCCGCAGCCCGACTCGCCGACCAGGCCGAGCGTCTCGCCCTTGCGGACGTCGAAGCTGATCCCGTCGACCGCCTTGACCGCGCCGACCTGCCTGCGCAGCAGGCCCTTGGTCACCGGGAAGTGCTTCTGCAGGCCCTGCACGGACAGCAGCGCTTCGGAGGCGGACCTCTCGGCCGTGCCGCCCTTGTCGTCAACGACGTCGACCGAGGTCACGCGTCCTCCCTAACCCTGAGCGTCGTGCTGTGCTGACCGGCTCGCTCGCTCACGTGCTCTCCATCATCGGCTTGATCTCGTTCTCCCAGATGGACCGCCGTTCCGCGCGGGGCATGTGGCAGCGGACAAGGTGGCCGCCGTCGGTCTCCAGCAGCTGCGGCACCTCCGAGGTGGCCTTGCCCTCGGTGCGGCCCGCGAAGGCGCAGCGGGGGTTGAAGGCGCAGCCGGACGGCACGTTGATCAGGGAGGGCGGGGAGCCCTTGATCGGGAGCAGCCGCTCGGTGGGCTCACGGTCCAGGCGGGGCATCGACCCCAGCAAACCCCATGTGTAGGGATGCTCGGGCCGGTAGAAGGTGTCTTCGGCCGTGCCGTACTCGACACACTTGCCGCCGTACATCACCAGGATGTCGTCCGACAGCTCGGCGACCACGCCGAGGTCGTGGGTGATGACGATCAGCGCGGAGTTGAACTCGCTCTGCAGGTCGCGCATCAGGTCGAGGATCTGCGCCTGGACGGTCACGTCGAGGGCCGTGGTGGGCTCGTCGGCGATCAGGAGCTCGGGGTCGCAGGAGAGCGCCATGGCGATCATCGCGCGCTGGCGCATGCCGCCGGAGAAGTGGTGGGGGTAGTCGTCGACCCGCTTGTCGGGCTGCGGGATCCCCACCCGGCCGAGCATGTCGATCGCGTGCTTGCGGGCGACGGCCTTGCTGACCTTGTGGTGGATCCGGTACGCCTCGATGATCTGGGCGCCCACCGTGTAGTACGGGTGCATGGCGGACAGCGGATCCTGGAAGATCATCGCCATCTTCTTGCCGCGCAGGGTCCGCACGTGGTCGGGGCTCGCGCCGACGAGCTCCTCGCCGTCCAGCCAGATCTCACCGGAGATCTTGGCGCGTCCGCCCTTGTGCAGGCCCAGGATGCCGAGGCTGGTCACGCTCTTGCCCGAACCCGACTCGCCCACGATGCCCAGGGTCTTGCCCCGGTCGAGCTTGAACGACAGGCCGTCGACGGACTTGACCAGGCCGTCCTCGGTCGGGAAGTGGATGCGCAGGTCGCGCAGTTCCAGGAAGGACTCCGGTGCGGGAGTCGTCATGAGAGCCTCACCCTCGGGTCGACCACCGCGTACAGCACGTCCACGATGAAGTTGGCCAGGACGATGAAGATCGCCGCGAACAGGGTCACGCCCAGGACGACGGGCAGGTCGTTGCTCCGGATCGCGTCGATGACCAGCTTGCCGATGCCGGGGATGGAGAAGGTGCTCTCGGTGAGCACCGCGCCGCCCAGCAGCAGGCCGAGGTCCAGGCCGAAGATGGTGAGGATCGGGGTCAGCGTGGCGCGCAGGGCGTGCTTGGTCACGACCGTCCGCTCCTTGAGACCCTTGGCGCGGGCCGTGCGGATGTAGTCCTCGCCCATGGTCTCCAGCATGCCCGCCCGGGTGAGCCGGGCGTACAGGGCGGCGTACAGGAACGCCAGGGTGATCCACGGCAGGACGAGCGCCTGGAACCACATGATCGGATTCTCGGTGAACGCCGTGTAGCTGCCGCCGCCGGGGAAGATCCCCAGCGTGTACGCGAACACCGACAGCGACACCAGGCCGGTGAAGTAAATGGGGAGCGACACTCCGGCCAGGGCGATCGTCATGGCCGACCTGTCCATGGCGGTGCCACGTTTCAGCGCGGAGATGACGCCCACGCTGACGCCGACGACGACCCAGGTGACCGCGGCGCCCAGGGCGAGGGAGATCGTCGCGGGAAGCCGGTCGAGCAGCGTCGGCCAGACCGGCTGGTTGTTGTTGAACGAGAAGCCAAAGCACGGTGCCGGGCACTCGGCCTTGCGCGGGCCGAGCGAGTAGTCCTGACCGGCGACGATGCCCTGCGCGAACCGGCCGTACTGCACCAGGAGCGGATCGTCCAGGTGCAGTCGCTTGACGGCGCCCTGGATCGCCTCAGGGGTGGCGTCTCGCCCGACGTAACGCGACGCCATGCCCTCGGGGGTCTGTCCCAGAGCACGCGGGATGAGGAAGAAGATCGCGAAGGTGGCCATGCTGACGATGGCGAGCATCAGCACGGCGGCGATCACGCGGCGGACGATGAAAGCGACCACGATCGTTCGGCCGAAGTGCCCGGGAGGGTCGCTCCCGGGCACCGTCAGGCCTTCACCTGCCTTTGGCTAACTAGGGAAGGGCTACTGCTGGACGCCGAGCCACGTGTAGTCGTACATGCCGTAGGCCGGGTGCACGTACACGTTGGTCAGGGTCGACGGGCGGAAGATCAGGGTCTTCTCGTAGACGAAGGACATGAAGGCGGCAGACTCCATGACCTTCTGGTCGACCTGGGCCCAGATCTCGTTACGGGCGGCGGCGTCGGTGGTCTGGATGCCCTTGTCGAGCAGCTCGTTCACCGACTTGTCGTTGAGCTCCATCATGTTGTAGTTGCCGGAGTCCTTGATGAAGCGACCGTCGACGATCTGCGACAGGAAACCGAAGCCGGACGGCCAGTCGGAACCCCAACCCGCGATCATGATGCCCAGCTTGTTGGCGTGCACGAACTCCGGCTTGCCGGCGTACTGCGCGCTCCAGTCACCCGAGGGGTACTTCTTGATGGTGGCCTTGATGCCGACCCGGTCGAGGGAGGCCTGGAGGGCCTCGGCGACCTGGACTTCCTTGGTGCGGTCACCGCGGACCGCGATGTTGGTCTCGAAGCCGTTCGGCTGGCCGCAGGCCGCCAGGTGCTCCTTGGCCTTGTCGAGGTCACCCTTGTGGTCGGCACCGTTGGGGTACAGGTCGAACTGCTTGTAGCCGACCGTGGTCGGGGTCATCGCGGTGGTGCCGATCTCGCCGCCGAGCGGGCCGCCCCAGGGAGCCTGGGTGGCGGTCTTGTCGGTGGCGTACTGCACGGCCTTGCGGCAGTCGATGTTGTCGAACGGCTTCACCGCGGTCGACAGCATCGCGTAGCGGTTGAACGGCGTGAAGGGGTTGTCCGTGGAGTCCTTCAGCTTGGCGTCCGCGACGATCTGGGCGCGGGCCGCCGGCTGCACGCCGGTGCCACCGAGGTCGACGTGGACCTGGCCGCTGATGAGGCGCTTGTCGATGTCCTCGGCGTTCTGCTTCAGCTGGACCTCGATGCGGTCGGGCAGCTGCTTGCGGGTGGTGTCGGTGGCCGGGTCCCAGTTCTCGTTCTTGACGAGGTTGAACTGCTTGCCGACCTCGTAGCTCTCGATCTTGTAGGGGCCGGTCGAGGCGACGGTCTTCTCGTAGTCGACGCCGGTGTCCTTGGCCTGCGGCACCGGGGCGGACTGCGGGTTGGCGACCAGGAAGTCGAACTCCGCGAACGGCGCCTTCAGCTTGAAGACGACGGTGTAGTCGTCGGGGGTCTCGATGCCCTTGAAGTTGTCGAGGTTCTTGTCCTTGTAGGGACCCTTGTAGTCACCGGCGTCGAGGTACTGGGCGAAGTACTTCGGACCGTCGGTGAGCTCTTCGGTGAAGTTGCTGCGGGCGATGGCGTACTTGACGTCCGTGGCCTTGACCTCGGTGCCGTCGTCGTACTTGATGCCCTTCTTGATCTTGTACGTCCAGGAGAGGCCGTCCGCGGCCATCTCGCCGGGGCCCTCGGCCAGGTCCGGGACCAGCTTCAGGCCCGCGTCGCCGGGCTCGGCGGCGTAGGTCATCAGCGGGCGGGCGTACAGCCGGGTGAAGTTCCAGTTGAACGCGTAGTACGTGTTGCCCGGGTCCATCGAGTCGGGCTCGTCGGAGTAGGCGAACTTGAGAGTGCCACCCTTGGTGTCCGCGGCGTTGACGACCTTGGTGTAGGCGTCGTTGTGCTTGGCCGCGGAGGCCGCGGCACCGGTCCCCTGACTTCCTGAGGACGTGTTGCCACCGCCACCGGCTGTTCCGCCACAGGCGGCCAGTCCCATGGACAGCGCGGTACCCAGCGCGGCGAGCGCCAGTACGTTGATCTTCCTCATCGTGGTGGTATACCCCTTGTCATGAGTGACGGTGATATAGAGGACGGTCGCTTGTTCGCTACCGGGCTCGCGGGTCGAGGGCGTCCCGGAGCCCGTCGCCCAGCAGGTTGAACGCCATAACGGTGATGAAGATCGCTAGGCCCGGGACAATCATGAAGTGCGGGGCGGTCTGGTAGTAGTCGACCGCCCTGGTGAGCATGCCTCCCCAGGAGGCCTGGGGCTCGTTCACGCCGACACCGAGGAACGACAGAGCCGCCTCGAACAGGATGTTCGTGGGGATGAGCAGCGTGGCGTAGACGAGGATCGGCGCCACGAGGTTGGGGAACATCTCACGGAAGATGATGTAGCTGTTGCCGGCACCCAGGGAGCGGGCGGCGTCGACGAACTCGCGCTCGCGCAGCGACAGGGTCTGGCCGCGCACGATGCGCGCGATGTAGGGCCAGTTGAAGAAGCCGATGATGAACACGATCACCGCGATCCGCAGGCCGTTGCCCTTCAGCCCGAGGGCCTGGTCGGGGACGGCGCCGACGATGGCGATCGCGAACAGCAGCAGCGGGAAGGCGAGGAAGACGTCCATCGCCCGGCTGATGAGGGTGTCGACCCAGCCGCCGAAGAAGCCCGCGAGCACGCCCAGCAGCGAGCCGAGCACCACCGAGACCAGCGTGGCCAGGAAGGCGACCAGCAGCGAGATCTGGGCGCCGGAGATGATCCGGGCGAAGATGTCACGGCCGTTGACCGGCTCCAGCCCGAGCGGGTGCTCAAGGCTGATCCCGCCCCAGGCGCCCAGCGGGGCGCTCGTCATGGGGTCGATGAGGTCGTTGTTGGGAATGTTCGGGGAGTCGCCGAACAGCGCGATGATCCCGCCGAACGGACGCTCCGCGAAGATCGCGATCAGCGTCAGGAAGACCACGACGAAAGCACCGATAATTGCTGCCTTATCGCGCTTCAGGCGCAGCCAAGCGATCTGGCCGAGAGACCGGCCTTCGATGGCTTTTCCGCCCACCCCTTCGAGAACAGCCTCCGGCTGGGCCTCCAGGGCCGTGCCGGGGACGTCGAGCGGTGCGGTCATACAGTGGCCCCCTGGATCCCAGACGACGTTGTCCGTCAACGCGTCCCCCGGGTCGGGGTAGCGCGCCGTAAGTCTACGGGCCGCTATTAGTGGTCCCGTGCGCAGAATCTATGGGCTGAACTGCGCTGACCAGTCCCCTGAGGCGCTATGTGGCTCAACTGTGATTCACGTGAAATTCATTCGTTTTGATCTTGAAGGTAATGTCCGGAAGCCGTTCCGCTTCTGTCTCGGATTCGTGACATTGAAACGAGGCGGTGACGTAGCGTCACCCGATCCCCCGGCGCTTGAGAATGTCCTCGATATCGGAGAAGTCGTCATCGGCGGCCGGCTTCGACGCGGGCCTGGATCCGGCGGCCTTGGAGACGGGCGAGGGCGCGGGCGTGCGCTTGGGCAGCGGCTGCGTGACGGCCGTCGCGCCCGGCGTCACGGCCCTGCTCTGCGCCGGGGCGCTCGCGGCGGGCGCCGTGGCCCTGGATGCAGGGGACGCCGGGGACGCGGCGGCCTTGAGGCGGCGGCCGCGCAGGAAGCCGGAGACCAGGAAGAGCAGCACGGCGAGGCCCGTCACCCCCACCCCGGCCCACACCATGGGGTTGAACACCAGGCCGGCGACGAAGCCGGTGATCGCCGTGCCGATCTGCCACACGGTCGGCAGCGCCCCGGTCAGGAACGCGGCGACGGGCAGCAGCGACCAGGCCGCGGCGCGCAACCCCGCCGCGGCGCCCCGGCGCCGCATCAGCAGGAAACTCAGCACCAGCCCCACGCCGGTGACCCCGGCGCAGAGCGGCAACCACGCGATCTGTTCGTACGACATAGCGGACCGCCCCTCGTATCGGCTTACCCGATATCCATCCTGGCACGTCGAATCGGGACGGGTCCTCCTTCCTGAGGAGGGATCACCCCCTAAGGGATACGGCCCGGTACGCGAGAAAGATCAGGGACGATCCCCGAGCCCGGCCCCCTTCCCGGAGGACCACCCGCCACCGCCGGGAACCCGCCGGCGGAGGAACCGGCCGCGGAGGGCGGCCGGTGGAGAGCCGGGCGGTGGAGAACCAAGCGGCGTAGAGCCAGGCGGGTAGAACCAGGCGGTGGAGAACTAGCCGGCGGACGGCTCGCCGGTGGGAGGCTCGCCCGAGGACAGCGAGCGCAGGATCACCACGTCGACCTCCAGCAGCGAGCCGACGACGAGGCGTCCGGGCGCGGCGGGGATCGGCAGCACGCTCGGCACCGCCACCACCCGGCAGCCCGCGGCGGTGGCCGACGTCACCCCGTTCGGGGAGTCCTCCAGGGCGACACAGAGGGCCGGATCGACGCCCAGCAGCCGGGCGGCCGTCAGATAGGGCTCGGGGTCGGGCTTGGTCCTCGTGACGTCGTCGCCGGTCACCACGTGGTCGAAGTTGTGCTCGCCGATGCTCCTCAGGCACGCCTCGGCGATCGACCGGACCGACGAGGTGACCAGGGCGGTGGCCAGGCCCGCCCCGCGTACCTCCGCCAGCAGCTCGGCGGCGCCGGGCATCATCTCCACCCCGCCCGCGAGCCTGGCGGTCATGCCCTCCAGCATCCAGGCCTCCACCTCGGCGGGGGTGGCGCCCCCGCCGGAGATACGGAGCATGTAGGCGACGGTGGCCGGCATGGAGCCGCCCACCAGATTCTCCTGGTGGGCCTCCCCCCACTCGCCGCCGAGCCGTTCCATCACCTCGGTCTCGACCTGAAACCAGATCTTCTCGCTGTCGACGAGAAGACCGTCCATGTCGAAGAGAACAGCTTCCATCCCCCGTGAACCCCCTTGGCCGATCACAAACCGGTCATACGTTGAAGTAGTTGGCCTCGGGGTGATGAACGATCAGCGCGGACGTCGACTGCTCGGGGTGGAGCTGGAACTCCTCCGACAGTTCGACGCCGATTCTGGCCGGATCGAGCAGCTCCATCAGCTGAACCTGGTCCTCCAGGTTAGGGCAGGCCGGGTACCCGAAGGAATAACGGCAACCGGCGACGTTCACCTTGAGCATGTCCTCCAGGGACTCGTCGCCGCCGATGCCGAGCTCGGAGCGCACGCGCGCGTGCCAGTATTCGGCCAGGGCCTCGGTCAGCTGCACCGACAGACCGTGCAGCTCCAGATAGTCGCGGTAGGCGTCCTTGGCGAACAGCTCGGCCGCCGCCTCGGAGACCTTGTTGCCCATCGTCGCGACCTGGAGGGCGACGACGTCGACCTCGCCGGAGTCCTTGGAGCGGAAGAAGTCGGACAGGCACAGGTGCCGGTCGCGGCGCTGGCGCGGGAAGGTGAAGCGGGTGCGCTCGTCGCCCCTCTCGTCCAGGATGATCAGCGAGTCGCCGTCGCTGACGCACGGGAAGTAGCCGTAGACGACCGCCGCCTCCAGCAGCCCGTCGGTCTGCATCCGCTCCAGCCACATCCGCAGGCGCGGACGCCCCTCGGTCTCGACCAGCTCCTCGTACGAGGGCCCGTCGCCGCCGCGCGCGGCCTTGAGGCCCCACTGGCCCATGAACGTCGCCCGCTCGTCCAGGAACGCGGAGTACTCGGCGAGCGGCACGCCCTTGATGACGCGCTCGCCGAGAAAGGGCGCCGTCGGCAGCGGGTTGTCCGCGGCCACGTCGGAGCGGGAGGGCAACTCCTCCACCGGGGTCCTGACCAGCGTGGCGCCGCCCTTGACCCGGCGCTCGCGCAGCGGCGGCAGGCTCGCGCCCTTCTCCCCGCGCTTGACCGCCATGAAGGCGTCCATCAGGCGCAGTCCCTCGAAGGCGTCGCGGGCGTAGCGGACCTGGCCCTGGAAGAGCTCCGCGAGGTCCTGCTCGACGTAGGCGCGGGTCAGCGCGGCCCCGCCGAGCAGCACGGGGAACCTGTCGGAGATGCCCCGGGAGTTCATCTCCTCCAGGTTCTCCTTCATGATGACCGTGGACTTCACCAGCAGCCCGGACATGCCGATGACGTCGGCCCTCTTCTCCTCGGCGGCCTCCAGGATGACCGACACCGGCTGCTTGATGCCGAGGTTGACGACCTCGTAGCCGTTGTTGGAGAGGATGATGTCGACCAGGTTCTTGCCGATGTCGTGCACGTCGCCCTTGACGGTGGCGAGCACGATGCGCCCCTTGATCTCGCCCTCGACCCGCTCCATGTGCGGCTCCAGGTAGGCGACCGACGTCTTCATCACCTCGGCCGACTGGAGCACGAACGGCAGCTGCATCTGGCCGGAGCCGAACAGCTCGCCGACGGTCTTCATGCCGTCGAGCAGCACGTCGTTGACGATCTCCAGGGCGGGACGCTGGGCGAGGCCCTCGTCGAGGTCGGCCTCCAGGCCCTTGCGCTCGCCGTCGACGATGCGGCGCTTGAGCCGTTCCCACAGCGGCAGCGCGGCGAGCTCCTCGGCCTTGCTCTCCTTGAGCGCGGCGGCGTCGACGCCGTCGAACAGCTCCATGAACCGCTGCAGCGGGTCGTAGCCCTCCCTGCGCCGGTCGTAGACCATGTCGAGGGCGACCTGGCGCTGCTCGTCGGGGATGCGCGCCATCGGCAGGATCTTGGAGGCGTGCACGATCGCCGAGTCCAGGCCGGCGTTGACGCACTCGTTGAGGAAGACCGAGTTGAGCACGATGCGGGCCGCCGGGTTGAGGCCGAACGACACGTTCGACAGGCCCAGGACCGTCTGCACGCCGGGGTGGAGCCGCTTGATCTCCTTGATCGCCTCGATCGTCTCCAGCGCGTCGCGCCGGGTCTCCTCCTGGCCGGTGGCGATGGGGAAGGTGAGCATGTCGACGAGGATGTCCTCGACGTTCATGCCCCAGTTGCTCGTCAGGTCCTCGATGAGGCGGACCGCGATCTGGACCTTCAGGTCGGCGGTGCGGGCCTGGCCCTGCTCGTCGATGGTCAGGGCCACCACGGCGGCGCCGTACTCGCGGACCAGGGTCATGTTCCGGTGGAAGCGCGTCTCGGGGCCGTCGCCCTCCTCGTAGTTGACCGAGTTGACGACCGCGCGCCCGCCGAGCATCTGCAGCCCGGCCTCGAGGACGGCGGGCTCGGTGGAGTCGAGGACGACCGGCAGCGTGGAGGCGGTGGCGAAGCGGAACGCCAGCTCCTTCATGTCGGCCACGCCGTCGCGGCCCACGTAGTCGACGCACAGGTCGAGCATGTGCGCGCCGTCGCGGGCCTGCCCCCGCGCGATCTCCACGCACTCCTCCCAGTCCTGGGCGAGCATCGCCTCGCGGAAGACCTTGGAGCCGACGGCGTTGGTGCGCTCGCCGATGGCCATGTACGAGATGTCCTGGCGGAAGGGGACGCTCTGGTAAAGGGAGGAGGCGCCGGCCTCGGGGCGGGGACGGCGCGGGGTGGTCTCCCGCCCCCGGACCCGCTCGACGACCTGGCGCAGGTGCTCGGGGGTGGTGCCGCAGCAGCCGCCGACCAGGGACAGCCCGTAGTCGCGGGTGAAGTTCTCGTGCGCCGAGGCGAGCTCCTCGGGGCTCAGCGGGTAGTAGGCGCCGTCGGAGGTCAGCACGGGCAGCCCGGCGTTGGGCATGCACGACAGGCGGACGCGGGCGTGGCGGGCCAAATAGCGCAGGTGCTCGCTCATCTCGGCGGGGCCGGTCGCGCAGTTGAGGCCGATCACGTCGACGCCGAGCGGCTCGATCGCGGTCAGCGCCGCGCCGATCTCCGAGCCCAGCAGCATCGCGCCGTTGGTCTCGATGGTCACCTGGGCGATGACCGGCACGTCGCGACCGGAGTCGGCGATGGCCCTGCGGGCGCCGATCACCGCGGCCTTGACCTGGAGCAGGTCCTGGGAGGTCTCGATGATCAGCGCGTCGGCGCCACCGCCGACCAGGCCGGCGGCGTTGTCGTAGTAGGCGTCGCGCAGCACGGCGTACGGCTTGTGCCCGAGGGTGGGGAGCTTGGTGCCGGGACCGATGGAGCCGAGCACGAAGCGCGGCCGGTCGGGGGTGGAGTAGGCGTCGGCGGCCTCGCGGGCGACGCGGGCGCCGGCCTCGGAGTACTCGAAGACGCGCTCGGAGATGTCGTATTCGCCAAGAGCTGAAAGGTTGGCCCCGAAGGTGTTGGTCTCGACGCAGTCGACACCAACCTCGAAGTAGGCCTCGTGCACGGCGCGGACGATGTCGGGACGGGTGACGTTGAGCACTTCATTGCAGCCCTCATGGTCCTGGAAGTCATCCATGGTGACGTCGTGGGCCTGAAGCATCGTCCCCATGGCCCCGTCGGCGACCATCACGCGCTCGGTCAGGACTTCACGGAAAGACGGAGTGCTTGTCATGGGACAAGAGTACTGGGATCTATCCGGGCGCCATTGTTCTTGGTGTCAATTGAGCCTTTTGTCCAATTAATTCTGCCGCTTCACTGAAGTACCAATGGCTGCCGAACGCGCCATCCATGTCAGCGCGGGCGTTTCCTCCTGGGCGGGCGACCGGGAGCCCGGCGGCCCGCCGGGGCGGCCACGGGGCTCGGCGGGCCTCCCGCGCACGGCGGCGCGAGGGCCGCGACGTCCTGATCGTCCACACCCCGCCGGGAAGGTGACGTGAAGGCCCCCTCACCGCATAGGCTTAGCCGGATAGGCGTGAGGTGAGAAGGAGGGGGCGCGTGATCGAGATCGAAGGCCTGCCCGAGCTCGTCGACCCGGTGATGATCGCCGCGTTCGAGGGGTGGAACGACGCGGGCGAGGCCTCGAGCGGAGTGATCGCGCACCTGGAGGACGAGTGGAAGGCGACCCCGCTGGTCTCCCTGGACCCGGAGGAATACTACGACTTCCAGGTGACCCGCCCGATCGTCGAGATGGGCGAGGGGCTGACGCGGTCCATCACCTGGCCGACCACCAAGCTGTCGGTGGCCAGGCCCCCGGGCGTCGACCGTGACGTGGTGCTGCTGCGCGGCATCGAGCCCAACATGCGCTGGCGCGCGTTCTGCGAGGAGATCGTGCTGGTCTGCCGCGAGCTGGGGGTCGAACTCGCGGTCCTGCTCGGCGCGCTGCTCAACGACTCGCCGCACACCCGCCCGGTGCCGATCGTGGGGTCGGCGACCGACGAGGGCCTGGCCAGGGCGATCAACCTGGAGCTGAGCCGCTACGAAGGGCCGACGGGAATCGTCGGGGTCCTCCAGCACTCCCTGGGCGCCGCCGGGCTGCACGCCGTGTCGCTGTGGGCCTCGGTGCCCCACTACGTGGCCCAGCCGCCCAACCCGAAGGCCACCATGGCGCTGCTCAGCCGGATGGAGGATCTGCTCGACATCCCGATGCCGCTGGGCGAGCTGGCCGAGGAGTCCCGCGCCTGGGAGCACGGCGTCGACGAGCTGGCCTCCCAGGACAGCGAGGTCGCCGAGTACGTCAAGGAGCTCGAGGAGCGCAAGGACGCCGCCGAGCTGCCCGAGGCGAGCGGCGACGCCATCGCCGCCGAGTTCGAGCGCTATCTGCGCCGCCGCGACCGTGACTCCGACGGCTGAACTCACGGCGTACGGTTACCACCGGGCGCTCTTTTTCGCCTAGGTTGAACCCAGGTTGAGCCGGGGCCGGGCCCGGCCGGCAGGCACCGATCGGGCACGTCCCGGAGCGCCGGGGGCGCGCCGGGCGGAAAACCGGACGTCGGCGGCTCCACGGCCGAAAAGGACTCGGCTCCGTGGACACCGGTGAACGACGCATCACTGTTACGACCATCTGTCCATGTGACTGCGCACGTTAGGGCGAGCATGGCGACTCCCTATATCGACCCGTACCAGAAGACCGCCGACCCACACCGCAACGCGCAGGAGGCGCGACGCCGCGTCCTCGAGCTGGCCGCGTTCATGAAACGCGAGGAGGCCGACGACGCCTCACACCCGCGCTTTCGCGGCACGGCGTCCGGGCACGCCGTCGACCTGTTCATGGCCCTGCTGCAGGACCGGCTCCCGGTCTGGCGGCACATCCTCGACGACCTGATGCACCTGGTCGGCAAGGGCAGGGTGAGCGAGAACCTGCTGCCCATCGCGCGAGCCGGCATCGACTACTACTGCGAGGTCCAGGCGGCGGCGCTGCCCGCCTTCACCTCCCCCTCGGTCACCGTCCGCTTCCGCGAGGCGATGCGTGACAGCGACATCGGGCCGATGTCGGAGATCGTCCCGCTCACCGCGTATCTGGCGGCCGAGCAGCGGGTGGAGCGGCTCTCCCCCGAGGTCGTCCCGGTCGCCAGCGCCCGGCTGCTGCTCGCCGGCTGCTTCCGCCACGCCTACTACGAGACGCTTCTCGGCACCGAATTCCTGCCGTCGCGGGACGAGGCCGCCGAGGAGATCGTCCGGGAGCTGAGGCTGGAGCCCCAGCGGGCCTGATCGCCACCCGGCACCACCGGCGCCAGGCGGCCCCCGCCGGGGCCCGGACGCTCGGAGGCCGGGCGCGCCTGCCCGGCACCCGCCGCCACGGACGCCAGACGGGCCCGGTCGCCCCCCGATGCCGTCGAGGCCAGGCGGGCCTGGTCGAACCGGGCCCACACCAGCGCCGCCAGGTCGGCGTCCACCCCCAGGGGAGCGGCGACCAGGTCGGCGCCGGACGCCTCCAGGCGGTCCTGAAAGAAGCCGGGTGCCAGGAGATAGGACGCCAGCGCGATCCGCGGCGCGGGCCCCGAGCGCAGCCGCTCCAGGGCCTCGGCGACCGGCGGGGCGCCCGTCGCGGCGAAGGCGGCGGTGACCGGGCGGGAGAGCCGGACCGACAGCAGCCGGGCCGCCGCCCGCACGTCGGCCAGCGCGGCGGGATCGGACGACCCCGCCGCTCCCAGGATCACCGAGTCGGCCGCCCTCAGCCCCGCGGCGAACAGCCGCCTGGCGAGGACGGAGGTGAGCAGCGCGTGCGGTCCCAGCGGGGGCGCCACCACGGCGTCCGGCCTGGTCGCGGCCACCACGGAGGGCAGGTCGATGTGAACGTGGTAGCCGCCAGCCAGCAGCAGCGGGACCACCACGACGGGGCCCGGCAGGCCGGGGAGCACGTCGGCCAGCAGAGGTGAGCTGATCTCCAGGAACGCCTGTTCCACGCGCGTTCCCCGGCGGCCCTCGCGCACCAGGTCCCGCAGCCCGGCCAGGGTCTCCAGCCCCTTGTCGCTGCGCGTCCCGTGCCCGGCCAGGACCAGCGTCGTCACAGGCCTTCGCCCCGGTCGCAGGCCAGGCGGTAACCGCGTTTGACGACCGTCTCGACGATCCCCGCGGGACCGAGGGCGCGGCGCAGGCGGGTGATGGCCATCTCGACCGCATGCTCGGCCGAGTCGCGCGACGGGCCGCCGGGAAGCACGGTCCGCAGGTCGGAGCGGGCCACCACGTGTCCCGGCTTGTCGGCCAGACGCTTCAGGACCGCCATCGGCGCCGGCGGCAGCGGCTTCAGCTCGCCGTCCACCGCGACGGCGTGGCCGCGGATCTCCAGCCGGTGGCCGCCCGCGACCAGGCGGGTGACGCTGTGCTCCGGCAGGTGCCTGGCGAGGGTGCGGGCCAGCGTGCCCAGGCGGGCGCGCTCGGGCTGCACGGTGGGCACCCCGCGCGCCTCCAGCGGCCCGGCGGTGACCGGGCCCACGCAGGCCGCGACGACCGGCCCGGCGAAGGCCGCGACCAGCGCGTCCTCCAGGCCGTCCGCGCGGGCGGAGTTGAGCATGGCCAGCACGGCCGGGGCGCTGGTGAAGGCCACCGCGTCCACCCCGCCGGAGATCGCCTGGCTGACCAGGCGCCGCAGCGGCGACACGTCGCGGTAGGGCAGCCACCGGTAGACCGGCACCTCGATGACCTCCGCGCCCGCCTCGCGCAGCGCGGCCACGAAACCGGTCAGCGGCTCCCCGTGCAGCTGCACGGCGATGCGGCGCCCGCGCAGGTCCTGGGCGAGCAGATGCTGCTTGACCTCCTCGCACGACTCCGTGGGCGGGGTCCAGTGGTCGACGAGGCCCGCCGCCCTGACCGCGCCGCGCGCCTTGGGCCCGCGGGTGAGCAGTCGGGCCGAGGTCAGGTGCTCGGAGAGGTCGCCGGAGAGCCCCCAGCCCTCGGCCGCGGCCATCCAGCCGCGGAAGCCGACGCCGGTGGTGACCACCACGTCGTCGATCGGGGCGGACAGGCTGGCGCGGGTCGCGGCCAGCAGGTCGGCGTCCTCCGCCAGGGGCACCAGCCGGATCGCCGGGGCGCGCACCACCCTGGCGCCCCGGCGTTCCAGCAGCGCGCAGAACTCCTCGCGCCGCCGGGTGGCGGTGACCCCGATCGTGAAGCCGGCCAGCGCGTCGGGCGCGGTCTCGGGAGAGCCGACGGGATCGTCCAGAACGGCGATGCTCATCTGTCGTTCACCACTCCTCGCTTGATGTTTCCTCGGTATCCGGGCGCCCGCGGCCCCACACCGCGCCCGCTCACGGAGAACCCACCTCCACGGTTCCGCCGGTGACGCGGATCGGGTAGATCGGCACGGCCACCGCGGGGTCGTCCAGGCACACCCCCGTCGCGAGGGAGAACACCTGCTTGTGCATGGGAGACGCCACCACGGGCTCGCCGGCCCTGGTGCCCACGATCCCGCGGGACAGGACGTGGGCGCCGCTGAACGGATCGCGGTTGCCGATCGCGAACAGGGAGCCGTCGAAGGCGCGGAACAGCGCGACCTGCCTGCCGCCGACGAGCGCGCACGCTCCGCGCTCGGGCAGCAGGTCGCTGTAGGAGCAGACCGGGATCCAGACGGTCGTCTCCAGATCCTCTCTCAGGGCTGTCATCGGTGAAGGGCTCCTCTCCTCGGGGTGTGACGATGGCGATCCGGTACGGCCGGTGCGGGACGCGGGTCAGGACAGATCAGGACGAATCAAGAACGGACCGCCTCCAGCGGGATCAGGACCGGTTTCACCTGGTCGCGCTCGGTCTCGAAGGCGATCGACGGGTCCGGGGTCCCGGGGGCGTTGACGAAGGAGACGAACCGCCGCAGCTTCTCCGGGTCCTCGATCGCGGCGCGCCACTCGTCGGCGTAACCGGCCACGTGCCGCTCCATCTGGGCCTCCAGGTCGGCGCAGATGCCGAGGGAGTCGTCCAGGACGACCTCCTTGACGTAGTCCAGGCCCTGGACCTCCAGCCAGGCGGAGGTGCGCTGCAGGCGGTCGGCGGTGCGGACGTAGAACATCAGGAACCGGTCGATGACGCGGACCAGCTCCTCGGTGCTCAGGTCGGAGGCGAACAGGTCGGCGTGGCGCGGGGTGAAGCCGCCGTTGCCGCCCACGTAGAGGTTCCAGCCCTTCTCGGTGGCGATGACGCCGAAGTCCTTGCCGCGGGCCTCGGCGCACTCGCGGGCGCAGCCGGAGACGGCCGACTTCAGCTTGTGCGGCGAGCGCAGGCCCCGGTAGCGCAGCTCCAGCGCGATGGCCAGGCCGACGGCGTCCTGCACCCCGTACCGGCACCAGGTCGAGCCCACGCAGGACTTCACCGTGCGCAGCGCCTTGCCGTACGCGTGCCCGGACTCGAAGCCCGCGTCCACCAGGCGCTTCCAGATCAGCGGGAGCTGCTCCACGCGGGCCCCGAACAGGTCGATCCGCTGCCCGCCGGTGATCTTGGTGTAGAGGCCGAAGTCGCGGGCCACCTCGCCGATCACGATGAGGCTGTCCGGGGTGATCTCCCCGCCGGGGATGCGCGGCACCACCGAGTAGGTGCCGTTGCGCTGGATGTTGGCCAGGAAGTGGTCGTTGGTGTCCTGCAGGGCGGCCTGCTCGCCGTCGAGGATGTGGCCGTTGCCGAGCGAGGCGAGGATCGAGGCGACGACGGGCTTGCACACGTCGCAGCCGCGCCCGGTGCCGTGCTCGGCGATGAGGTGCGAGAACGTCGTGATGCCGCGCACCCGGACGATGTCGAACAGCTCCGCCCTGTTGTACGAGAAGTGCTCGCACAGGGCCTTGGAGACCTCGACGCCCGAGGAGATGAGGAGCTGCTTGAGCGTCGGGACGCAGCTGCCGCAGGTGGTGCCCGCGCGGGTGCACGCCTTGATGCCGGGCACGTCGGTGAGGCCGTGGTCGGCGATGGCCCCGCACACCTGGCCCTTGGTGACGTTGTTGCAGGAGCAGACCTGCGCGTCGTCGGGGAGCTCCATGTTCGCCGGGCCGCCGGTGAACAGCAGCTCGCTCGGCGAGCCCGGCAGGTCGCGGCCGACGAAGGGCTTGAGGGTGTTGTACGGGCCGGCGTCGCCGACGCAGATCCCGCCGAGCAGGGTGCGGGCGTCGTCGCTGACGAACAGCTTCTGGTAGATCCCGCCCACCGGGTCCATGAAGGTCACGTCCAGCGCGCCCTCCATGGCGCCGAACTGGGCGACCTCCACCCCGAGCAGCTTGAGCTTGGTCGACAGGTCGGCGCGGGTGAAGACCGCCTCACCGCCGAGGATGCGGTCGGCGGCGACCTCGGCCATCGTGAAGCACGGTCCGACCAGCCCGTAGACCATGCCCTCGTGCAGGGCGCACTCGCCGATCGCGTAGATCGCCGGGTCGTCGGTGCGCATCCCGTCGTCGACGGCGATCCCGCCGCGCCCGCCGACCTCCAGGCCCGCCTGCCTGGCCAGCTCGTCGCGCGGCCTGACACCCGCGGAGAAGACCACGATCTGCGCCTCGACGGTCTCGCCGTCCGGCTTGACCAGGCCCGCCACCCGCCCGTCCGGCCCCGCGACGATCTCCTTGGCCCCCGCCTCGGTGTGCACGCTCAGGCCGAGCGCCTCCACGTGGCCGCGCAGGACGGCGCCGCCGCCCTCGTCGACCTGCCGGGGCATGAGCCAGCCGCCCATCTCCACGACGTGCGTCGCCAGGCCCAGGCCGCGCAGCGCGTCGGCGGCCTCCAGCCCCAGCAGCCCGCCGCCGATCACGACGCCGCTCGTGGCCTCCGAGGCGGCCTCCCTGATCGCGTCGAGGTCGTCGATCGTGCGGTAGACGAAGCAGCCGTCCAGCTCCCTGCCCGGCACCGGCGGCACGAACGGGCTGGAGCCGGTGGCCAGCACCAGCACGTCGTACGGTTCGCGGTGCCCGTCCGCGGTGGTGACCTCGCGCGCCCGCCTGTCGATGTCCACGACTTTGGACGACAGCCGCAGCACGACCCCGTCCGGCGTCGGATAGGTGAGGTCCTCGATACTCCTGCCCGCCAGGTAGGAGGTCAGCGCCACCCGGTCGTACGCCGGCCGGGGCTCCTCTCCCAGCACCGTGATGCTGCCCGCGAAGCCCTTGGCGACCAGTGCCTCGACCAGCCGGTGCGATGTCGGTCCGTGTCCTACCACGACGAGCCGTGACATGGTCGCGCTCCCTTTCCCGTCCGCTCCGCTCTCTTCCGCCCGCCCCTCGGGGGGCGCTCCGTTCACCGGCCGCGCCGGAACCGCGTCCACCCGGGCCGTGTTCGTCCGGGCCGTGCTCGTCCGGACCTCGTCGTCCGCCCGGTCGGCGTCCGTCCGGCACCCGCCGGGTCCCTCACCGCTCGCGCCGATCACATCGCCCGCCTTCCCGCTCGCGGAGCCGGCCGGTGACGGCCTCATGACCCCTGTCACCGGAATCCGGCGCACCCTCTCCCTCTGTCTCGCGTGGCCGCGCGGCGGGCCGCCGAAGGGTCTCGGGGCCGCTCCGCCCCCCTGACGGCGGAGCGACCGCTTGGCTGCGGAGCGGCACCCGCCCCGGATCTGTCATGGTTCCGCTCCTCCCGTACCGGGCGGCGGGCCATGGGACGCCGGTCATCGTGACCGTCTCCCGGGAGGCTCGGGCGCCATGACGCGAAGTGGTGGTGACCATCTCGCCCGCCGCGACGTTCACACCGTGCCGCGGAGCGCGGCGGGGGTGGCGCGCCGCCGCCTCCGCCTTCACAGGCGTCTGGGGGTGAAGTGAGACCGGCATGGATCCGATGGTGCTTTCAGGCGGTTTCACCGCGAGGTCTCCCCTGTTACCGATGTGCTACAAGCCGCTAACCGCGTTCACATTCGCGATGAGGCCGATGTGAGTTGTCCGTCGGCCGGACCGGTGCCGGATGTGAGCAGAACGGGCGCCCGGCAGGCCGGTGATCACACTCGGGCCGCCGCCAGGCTCGGCACGGATCCCGCGGTACGCAGGTAGCAGGCCCAGGTGATGACCGCGCACACCACGTAGAAGGCGGCGAAGGAGGCCAGTGCGGCGCCCGCTCCCCCGGTCGCGGCGATGGAGCTGCCGAACCCGCGGTTGATGAAGAAGCCGCCGAAGGCGCCGATCGCGGAGATGATCCCGATCGCGGCGGAGGCGTCCCGCTTCCCGATGGCCAGGGCGGCCTGGTGGGCGTCCGTACCCGGGGCGATGCCCGCCACGGCCTTGGCCCGGAAGATCGCCGGGATCATCCGGTAGGTGGAGCCGTTGCCGATGCCGGTGGTGGCGACCAGAAGCATGTAGGCGCAGAAGAACAGCGTGAAGGCCTGCTGGGACAGGCCCTGCCAGACCAGCGCCGCCGCGCCCGCCATCGCGGCGAAGTTGACGAACGTCACCCGCGCCCCGCCGAGCCGGTCCGACAGCCAGCCCCCGATCGGGCGGATCAGGGAGCCGAGCAGCGGGCCGAGGAAGGCCAGCCCCACCAGGGAGGCCTGCTCGGGGAACTGGCTCTTGATGAGCAGCGGGAACGCGGTGGCGTAGCCGATGAAGGAGCCGAAGGTGCCGATGTACAGGACCGACATGATCCAGGTCTGGGCCCGGCCCGCGACCTTCAGCTGGTCGGCGGGGCTGGCCTTGGCGGAGGTCAGGTTGTCCATGAAGAAGTAGGCGCCGACCGCGGCGGCCAGGATGAACGGGATCCAGAACAGCCCCGCGGCGGCCAGGCCGAACGCCCCGATCACCAGCGGCATCACGAGCTGTACGGAGCTGACCCCGATGTTGCCGCCCGCCGCGTTGAGCCCGAGCGCCGACCCCTGCCTGTCCTGGGGGTAGAAGTAGGTGATGTTGGCCATGCTGGAGGCGAAGTTGCCGCCGCCCAGGCCCGCCGTGGCCGCGATGACCAGGAACATCCAGTAGGGGGTGCCGGGGTCGCCGACCGCGATGGCCAGCAGCACCGCGGGCACGAGCAGGAGCAGGGCGCTGACCACGGTGAAGTTCCGCCCGCCGAACCTGGCCGGGGCGAAGGTGTACGGGATGCGCAGTGCCGAGCCGATCAGGTTGGGCAGGGCGACGATCCAGAAGAGCTGGTCGGTGGAGAAGTCGTAGGAGCCGAGTTGCACGGCCACGATGCTCCACACGGTCCACAGCGTGAACCCGAGGTGCTCGGCGAAGATGGAGAAGACCAGGTTCCTGCGGGCCACCTTCCTGCCGTGCCCTTGCCAGAAGTCGGGGTCGTCGGGCCGCCAGTCGCTGATCCAGGGCTTGGCCATCTTTCTCCTCCTGCGGTTTCGAGGGCTACGATCCCGAAACCTAAGAGGGCGCCATTACGCACATTTACTATCTGTGATGGTGCGCCGGTTACGTGTGACTAACCATGGAAATACGCAATGCACACGTCGCACACTCGCAACGTCCCGGAAACGCAAAGGGTCACGGGGCAACGATTGAGTCAGCGCGGCGGTGGGAACCGTCTTCGGTGCCAGTTCGTTCGCTTCGGGGAGTGTGCGTGGCTGTCCAGCCGATCCGATTGTTCACCGATCCCGTGCTCCGCACGGTGTCGGAGCCGGTGACCACCTTCGACCGCGCGCTGCGCGTTCTGGTCAAGTCACTCCAGGCCACGATGCGCGCCGGAACGGGCCGCGCCGGGCTGGCCGCCCCGCAGATCGGCGTCCCCCTCAGGGTCGTCGTCTACGAACTGGACGGCAGGTCCGGCCACCTGGTCAACCCGCGTCTGGAGCTGTCCGAGCGGAAGATCGTGGCCGACGAGGCCTGCCTGTCCGCGCCCGACCGCTGGTGGCCACTGGAACGCTCCTACATGGTCACCGCCCGTGGCCGCGACATGTTCGGCAAACCGGTCACCGTCCGCGCCCTGGGCATGCTCGCCCGCGTCCTGCAACACGAGGCCGACCATCTCGACGGCACGCTCTTCGTCGACCACCTTCCCGAGGAGGATCGGAGGCGCTTTCTCGCCTCGATCCCGTGACTTGCACATCGCGGAAACGTTGGATAGGGTCGTATGGTTGCAGTCGTAGTTCTCAGTTTAGCCTTATCATCTCAAGTGCTTATGAGAAGTCCGCCGACAGCGGACGTTACACAGTTTCTCCGGATGGTTTCCGCGGGTGCATGGTAGGGTCCGCAACGCAGCCCCGTGCCGCCGACCTGGTGGTTCGGTGAGGCTCCCAATGAGGAGAAGTAGTTTTGTCTGAGGGCACCGTTAAGTGGTTCAACGCCGAAAAGGGCTTCGGATTCATCGCACCGGATGACGGCACCGCCGATGTCTTCGTGCACTACTCGGCTATCAACTCCGGCGGCTACCGCAGCCTGGAGGAGAACCAGCGTGTCAGCTTCGTCACCACGCAGGGCCAGAAGGGCCCGCAGGCCGACCAGGTTCAGGTCATCTGATCTGGTTTGACCTCAAAAGCTTCAGACTGAGCCCGCACCGCGCAAGCGGTGCGGGCTCAGTCGTTTCTCGGCCGACGCTCGTTCCGGTCAACGGTCGTTCCGGTCAACGGTCGTTTCAGCCGGTGGTCGTTTCTCGACCGGCGCTCGCTCCGGTCGACGGTCATCCCGGCCGGCGCTTGTCTCCCAGCCGGCGGGATCGGCCCCGAAGCGGCCGAGAGCCGTCCGGGCGCCATCCCGAACGGTCCTGCCCCTGGAAGGCCCCGGGTCTCGTCCGGGCGCCGCCGAGCGACGCCACAGCCGCGGATCCCGGGGCCGGTACGGCCGCCCGCCGAAGACTAGAGCGCGACCCCGAGCAGCGCGTCCACGGTCTCCCTGACGAGGACGGGCGCGTCCGGGTCGCTGCCCCCCTCCGACAGGGCCCGCTCGGCCCAGTCGTCGACGACCGCGAGGGCCCCGGGGGCGTCCAGGTCGTCGGCCATCCGGGCGCGTACCCTTTCCAGCACGACACCGGCGTCGGGGCCGGTCTGCAGGCCCGCGGCCGAGCGCCAGCGCGCCAGCCGCACCTCCGCCGAGGCCAGCTGCTCGGAGGTCCACTCCCAGTCGGAGCGGTAGTGGCGGGCCAGCAGGGCCAGCCGGATGGCCATCGGGTCGGTCTCCCGGCGCAGGCGGGAGACGAAGACCAGGTTGCCCTTCGACTTGGACATCTTCTCGCCGTCGAGGGCGACCATGCCCGCGTGCACGTACGCCCTGGCGAAGGGCCACTCCCCGCACGCCACGTGACCCTCGTGGGCGCCGCACTCGTGGTGGGGGAAGATCAGGTCGGAACCGCCGCCGGCGACGTCGAAACCACTGGACAGGTTCGCCAGGGCGATCGCGGTGCACTCGATGTGCCAGCCGGGCCTGCCCAGGCCGAACGGCGAGGGCCAGGACGGCTCCCCCGGGCGCTCGGCGCGCCAGAGCACCCAGTCGAGCGGGTGCTTCTTGCCCGGCCGGTCCGGATCTCCCCCGCGCTCGCCGAACAGGGCGAGCATGTGATCCTCCGCGTAGCCGGAGACGGCCCCGAACTTGGGGGCCGCGGCCACGTCGAAGTAGACGTCGCCGTCGAGGTCGTAGGTGGCACCCTTGTCACGCAGCGACACGATCAGGTCGGCGACCTGGTCGATCACCTCGGTCACGGCGACGTAGTCGCGCGGCGGGAGGATGCGCAGCGCCTCCATGTCGGTCCGGAACAGCTCGATCTCACGCTCGGCCAGGTCACGCCAGTCGATGCCGGTCTGCCCGGCACGTTCCAGGAGGGGATCGTCGACGTCCGTGGCGTTCTGGGTGTAGTGCACCTCGTGACCGGCGTCGCGCCAGGCCCGGTTGACCAGGTCGAAGGCGAGATAGGTGTTGGCGTGGCCCAGATGGGTGGCGTCGTAGGGCGTGATGCCGCAGACGTACATCCGTGCCGTGGGGCCCGGCTTTGTGGGGCCGACCTCTCGCGCGGCGGTGTCGAACAACCACAGCGGGACACCGGCACCGGGAAGCCGAGGAACCTTCGGCTCAGACCACGATCTCATAAAATGAAGCCTATCCAGCAGACAGACCACCCCGGTTGGCGCGGGATGGTTGATATATGGGCACTCAGCTCAACTCCGGGAACCGACCGGATCATTCCGGGAGGACCCTGCGGAAGGCGCCCGGATCGCGAGGGTCGGCGGTGAAGTCGTAGCGGACGCCGCCTGGCGCCAGGGCCAGCAGGGTGACGGACCCTGAGCCGTAGGTCCGCCCGTCGGGCAGTTCGTGGTGGACGATCATCGTGCGGGGGTCCTCCGCGGGAATCCCCGCCCCGGTGGCGAGTTCCCGCCACTCCTCCCAGGGGCCGTCGAGCTCCGAGGGACGGCCCGCCTTGGCGAACAGGGGGCGGAAGAACGCCACGCGCTCGTTCTCCTCACCGCGCTCCCATCCGCTGTTGACGATCATGTGGGTTCCCGGGGGAAGATCGTCCCGCTCCAGCGTGATGCCGTCCCAGTGCCACAGGCGGGCCCCGGTGTGATCGGCCCTCAGCAGGTGGAAGGGGTCGTAGTGACCGAGATCACCCTCCACCGGCCCGCCTCCGGCCGCCGCCAGGAGCGGCAGGTCGCCCCGCGAGCGGCGGGTCTCCTCGGGAGCGAGCACGCCCTGCCCGTTGAGGAGGGCTCCGACCCTCCCGGCCTCGGGGTCGACGGCCAGCCAGGTGCCGCCTCCCTTGAGATCACGCCCGCCGATCAGGCCGGGCCGGCTCTCCGGCCAGTGCCGGGCCGGGGGGACCCAGGGGCGGTCGATGAACTCGTCGCGCACCCCGACCACGATCAGGGGTATCTCGGCGCTCGGATCGATGCTGACGACAACCGTGCACATGCCCGGAGGGTACGCCCCCGCGGGAAGCGGGCTCGGACCGGGGCCCCGCGTCGGGCGGGAGGCCGAGGTCACGGGCGCCGCCGCGCGGGAACGCCGGATCGCCGCCTCCGCCTCCCGGCGGGGTGCCCGGCGCCGGCGGCGAGACGTCGGCGCGCGAGGACCTCAGATCGGCGGCCAGGGGATGGCGGGCCAGTCCTTGGACGGAAGGGGGTGCAGGCCGGTGTCGAGGAGCCTGCGGACCCGCGACCAGGTGGCCTCCACCTCGTGGAGGGTGAGGAGCTCGCGAAGGCGGCGGCCGAGGCGGCCCTGCTCCAGGTCGGCCTCGAGGCGGGTCAGGACGTTCATGGCCTCGCGGGACAGGGGCTTGCCGCGCCACTGCCAGAGCACGGTGCGGAGCTTGTCCTCGGCGGAGAAGGAGACCCCGTGGTCGACGCCGTAGACGTGGCCGTCGGCGAGCGGCAGCAGGTGGCCGCCCTTGCGGTCGGCGTTGTTGACGACGGCGTCGAAGACGGCCATCCGCCGCAGCGAGGGCTGGCGGCTGCGGATCAGCACCATCAGGTCGGTGTCGGGGTCGGTGTCGATCCAGAGCTGGCACATTCCGGGGCCGAAGGGACCGTCGCGGTAAACGGTGGGCGGCACGATCCGCCAGCCGATCGCCGCGGAGACCTCGTAGGCGGCGACCTCGCGGGCGGCCAGGGTGCCGTCGGGAAAGTCCCAGAGGGGGCGTTCGCCCCGTACCGGCTTGTACACGCAGGCCGCCGCGAGCCCGCCGAGCCGGACCGAGCAGTAGAGCGTCATGTTGGTCGCCTCGACCAGGCGGCCCGCCACATCCAGTTGGCCGTCACGGAGCAGACGCGTCGCGGTCTCGTCGTCCAGCCCCGCGGCCGGCGCCGCGCTCAGCGCCGGCTCGCTCTCAGCACTCATTCGCCTCCTCCAGCAGATGAAGCGCTACTACCCCGGTAACCGTTGAGCCGCACACAAATATGCCCCTCGGCGTCGAGAGGCTGGGCGCAGAGCGGGCAGGGCGGGCGGCCGGCGGCGACGAGTGCCATGGCCCGCTTGGTGAAGGCCCTGGCGGCGCCGGGACTGATGTGGACGCGCAGCACCGTGGGCTCGACGAGCGGGGACGGCTCGAACTCCTCGTCCTCGGCGACGGCCTCCTTGGCCTCGATCACCACCTGAGCGGCTTCGGAGTCCCAGGCCAGGGCCATGACGCCGACGCGGAAGTCCTCGCTGATCGGCACGTCGAGGGGGGCGTTGTCCGTCAGCGCGGCCGGGGCGACGGCCGGAACGGAGACACTGCCCTCACCGCGTCGTAACACCTCGTCGAGCAGCTCGTCGAGGCGATCGGCCAGTGCCGCGACCTGGAACTTCTCCAGCGCCACGGTGGTCAGTCTGCCCTGGCCCCGCGCCTGCAGGAAGAAGGTTCGTGATCCCGGTTGCCCCACGGCACCGGCCACGAACCTCTCGGGTGGATCGTAGTCGAAGACCGGCATAGCCCGACCTTACGTGGTTCCGGATCCGCCGCCGACTGCGGCATCGCTCCCGGTGGGATTTTCTCCCCCTTCCTCGCCGTCCGAACCCTCCCGAAGGCGCAATCCGGCCACATCTCCGCCCAGGTCGTTGAGCCTGAGCACGAAGGGACGCAAGGGGGTGTAGCGAATGGCGGTGAGCGAGGCGGGATCGGCGGTTATCCGCTGGAACTGGTCCAGATGAAGCCCCATGGCGTCGGCCACGATGGCCTTGATCACATCTCCGTGGCTGCAGACGAGGTAGACCGCCTTCGGGCCGAGGCGCTCGTTCCACTCCCTGACGGCCGTCACGGCGCGGTGCTGGACGGCGGCCAGGGACTCTCCCCCGGGAAACGTCACCGCGCTCGGGTGCGCCTGGACGACCGGCCAGAGGGGGTCCTTGACGAGCTCGGCGATCGGGCGGCCCGTCCAGTCGCCGTAGCGGCACTCGCCGAAGCGCTCGTCGGTCAGCACCTCCGCCTCCCGCCCCTCGGCGACCGCCTGCGCGGTCTCCTGGCAGCGCTCCAGCGGGCTGGAGACGATCGCGTCGAGTTCCAGGGTGGTCAGACGCGCGGCGAGCGCCTCCGCCTGGGCCCGTCCCGCGTCGCTGAGGTGAACATCCGGGGTCCAGCCCGCGAGGACCGGACCGGTGAGGTGGGTAAGGCCGTGTCTGGCCAGCAACAAGGTCGTCACGCGGGCAAGTCTTGCAGCCTTCGCTCCACTACTTTTAAGTGGCCGGGCGGTAACCTGGCCGGATCATGGAGCAGCGCTATGTGGGCCGGAGCGGCTTGTCGGTGTCCCGCCTGGGACTCGGGACGATGACGTGGGGACGTGACACCGGCGCCGAGGAGGCCGCGGCGCAGCTCCGCACGTTCGCCGAGGCCGGCGGCACGCTCATCGACACCGCCGACGTCTACACGGGCGGCGACGCCGAACGGCTGCTCGGGCGGCTGCTGCGCGACTCCGTCCCGCGCTCGGAGCTGGTGCTCTCCACCAAGGCCGTGCTCACCCCCGCCGGGCGCAGGCCCCGCGACGCCTCCAGGAAGCACCTGGTCGCCGCGATCGACGCCTCCCTGACCCGCCTGGGCGTCAACGAGGTCGACCTGTGGCAGCTGCACGCCTTCGATCCCGACGTCCCGCTGGAGGAGACCCTGGCCGCCGTGGACGCCATCGTGTCCTCGGGGCGGGCCGCGTACGCCGGGGTGTGCGACTACGCGGGCTGGCAGCTGGCGACCGCCGCCGTGGGGCAGCGGGCGGTCCCCGGCAGGGTGCCGATCGTCGCGGCCCAGGTCGAGTACTCGCTCCTGGCCAGGGAGGCCGAGCGCGAGCTGATCCCCGCCGCCGAGCACGTCGGCGCGGGGGTGCTCGCCTGGTCGCCGCTCGGGCGCGGAGTGCTCACCGGGAAGTACCGCACGGGCATCCCCGCGGACTCCCGGGCCGCGACCCCGCACTTCGCCGACTTCGTCACCCCCTACCTCGACGAGCGGTGCCGCCGGGTCGTGGAGTCGGTGACGACCGCCGCCGAGGGGCTCGGCGTCTCACCCCTGTCGGTGGCCCTGTCATGGGTACGCGACCAGCCGGGGGTGTCCTCCGCCATCGTCGGCGCCCGCACCCACGCGCAGCTGTCCGGAGTGCTCCAGGCCGAGGACCTGACGCTGCCCGTGGAGATCAGGGAGGCGCTCGACGACGTGTCCGCGGACTGAGGAACGGGCGAAAGCACAAGGGAACGGCGGGGCGGAGACACGGGGACCAGGGGACGGAGGCGCGGCGTGGGCGGAGGCTCCGGCACGGACGGCCTTCCCCGAGAACCGAACGAGAATTCGTCTCGCGTATCACTAGTCGATACCGAATGGCAACTTTCCGTGGAAAAAGCGGGCCTCCCTACAAAACTGTCAAACAGGTGGCGGGGGCACCCGGATGTCGGCGAGATGCCATGGCCGATGTCCGACCCGGGGTGAAGGAGACGAGTGCGAACTGCGATGGCGGCAGGCGTTCTGGCGCTGGCGCTGGGGGGCGGAATCCCGGCGATCGCGATCGTGCCCGTGAGCGCCGCCCGGGCGAGCGCCGTCACGCTGATGGACGACTGCGACCACGGAGGACTGCTGGGCACCGTGACCGGTGGGGTCTGCCGCGTCGTGGACGACGTCGTGCACGGTCTCGGGAACGGCGTCTCCCCGTCCTCCCCCGCGCCCCCGCGCTCCGGCGAACGCGCCGAGAACACCGAGACCGCCGAGACGTCCACCGACGTCCAGGAGACGCCCGCCGAGGCGGAGACACCGGCACCGGCCGCCTCGGCCTCCAAGCACCCGTCGGGGAAGAGGCCACCCGCCACGCACGGGAACGGGAGGGGGAAGTCCTCCGACGACCCGCAGACACCCCGGCCCGCGGGCTCCACCGATGCCTGCGGGTCCGCGGCGACCTCCTCCGCGTGCGCGGACTCGTCGGTGGCCCCCCTCGTCGAGGAGCCGGAGATGACCGAGGAGACGGCCCGGCCCGAGGCGTCGCCGTCGCCTACCCCCAGCCCGTCGGCGACCCCCTCGGCGAGCCCCTCGCGGCGCGAGGACGTCGCCCCCGCGCGCAAGAGCCCGGTTCCGGTGCCGACCGACCGGCTGCCGCCTCTGGAGACGTCGCCCCCGGACACCGGGATGCTCACGACCGACGTGGGCGAGCCGGCGTCCTCCCCCAGTCCGTCGCCCGTGGTCGACGCCGAGGCGCCCAGGGTGGAGTTGCTGTGGCCCGCCCCGGTGATGCAGGAGCTCCAGCGGCAGATGCCGAGCGAGCGGCCGGTGACGCCCAGCCGGTCATCCGACACCGCGAGCACCGTGCTCAGCACGGTGGTGCTCGTCTCGGCCATTCTCGCGGTCCGCCTGCTGTACAGCAGGCGGACGGTCAGGGAGTCGATACCATTCGATCCGGCGCCACCGGGACATCACCGGGTGGCCTAGCCGCCACGCCCCGCACTCCTCGGCTCACGCCGTCACCCCGCGAAGACATGTCCCACGACTCGGCTTGTGCCGTCACCCCGCGAAGGCACGTCCCACGAGTGGGCTCACGCCGTCACCCCGCGAAGGCACGTCCGCCTCACGAAGACACGTCCCATGACGTCGCCGCTTCGCGGTGGGGCCACGACTCCTCGCCGCCCCGGTGACGACACCACCCCGGCCGCTCACGTGCCCGCCGGGGCGGGACCCGCTCAGCCTCCGATGGCGTGGACGCCGCCGTCGACGTGGACGATCTCACCGGTCGTGGCGGGGAACCAGTCGGACAGCAGGGCGACGCACGCCTTGGCCGCCGGGATCGGGTCGTTGATGTCCCAGCCGATCGGGGCCTTGGCGGGCCAGCTCTCCTCGAACTCGACGAAGCCGGGGATGCTCCTGGCGGCCATGGTCCTGATCGGGCCCGCGGCGACCAGGTTGACCCGGATGCCCTGCTTGCCGAGGTCGCGGGCCAGGTAACGGGAGCAGGACTCCAGGCCGGCCTTGGCCACGCCCATCCAGTCGTACACCGGCCAGGCCTTCGTGGCGTCGAAGTCGAGGCCGACGATCGCGCCGCCCTCCTTCATGAGCGGGAGCGCCGCCACCGCGAGCGACTTGAACGAGTACGTGGAGACCTGGACGGCGGTCGCCACGTCCTCCCAGGAGGTGTTCAGGAAGTTGCCGCCCAGGGCGGTCTGCGGCGCGAAGCCGATGGCGTGCACCACCCCGTCCAGGCCGCCGAGGTGCTCGCCGACCCGGTCGGCCAGGGAGTCGAGGTGCTCGGTGTTGGTGACGTCGAGCTCCAGCACGGGCGGCGGCTCCGGCAGGCGCTTGGCGATGCGCTCGACCAGGCTGAGCCGGCCGAACCCGGTGAGCACGATCTGCGCGCCCTCCTCCTGGGCCAGCTTGGCCACCGAGAAGGCGATGGAGGCGTCGGTGAGCACCCCGGTGACGAGAAGCCGCTTGCCTTCGAGAATTCCCACGTCAGTGCCCCATTCCAAGGCCGCCGTCAACGGGGATGACAGCCCCGGTGATGTAGGCGGCGTCCTCGCCGGCCAGGAACCTGACCACGCGCGCGATCTCCTCCGGGGCGGCGTAGCGGCCCAGGGGGATGTTCTTCCGGATCTGCTCCTGGTACGCCTGGTCCAACTCGGCCGTCATGTCGGTCTCCACGAAGCCGGGGGCGACCACGTTGACGGTGATGTTGCGCGAGCCCAGCTCCCTGGCGGCCGACCGGGCGAAGCCGATCATCCCGGCCTTGGAGGCGGCGTAGTTGCTCTGCCCCGCGGAGCCGAGCATGGCGACCACCGAGGAGATCAGCACGATGCGCCCGCGCTTGAGCCGCAGCATGCCGCGGGTGGCGCGCTTGGCGACCCGGTAGGCGCCGGTCAGGTTGGCGTCGATGACGTCGGTGAAGGTCTCCTCCTTCATCATCGGCAGCAGCGTGTCCTTGGCGATGCCGGCGTTGGCGACGAGCACCTCGACCGGGCCGTACTCGGCCTCGACCTTCGCGAAGGCGGCGTCCACGTCGGCCGTGCTGGTCACGTCGCAGCGCACGCCGAACAGCCCCTCCGGGGGCTGTCCGGAACGGTAGGTCACGGCGACGTTGTCGCCTGCCTGAGCGAGTTCGCGGGCGATCGCGAGGCCGATGCCGCGATTGCCGCCGGTTACGAGAACAGATCGAGCCATGGTCAGACGGTATCGGCTACCCGGGGGTAACCCCCTTGTCCGGGAAGGACAAGATCGCACGGCTAGGATCGTTGACATGCGCCAGATCGACTCCGACTTCCTCGCCCTGCCTCTGCGCCGGCTGGCGGACGCGGCCCTGCAGCGCGCCCGGGACCTGGGCGCCGAGCACGCCGACTTCCGGCTGGAGCGCATCCGCGGGGAGACCCTGCGCCTCTCCGACGCCGCGCTGGAAGGTTCCATCGACGCCGACACCCTCGGTTACGCCGTACGGGTCGTCAAGAACGGCACCTGGGGCTTCGCCGGAGGCATCGAGCTCACCCCCGAGGCGGCCGTCAGGGTCGCCGAGCAGGCGGTGGAGGTGGCGGTCGTCTCCGCGGCGGTCAACCGCGAGCCCGTCGAGCTGGCGCCCGAGGCGGTCCACTCCGACGTCACCTGGATCTCCTCCTACGAGATCGACCCGTTCGAGGTGCCGATGCGCGACAAGGCGGCGCTGCTCGCCGACTGGTCGGGCGCCCTGCTGAGAGACCCCGGGGTGGACCACGTCCAGGCGTCGCTGATGCAGGTCAAGGAGCAGAAGTTCTACGCCGACACGGCCGGGACCTCCACCACGCAGCAGCGGGTGCGCGTCCATCCCCAGCTGAAGGCGACGAGGGTGCTGGACGGCCGCTTCGACTCGATGCGGACGCTCGCCCCGCCCGTCGGCCGGGGGTACGAATACCTCACCGGCACCGGCTGGGACTTCCCCAAGGAGCTGGCGCGCATCCCCGAGTTGCTGGAGGAGAAGCTCAGGGCACCCTCCGTCGAGGCGGGGCCGTACGACCTGGTGATCGACCCGTCGAACCTGTGGCTGACGATCCACGAGTCGATCGGGCACGCCACCGAACTCGACCGCGCCCTCGGCTACGAGGCGGCGTACGCCGGGACGAGCTTCGCCACCTTCGACCAGCTCGGCAAGCTGGTGTACGGCTCGCAGACGATGAACGTGACCGGTGACCGCACCGTCGAGCACGGCCTGTCCACGATCGGCTACGACGACGAGGGGGTGGCGACCAGGGAGTTCGACATCGTCTCCGACGGCGTCCTGGTCGGCTACCAGCTCGACCGGCGGATGGCGCTGCTGAAGGGCCTGGGCGCCTCCAACGGCTGCGCCTTCGCCGACTCCCCCGGCCACACCCCGATCCAGCGGATGGCCAACGTTTCGCTGCGGCCGGCGGCCGACGGTCCCACCACCGAGGAGCTGATCTCCGGCGTCGACCGGGGCATCTACGTGGTGGGGGACAAGAGCTGGTCGATCGACATGCAACGTTACAATTTCCAGTTCACCGGCGAGCGGTTCTACTCGATCGAGAACGGCAGGCTCACCGGGCAGCTGCGCGACGTCGCCTACCAGGCCACGACGACCGACTTCTGGCGCTCGATGGCGGCGGTCGGCGGGCCGCAGACGTACGTGCTGGGCGGGGCGTTCAACTGCGGCAAGGGGCAGCCCGGCCAGGTCGCCCCGGTCAGCCACGGCTGCCCGTCGGCGCTCTTCCGCGGCGTGCGCGTCCTCAACACCGTCCAGGAGAGTGGCAGTTGAGCACGCGGGGCGAGCGGGTGGAAGAAGGCGCCGGCCGGCCGGTCCGGCAGGAGAGGAGCGGGATGACCCCCCAGGAGATGATCGAGAGGGTTCTTGAGCTCTCCACGGCCGATGACAACGTCGTGATCGTGGACGAGGGGTCGAGCGCCAACCTGCGCTTCGCGGGCAACACCCTCACCACCAACGGCGTGTCCCGTTCCTCGCAGCTGACCGTGATCTCCATCGTGGGCCGCGGTGTGGGCGTGGTGTCGCGGGCGGCGGTCCGCCCCGACCAGCTCGACGACGTCGTGGCCGCCGCCGACCACGCCGCGGAGGACGCGCGGCCGTCCGAGGACGCCCGGCCGCTGCTGGAGGGCACCCGCTCCGACGACTGGGACGCCCCCGCCGAGCTGACCTCGATCGGGGTGTTCGGCGCCTTCGCCCCCGCCCTGGGCGAGGCCTTCGCCACGGCCGAGGCGGGCGGGCGCAGACTGTACGGGTTCGCCGAGCACACCGTCACCACGACCTTCGTGGGCACCTCGACCGGCGCCCGGCTGCGGCACACCCAGCCCACCGGCCGCCTGGAGCTCAACGCCAAGTCCCCCGACATGCGGCGTTCGGCGTGGACCGGCGTGTCCACCCGCGACTTCTCGGACGTCGACGTGGCGGCCCTGGACGCCTCGCTGGCCCAGCGCCTGGAGTGGGCGAAGAACCGCGTCGATCTGCCCGCGGGCCGGTACGAGACGTTGCTGCCGCCGACGGCCGTGGCCGACCTGATGATCTATCTGTACTGGACGACCGGAGCGCGCGACGCCCTGGAGGGGCGCACGGTCTTCTCCAGGCCCGGTGGCGGCACCCGCGTCGGCGACGTCCTCTCCGAGTCGCCGATCCGCCTGTACGGCGACCCCTCGGCGCCGGGTATCGAGTGCCCGCCCTTCGTGGTGGCGCACGCCTCGAGCCGGGAGAACTCGGTGTTCGACAACGGGCTGCCGCTCGAGGCCACCGACTGGATCTCCGGCGGCAGGCTGACCAACCTGCTGCAGACCCGGCACTCGGCCGAGCTGACCGGCCTGCCGGTGACCCCTGCCGTCGACAACCTGATCATGCGAGGGCCCGAGGGCGGGCGGTCGCTGGAGGAGATGATCGCCTCCACCGAGCGCGGCCTGCTGCTCACCTGCCTGTGGTACATCCGCGAGGTCGATCCGCAGACGCTGCTGCTGACCGGCCTGACCCGCGACGGCGTCTATCTGGTGGAGAACGGCGAGGTCGTGGGCGAGGTGAACAACTTCCGCTTCAACGAGAGCCCGGTGGACCTGCTCCGGCGCCTCACCGAGATCGGCGCCTCGGAGCAGACCCTGCCGCGCGAGTGGAGCGACTATTTCAACCGCGCGATCATGCCCCCGATCCGGGTGCCCGATTTCAACATGTCGACGGTCAGCCAGGCCAGTTGAGTCTCCCCCGCCAGGGGCCCCTCGTCCGGCATCGGCCGATCAGCGCTGGACGAGGGGGATGGTGTGCACCGTGTCCCAGCGCTGGCCCGCCACCACGCGGGCGGTGGCGTCGGTGAGGTCGTAGACGACCGACCAGCGAGTGTGCGTCTGGGCCACCCTCCGGAGCAGGCCCATCGCGTCGCGCCAGTCCTCGGTGGCGGGCAGTCCCTCGGCGAGCGTGCGGTAGCGGGGGTCGGCCCGGCGCTGGGCGGCGGAGGTGCCGGTCATGCCGAAGTTGGTGAGCATGCGGTCGTCGATGACGTTGAGCCTGCCCCCGGCGTACTCCACGACGGCCGACCTGCCCGCCGCGTCGGCGATGAGGTAGTGGACCTGCGGCCCGATCGTGAAATCGACGTCGTAACGGCGCATGATCGCCACCGCCTCGTCCACGGTCGCCGCCTTGTCGAGCATCATCCTGATGACGCGCACGCTGCCGATGTCGGGGCGGTCGGGAGAGCGGTCGGGCAGCCCGCCCTCGGGTGAGGTGGCCATGCCGATCGCCAGGCCCTTCTCGTTGACCCCGTCGAAGGGGGCGAGCACCGCGTGGGCCATCCTGCGGCGGGCGGAGGCGGCGGACAGGTCCGGCGGGGCGGAGCCTCCGATCAGGTGGAACAGGTCGACGACGGAGACCGAGGCGTAGCCGTCGGGCGGGTCGGCGTGCACGATCAGCGCCGGGTTGGGGTCCCAGTCGAAGTTGCGGCCGAACAGCGGCCGGCCGCCGCCGAGGGCGAACAGGGAGCAGGCCCAGCCGTCGGCGCGTCCCGCCAGTTCCTCCTCCCCGAGGGGCGCCTCGCGGTCGTAGGAGCCGTGGAAGGTCATCTCGTACAGCGGCAGGTCGTCGATCCTGCGGAGGCTGCCTATCGTCCGCGCGACGTCGGTGGCGCTCTGGCGCAGCAGTGGTTCCTCCTCCGTCCCGGCTCCCGGCCCGGCGTCGGCGGTGGCGGGCGAGGTCTGTGGCGCGGCGGGCGCGGCGGCCGGCGCGCCGCCGGGGGTGGCGCAGCCGGTCGGGAGGATCACCACCGCGGCCAGCGCGGCACGTGCCATCGCCCTCGCGGGCGCGCCGCGAAGCCTTCCCGCCCTCGCGGCCCGGGTCTCCTCCATCCCCGCAGTCTGCGTCACCGGGCGCCCGCCGTACAGGCTCAGTCGTCCTCCAGGCGGAACCCGATCTTCATGCCGACCTGGAAGTGGCCGATCTCCCCCTCCTCGATGTGCCCCCTGATCTCGGTCACCTCGAACCAGTCGAGGTGGCGCAGGGTCCGGGAAGCGCGGCGGATCCCGTTGCGGACGGCGGCCTCGATGCTCTCCCCCGAAGTGCCGACTATCTCGGTCACCCGGTACGTTCGATCTGTCATCCCCTGCTTCTTCCCGGAAAGCCACGATTACATGACCGTTCGCACCCAGCCGATATGAGGCCTAGATTGGGAATCGTGAAGGGATGGCGCAAGCGTCCAGTGGTTCATCAGGTGACGGATGCCCAGCCCTCGCTCAGCGCCGACATCGGCAAGCGCGAGAAGAGCTACTTCATCAAGATGGGGATCCGGCTGATCTGCCTGGTCCTCGCCTTCACGGTGCCCGCCCCGATGCCCGTCCGGCTGCTACTCTTCGCCGGCGCGATCTTTTTACCATACGTTGCCGTGATCGGTGCCAACGCGCCGCCGCGCGGGGTTCCGCGTGCCCCTGACGTGGAAGATTTCGGACAAAACGAGATTCCGCGCCACCGACGCGAGATCGGGTCGTGACTAAGTCTTGACGCACCCCAAGGGTAGTAGGTGTACGCTTTAGCCAAGTGCCCTGGTCCCCCGTCGGGGCACTGTTGCCGGCGTTCCGGGCCCCCGTCGGAACGCCGATGAAGCGACGCCGGGTGGTTTGCCCCCGTAACCACCCGGCGTCGCCCTTTTCTCAGACTTTAACGACAAAGCGCCTTTTCTTCGGCACTATTTGTCGCCCAGTGTCTCGGTCGTCGCCTGCTCCCAGTTGCGCGCCAGCGTGGTCAGCCTCTCCACGACATCCGGTGGCGCCGTGCCCGCCCCCTGGGCCAGCCCGAGCAGATAGGCCGTCAGCGGCGCGGCCGGCCGGGCCACCCCGTGCGCGACCTCCTTGGTCAGGTCCAGCACCTCGTCGCGGTCCATCACCGCGGGATCGATACCCAGCTCCCGGCAGACCAGCGCGGTCCACTCCGTCAGCACGTTCAACTCTCGCTCCTTGTCCGCGGTCGCGTTCGTCCCGCGCCGTCGCCGCTCTCGCGACGCTCGCCGGAATCCGCGCCTCCGCCGTCGGGGCCCGGCTCCACCGTCCGGGCCCGCTGTAGATCGTCCATGGTGTCGCAATCGAACCACGGCTGCCCGGTGAGATGAAGGGTGACCGGGGCGAGCGGTGCCAGCAGCCCGTGCAGCGACCGTCCCTCGTAGCGGGCGAGCGCCCGCGCCAGGCTCCGCGTGTGCCACACCCCGGCGAGCCACTGCTCGCGCCCGCCGTCGTCGAGGAGCACCGCCCCCGCCCCGGGCCCGCCCGGCGTCGTCCCCGCCCCCGGGGCGTACGGCGCCGTCCCCTCCTGCGCCGTGCCGGGCCCGTCCCCCGCCCCGGCGGCGTCCAGCAGCGCGTCCACGTGCTCGGCGGTCAGGAACGGGAGATCGGCGGCGAGCAGCGCGACCCACGGCGCGGTCACCTCGGCCAGACCCGCCCGCAGCGCCGGGACCGGGCCGCCGCCGGGCGGGTCCTCACGCCGGAAGATCGCGCGCGGCAGCCCGGGGCGGGGCGGCCCGACGACGATCAGTCGCGCCGCGCCCGGCACCGCGGCGGCCACCGACTCGACCAGCGGGCGGCCGGAGACGTGCAGGCCGGGCTTGTCGCGCCCCCCGAGCCTTCGCGCGAGACCGCCCGCCAGGATGCAGGCGTCGTGGCGGGCGGTCATCGGGCACCTCCGGGTGAGGACGTCAACCGCCGATGGCGGACATCGGGCGGGACGGCTGCAGGAAGGTCGGGTCGTCGATGCCGTGCCCGGCCTTCTTGATCCGGACCGCGGACCGCCAGCGCTCGGCGATCTCGTCGTCATCGGCGCCCGCGCGCATCGCGGCCCTCAGGTCGGACTCGTCGGTGGCGAACAGGCAGTTGCGGATCTGGCCGTCGGCGGTGAGCCGTACCCGGTCGCACGCGCCGCAGAACGGGCGGGTGACCGAGCCGATCACCCCCACCCTGGCCGGACCGCCCTCGACAAGGAACAGCTCGGCCGGGGCGCTGCCGCGCTCCGCCGAGTCGGCGTCGGTCAGGTCGACGTCCGCCTTGAGCGTGGCGAGGATCTCGTCAGCCGTGATCATGTTCTCCCTGCGCCAGCCGTGCTGGGCGTCCAGCGGCATCTGCTCGATGAACCGGAGCTCGTAGCCCCGCTCCAGGCAGTAGCGGAGCAGCGGCACGGCCTCGTGGTCGTTGATCCCGCGCATCAGCACCGCGTTGACCTTGACGGGGCGCAGCCCGGCGGCGTCGGCCGCCTCCAGCCCTTCGAGGACGTCGGTCAGGCGGTCGCGGTGGGCGAGCCTTTTGAAGGTCTCGCGGTCGAGGGTGTCGAGGGAGACGTTGACCCGGTGCAGACCGGCGGCGGCCAGGGAGGCGGCCATCCGGCTCAGTCCGATCCCGTTGGTGGTCAGCGAGACCTGCGGGGCGGGGCCGAGCGCGGTGGTGCGGGTCACGATGTCGACCAGCTCGCGGCGGAGCAGGGGTTCGCCGCCGGTGTAGCGGACCTCGGTGATACCGAGCCGCTCCACCCCGATGGTGACCAGCCGGACGATCTCGTCGGCGGTCAGCAGCTCGGGCTTCGGCAGCCATTCGAGGCCCTCGGGCGGCATGCAGTAGGAGCAACGCAGGTTGCAGCGATCCGTGAGGGACACCCGCAGATCAGTCGCCACGCGACCGAACGAATCCTGCAACACGGGACGCCACCTCTCAGTTGGTCACCTGTTGGAACAGGGGCCCAGCCTACGGCCAGCCCCCCGTCCGGCCCTAAACAGGCCTCCCTGTTTCAACATCACCACGAGATGGTTGATTCCTGGCGTACTGACTTCGTACGCCCCACCCCGGTCGTCGGAACCGGCGCGTCGCGACCCCCGGCCCCTGACGCCGGCCGGTCGCCGCAGGTGGGCCACGACCTTGACCGGGCCGGCCCGCGCCACCGCGACCACCGGATGCCCCCTGATACGCGCGGGGCACGACGGGCGGCCATGCCTTACGGTCCTCGATAAAATGGGTGGGATCTAATGCGGAACGTGGGCAAACTGGATCTCGCAACGAAGGAGATCATGATGCCGAACCAGCCCGCACCGAACCTGGTGTCGTGGGCCAGCGAGATCGACGAGGGTACGATCATGCAGGCCGCGCGCGCCGCCCGCCTGCCATTCGTCTCCGGACACGTCGCCCTCATGCCCGACGCGCACATCGGCATCGGCGCGACGGTCGGATCGGTGATCCCTACCGAAGGGGCGATCATCCCGGCCGCCGTCGGCGTCGACATCGGCTGCGGCATGGTCGCGACCGAGACGACGCTCACCGCCGCCGACCTCCCGGACACCCTCGCCGCCCTGATGCCGCTGGTGGAGAAGCGGATTCCGGCCGGCGTCGGCAAGGGCCACGACGACCCGTCCATGGACCGCGCGCTCGACGACCTCGGCCGCCCGCACACCGACCTGACCCCCCAGCAGGAGAGGAAGGTGTCCCTGCAGTTCGGCACCCTCGGCTCCGGCAACCACTTCGTCGAGGTCTGCCTCGACGAGCGTGACCGGGTCTGGACGGTGCTGCACTCGGGCTCGCGCGGCATCGGCAACCTGCTCGCGACCAAGCACATCGTCGACGCCAAGAAGATGATGAAGAAGCAGACGATCGGCCTGGAGGACCCGGACCTGGCCTACCTGGTGCAGAACACGCCGGAGTTCACCGCGTACATCGAGGACATGCTGTGGTCGCAGGCCTACGCCATGGCCTCGCGCGCCCGGATGGACAAGGTGCTGAGCAACGCCCTGTTCCGGATCGTCGGCAAGGGCGGGCGGCTCCGGACGATCAACTGCCACCACAACTTCACGCAGCAGGAGACGCACGACGGCAAGGACCTGTGGATCACCCGCAAGGGAGCCATCAAGGCCGACACGGGCGACGAGGGCGTGATCCCCGGCTCGATGGGGACGCGCTCGTACATCGTGCGCGGGCTCGGTAACCCGATGTCGTACAACTCCTGCTCCCACGGGGCGGGCCGCAGGATGTCGCGCTCCCGGGCGAAGCGGGAGCTGACCGCCGCGTCCCTCACCGAGGCGATGCGCGGCCGCACCTGGAACGCGGACCGCGCCGCCGCCCTGGTGGACGAGCACCCGCAGGCGTACAAGCCGATCGACCAGGTGATGGCGGACCAGAAGGACCTGGTCGCGATCCAGCACACGCTGCGTCAGGTGTTCAACTACAAGGGCTGACCCCGCCGCCCCCGCCGCCGGTCACCGGCGGCGGGGCGCGCACGCCCGGCCCGGCTGGGAGGACCGGCGGCTCTCGACCGCGGTATGGGCGACGCCGCTGCCCGGCCGGATCGTCATCCGTCCCGGGGTACGCGCCGCCGGCCCGATTCCAGGTGATGGCGCAGGTGCTCAGCGGGAGGACCCGGCCGGTTCGTCCCAATCGAGGTGGTGCTCGTAGATCCACTGGTTGGGGTCGTTGCCGGTGCGGGCCATGTGCTTCATGGCGAGAGTCATGATGAGGTCGCGCGGGATGCGGGCGATGGGGCCGAGCGTTTTCCAGCCGTCGGTGCGCCTGCCCTGCGCCACGACGCGTTCGACCCGGTCGCGGCGCAGCCGTTCGTACGCGGCGAAGGCGGAGGCGATGTCCGGGCCGTCGCGCAGGCATTTGGCCAGCACCACGGCGTCCTCGATGGCCATGGCCGCGCCCTGGCCGACGGACGGGACGGTGGCGTGCGCCGCGTCACCGATAATGATCATGCGGTCGCGGTGCCATCTCGGCACGGAGGGGACGTCGTAGGTGACCCAACCGGTGGAGATCCGATCCGTCGCCTCGATGAGGGCCACGGCCGGGCCGTGGTCACGCCGGAACACGTCGACGAGCTCGGCCCGCCACTGGTGTTCGCCGATCGACGCCAGTTCGGCGGGGGTGGGCTCGGTGGCCCGCATCAGGTTCGCCGCCCACCACACCTCACCGTCCGGGTGCACGGCGCAGGCGAAGAACGCGCGCCTGCCGAAGATCGCGTTCATCGTGCCCGGCCGGCCGCCGGCCGAGACGCCCCGTGCGTAGCCGCCCACGTTGACCAGCCCGCCGTAGCGCGCGCCGGGCGCGCCCGGGTCGATGATCTCGCGCACGCGCGAGCGCAGCCCGTCGGCGCCGATCAGCAGGTCCCCCTCGGCGGTGCCGCCATCGGCGAACGTCGCCAGAACGCCCCCACCGGCGCTCTGGGCGTGGGCCAGCCGCTTGCCGTACTCGATGCGCACCCCACGCCGGGCGACCTGTTCACGGAGTGCGCGGTAGAGCTCGGCTCGCTTGACGGTGCGGCTGACCGTGCCGTCCGGCAGGACCGGCCCGTGCGGCAGCTCGCCGATCCGCCTGCCGGAACCGCTGGTGAGCGTGATGCGCGACGTTTCGAAGCCGAGCCGGCTGACGTCGAAATCGAGCGCGCGCAGGGCGCCCAAGGCGTTCACCGCCAGTGTGAGGAACGCGCCCACGTTGTCGGCCGGGCGGTCGTAGGCCTCGTAGACCACCGCCTCGATCCCCGCCCTGTGCAGGGCGAGCGCGCTCGACATCCCCGAGATGCCGCCGCCGGCGACCATTGCTGTATATGCCATATACAGAGTCTATGGCATATACTTGTGGTGACCGCAAGCCACCGATCGAACGTCGAGGGAAAACGATGAACGGCAAGCTGCCGCCCGGGCTCCGGATCCTCTGGGACCGGCTGGACAGGCCGGAACCGCGGCCCAAACCGGGCTTGAGCCTGTCTCGCATCGTGCAGACGGCGGTGGAGGCGGCCGACGCCGAGGGCCTCGACGCCGTGTCAATGGCCAAGATCGCCGAGCGCCTCGGCTTCACGCCGATGTCGCTGTACCGCCACATCAAGAGCAAGAACGAGCTGCTGTTGATGATGCTGGACGCGGTCGCGACGGTGCCGGCCGAGCTCGACGAGCCCTGCGACGGCTGGCGGATCGCTCTTGAGCGCTGGTGCCGGGCCCAGTGGGAGATGCTGCGAGCCCATACCTGGATCGTGCATCTACCCGTCACTGGGCCGCCGATCACACCCAACCAGCTCGCGTGGACCGACCGCGCCCTGGCCGCACTGGGCGGCACCGGGCTCACCGAGGCCGACAAGGTCGGCGTCGTGCTGCTGATCGCCAACTACATGCACGCCACCGCGCGCCTGACGGCCGACCTGGGCCAGGCCGCCCAGGGAGAGTCGATCGCCGCCTACAACGCACTGCTCGGCGGCCTGGTGGACGCGCGGCGCCTCCCGGCCCTGCGCGCGGCGATCGACGCGGGCGCCTACGACTATCCGCAGGACACCCCCCAGGAGGACCGGCGGCTGGATTACACGTTCGGCCTGGCCCGAATCCTGGACGGCGTCGACGCCCTGATCCACACCCGCACATCGGCCCCCTAAGGCCTGTCTGACAATTCAGAGTGGCGGAGCCAGAGCATGACGGATGCCAGGGTGACGCCTGCGAGGTAGCGGCTGGTGAGCGCGGGTGATGGTCGAGTCGATGCTGACGGTCAACTCGACCGTGCCGAGGGAGTCGTCTTTGACCTGCAGGTCTTTCAGGATGCGTCAGTGACGGCCGAACTCGTCGGGGAAAGGATTCACCGGTTAGTGATCAGCCATTCCTGTGGTTCCCGGTGACGGAACTGATAGCCGGCCCCAGCCACTCGCAGCAGGCCCACCGCGCACACCCATCGGCAAAACGCGGCGAATCGCCACGGCAACCGGCCCCACATCGCCGCGAGCGCCACATCGAACAAGACTTCTGTCAGCTTATGTAGCTGACTATCCGGAATCCGCTGGTACGGCAGCCGCCATTCATTGGTTGAGCTGGGAATATGCGGTGGCCAACCGGGCTCGTTGATGGAGCCAGCGAGCTCGGGCTTGGTGTCGGCGTCGCCAGGTCGACCAGTGGGCGGCGGGCGGGAGCGACCGGGTAGTCGTGGTGGCGGCGTTGAACAGGCGTTTGATCTCGGCGACGGTCAGGGGAATCATCCCGGGGTCGGCAGGTGGTGGCTGATCGGAGGTGATCGCCCGTGGCGCCTGGGTGTCGGTCCGACGCCGGGCGGCTGCGGCGGCAACGGCGCAGATCGCCAGGGCCGCCGTGACCAGCACGGTGTGCCGCAAGACCGCCTCAAATGAGCGGCTACTCTTGTTGTGCTGGAATTCCGTCACAAGATCGCATCGATCAGATGCGTATCATCCCAGCTCGCGCAGCAAATGCGGCTGTGGTAGTGGAGATGGCTTCCATATGGTCATGCCGCATCACCTCTTCTCCTCCAGGCGAACGACAGACCTATTTGGTTGAGGAATCAACAGCGCGATGAACATCATCGCGCACGAGGCCCAGTAAACGGGGGCGTACCAGGGCGGCTCTTCTGGCCCGACCAGGGTAGCGCCGTATTGCCCCAGGTCGAAAGGCGTGTTCACCGAGGTGAAGATAAGCACCAGGAGGTACGGTAGGGCCAGCGCGATTGTCGGGGCAGGTTGACCGCGCACAAGCGCCAGACCAAACGTGATCACCGCGAGGGCGACGGAATACGCGTACAGCGTGTCCGCGACAGTCTCCATGTTGGCCGCCGTTATCTGGACACCTGCCCACAACGGATCCGATTCGTCCCTCCCCACACCGATCAGCATCCCGTGCTCGATGGCCAGCCACCCCAGCCCGACCAGCAGCGGCCCCGCCCAGATGGCATAGCCGTCGCGTCCGTCCTTCGGGAGGATGCACAACCCCGCGACGTACAGGCAGAAGGCGACCAGTGCCAGCACGGGCCGGACGACGCCCATCCACTCGGCTTCGTGGCCGCTCCAGCCGTATCCGTGCGGATCCACGATCTGCCAGAGCCCCAACAGGTACGGCGGAGCCATTGCGATCGCCAGGATCCGTCCCGGAGGTGAACCCCGCCGAACGAGCAACGGCATGGCCACCGCCGGGCCGAACACCAGGAGTAAGAACCATCCCTCGCTGCGGATGATGTAGTTGACGGTGACCCGGGTGTCCCACGGGAACGAGATGACCTGCAGCACAAAGAGGATCAGGCCGACGGCGACCGACAGGCCGAGCAGTCCGGCGGCCAGACCCCTCGATCTCGGTAACACCATTGGCCCTGCATACCAGCTTTCGCTCACCCGAGATAGGCCGCCGGCACCACCGGGTCCTCCCATATCTACGGGGATTTGTACTGGAGATCAGTCTGAGGCGGGCACCGCCCACTGATCAGCCTGGCGACGACACCAAGCACGCGCCCGCTGGTTCCACTGCCGCGCCCGCCTGACCACGGCATAAACCCAGCTCAGCTGACGAATGGCGGCTGCCGTACTAGGCACCTCACACCAAGCCGGGCTTACCGTTCCGTTCCTACTGGACCCCCCATTTCTACCGTTCGGGCTGATCCCCATCGCTGCCGACGATGATGCTGCTGCGCTCAACGCCAATCGATCTCGGCTGACCAACTATGGTGTATTGGGTAGCCTGCGAAGATATTCCGATCACTTCGTCAAAATCACCCCTGATTATGGCTTTCCGCTGCTCGTACAGCCTTTCGAGCGCGGCATGGAGTTCTGTTCGGTCCCCGTAGCCCTGTCGAGCTGCTACCAGGCGAGCATGATCCTCCAGTACTCGCCATGCGCTCTTGCAGCGATCATTGGCGACAGCCCTGGACTCGCTCTGCAGGAAGCCTGCTGCCGCGACAAGACCTGCGGCGACCAACGCAAGGAACGCCGCAGGAATACGGCCTTCTACGGATGCAAGGCCCGTCGCACCGGATATACCTGCCAGCACGGCAGCAGGAAGTCCCAACATGATGTAGGTGGCGTTCCAGATCCGCGTCCGCCTGAGCGCCCTACCGGAATACCAGTTCGCTTCACTCGCAACACGAGAGACCTCTTGGCGCAGGTGCCTAACCTGCACATCATCAGGCGTATCCGAATAGGAGATGAAGTCCGGATTGAAGGTGGGACGGCGATCGGAACGACTCACATATTAATGATGTCATCCTTCCAACTCCATGTAGAGGGAAGTTTGGGAACGCCAGCCGTGATCAAATCGTCCCAGGTCAAGCCGGCGCGATGAGCGAAATCTTGTTGGACGACCGCCGAACCGGATAGATCAGTCCAGCCGCGCAGGCGGCTCGGCGACCTCGAAGCTGATCGAATTGAGCATGTTCAGGTCCCGCTTCACCATCGCCGGCAGCTCGTACACCCTGACGAAGGAGTTCGCCAGGGTGTACGAGTAGCTCGTCGCGCGCCCGCTGCCACTCCCCGGCGGAAACGATCTTCGGTTTCTCCGTCCGCCGACCGTGTCCCGCGAGACCGACGAAATCCCGCCGATCCCGATCGAGGCCGCCGGCGCCGGCGAGACTATGGTGGCCGGCGGGCGTCAAAGGCGGTAGTCCCAGTCGAGCAGGCCCGCGCGCAGGTCGCCGGCGAGGCCGCGGACATGGTCGAGCTCGGCCTTGAGCACGGCCCGCTGGTACTCGGACTCCACCAGGAAGACGCGGGGCAGGAATCTCCCGCTCTCGGTCAGGTCGGTGTCCAGCTCCGCCAGCCGCGCCTCCAGGGAGACCAGTCGCTCCTCAAGAGCGGCACGGACCTCGTCGGGCGGCAGTACGAGCATGAAGGCGAGCGCGGCGGGGAACTCCGGGAACTCGCGGGCCCGCGCGGAAAGCATCGTCCGCATCCACTGCCGCAGGGTCTCGCGGCCCGCGCCGGTGAGCTCGTAGACGGTCCTTTCCGGGCGGTTCTCCTCGCGTGAGGTCTCGCGGACCGCGATGAGCCCGTCACGGAGCAGCCGATCGATGGTCTGGTACACGCTGTTGCGCTGCGCGACGTTGACCACGTCGTCCTTGTGCCGCTCCTTGATCAGCCGCTGCATCTGGTACGCGTGCATCGGCGCCTCACCGACCAGGGAGAGCAACGCCATGGCCAGGGGAGATCGCCTCGTAGACATGGCGAACATCGTAGGCCTCGCCCCAAAATAGTTATTCTATGTATAGTCATGTTATGACTAAAAAAGCGTTGATCATCGGCGGGGGCATCGCGGGCCCGGTGACGGCCATGGCCCTGCGGCGCGCAGGCACGGACTGCGAGGTTTTCGAGGCGTACGACCACGGCTCGGAAGGGGTGGGCGTCTTCCTCACGCTCGCGGTCAACGGGATCGAGGCCCTGCGCCTCCTCGACCTGCACCATCTCGTCCGCGACCTGGGCATGGACTCCTCGCGGATGCTCATGCTCAACGGCCGGGGCAGGCCGCTCGCCTCCACCCGGCAGCCCAGCCGGACACTGAAGCGCGCCGACCTCTACCTGGCGCTGCGCGACGAGGCCGTACGGCGCGGCGTGCGGATCCACTACGGCAAGCGCCTCACCGACGCCACGATCACCGCGGACGGGGTACGGGCGGTCTTCGCCGACGGCAGCACGGCGGAGGGGGATCTGCTGGTCGGCGCCGACGGGCTCCGCTCGCGTACGCGCACCGTCATCGACCCTGGCGCGCCTCGCGCCCGGCACGTCGGGCTGCTGAACACGGGCGGTTTCGCGGACGGTGTCGAAGTGCCGGGTGAGCCGGGAACGAACCACTTCATCTTCGGGAAGCGGGCCTTCTTCGGCTATCTGGTCCATCCGGACGGGCAGGTGTGGTGGTTCGCCAACCCGCCGAGCCCCAGGGAGCCGACCCCGGAGGAGCTCGCGGCGGTCACCCCGGAGCAGTGGCGCGCCACGCTGATGGAGCTGTTCAGGGGCGACACCGGGCCGATGCTCGACATCATCGGCGCGACCGGCGACATTCCGGCCGGGTGGAACACCTATGACCTCCCGAGCGTGCCGAAGTGGTTCAACGAGCGCATGGTGATCCTGGGCGACGCCGCGCACGCGGCCTCGCCCTCATCGGGCCAGGGGGCGTCGATGGCGATCGAGGACGCGGTGGTGCTGGCCAGGTGCCTGCGCGACCTGCCCGGCACCCTCGACGCGTTCGCCGCCTTCGAGAGGCTGCGGCGAGACCGGGTGGAGCGGATCGTGGCGCACGGCAGGCGCAACGGAAGCGGCAAGGCCCCCGGGGCCGTCGGCGCCCTCCTCCGCGACCTCATGCTGCCCGCGATCATGCGGCAGATGGACAGGAGGAACGCGCTGGCCTGGATACACGACTACCGGATTTCCTGGGACGAACCGGTGTCCGCGGCATCTCGCTGAAACGCGGGCGGTCGCACCGGCCTGGAGCCGGCCGGAGGCCGGTCGGGGCCGGGGCGGGGTGGGGACGGGGGTGGGGGGGTGGTCCCCACCCCGGGCACTCCGGCCGGGTGCGGGCCTGTAAGAGTGCGGGCCCGTCGGCATATGGGCCGCTCAGAGGACGAGCCGGTCAGAGTGCGGGCCCGTCAGGGGGCGGTGATGGCGGTGCCTCGCGCGAGGAGCAGGACGACGTCGACCGCGGCGACGGCGATCGCCGCGGCGAAGGGGACGCGCGAGGAGCCCCGGCCCAGTGCCAGCCCTCCGGCGGTGAAGGCCCCCGCCGCCGCCAGGGCGGCCCAGCTTCCCGCGCCCGGCGGCTCCGGGGGGCCGAAGACGAGCAGGGCCGTCGCGGCCAGCAGGGGCACTGGTATCAGGACGCGGACGCGGGCGGTGCCGAGCCGCTGCGGCCAGCCCCGCACCCCGCCCGCGAGGTCCGCGGGGATGTCGGGAAGCACGTTGGCCAGGTGCGCCCCGCAACCGAGCAGCGCCGAGGCCGTCACCGCCCACCAGGCGGGCCACGGGTGTCCCGGCAGGCCCAGGGTCACGAACCCCGGCAGCGAGCCGAACCCCACCGCGTACGGCAGCCAGGACAGCGCGGTCGCCTTGAGCCCGAGGTCGTAGGCCCACGCCGCGGCGACGCCGGCCAGGTGGACGGCACCGGCGGCGGGACCCGAGGCCAGCGAGAGCGGCACGCAGAGCGCCAGGGCCGCGATCGCGGCGGCCCACGCCGTACGGACGCTCACCGCGCCGGAGGCGACGGGCTTGCCGGTGCGTCCCGCGGTGACGTCCCGCGCGGCGTCCACCGCGTCGTTGCACCAGCCGATCGAGAGCTGCCCCGTCAGCACGGCCGCGGCCACCAGGACGCACCCGGCCGCGTCGCGCCCGCTCGCGACGGCCAGCGCGGTCACCAGGACGGTGACCGCCGCGGTCGGTCCCGGGTGACAGGCCAGCAGCAACCCCCGCACGGCCCGGGGCGACGTCCCCGACCCCGGGCGCGATGGCCGGCTCGTCGTCACGTGTCGATCGTAGGCGGGAACCTCACGGAGCGCTGGCCCCTCGCGGACCGGAACGCCTTGGAAAGCAGGCACGGAGAACTCCGCGACGCATGCCGCACCGACCAGTTGGGCAAAAGGGAGATGTCCGCTGTTCGCGAGCCGGGGGTTACTAGATGACGCGAATCGTCGCCGTCCGCGGCGCGCTCCCGCCGAACCACCACTCCCAGGCAGAGATCACCGACGCGTTCGCGCGAGCGTGCCTTCCCGAGGGTGCCAGCCGCCGGTTGCTCGACAGGCTGCACTCCTCCGCACGGGTGGAGTCGCGGCACCTGACGCTGCCGCTCGAACGGTACGCCAAGCTGGACGGCTTCGGCGCGGCCAACGACGCCTTCGTGGAGGCGGCCGTGGAGCTGGGCGTCGAGGCGGTGGGCGGGGCGCTGGAGGACGCGGGCGTCGTCCCCGAGGACGTGGACATGATTCTCTTCACCTCGGTGACCGGCGTCGCGGCGCCCTCGGTGGACGCCAGGCTGGCCGGACGGCTCGGGCTGCGCCCGGACGTCAAGCGGATACCGGTCTTCGGCCTGGGCTGCGTCGCGGGAGCGGCCGGGATCGCCCGCCTCCACGACTACCTGCGCGGCTGGCCGGACCATCTGGCGGTGTTGCTCTCGGTCGAGCTGTGCTCCCTCACCCTGCAGCGCGGCGACGCCTCCGTCGCCAACATGGTCGCGAGCGCCCTGTTCGGCGACGGGGCGACGGCCGTGGTGGCCTGCGGCGACGAGTGGCGGCCACGACGTACCGGCCCCTCGGCGGCCTCCCGTGCCGCCGGGGCGAACGGCGCGTCCGTGACGACGCGACCCTCGGGCCCCGCCGGGTCCTCTCCGGCGAACGGCGCGCCCGCGACGCACCACCGGCTCCCCCTGCCCGGACCCTCCGTGCTCTCGGTGTCCCCGGGGTCCCCGGCGTCCTTCGGATCCGCGTGGCCCTCCCCCGCGGCCGGGACGTCCGTGACGCGCCGGTCGCTTCCCGAACCGGTGGGAGCGCACACCGTCCCGGAGCCGCCGGCCGCGATGGCGGGGCCGACGGTGGTGGCCTCGCGCAGCCACCTGTACCCCGGATCCGAGCACGTGATGGGCTGGGACGTCGGCGACTCCGGCTTCCGCGTGGTGCTCGACGCGAGCGTCCCCGAGGTGGTGCGCACCTACCTGGCGGACGACGTGCACGGTTTCCTCGGCGACCACGGCCTGAGGGTCGAGGACGTGACGGCGTGGGTCTGCCACCCGGGTGGCCCGAAGGTCCTGGAGGCGGTGGCGGAGACGCTGCGGCTTCCCGAGGGCGCGCTGGACCTCACCTGGCGCTCGCTCGCCGCGATCGGCAATCTGTCCTCCTCCTCCGTCCTGCACGTCCTGCGGGATACGCTCGCCCTGCGGCCACCACCGCCGGGCACGCCGGGGCTCCTCCTCGCGATGGGGCCCGGCTTCTGCTCCGAACTCGTACTGCTGCGCTGGTAGGAGCCCGATGTCCTGGCATCTGTCGTCCTGGTATCTGCTGCTCGTGCTGCTCGTCGGCCTGGAGCGTGTCGCCGAGCTGGTCGTCGCCCGCCGCAACGCGCGCTGGAGCACGGCGCGCGGCGGGGTGATGTCCGGGCAGGGACACTACCCGTGGATGGTCGCCCTGCACACCGGCCTGCTCGCCGGGTGCCTGTTCGAGGTGGCCCTCGCCGACCGGCCCTTCGTGCCCGCGCTCGGCTGGCCGATGCTCGCGCTGGTGGTCGCCGCGCAGGGTCTGCGCTGGTGGTGCATCATCGCGCTGGGCCCGCAGTGGAACACCCAGGTCATCGTCGTGCCCGGCCTGCCGCTGGTGGAGCGCGGCCCCTACCGGCTGCGGTGGCTGCGCCACCCCAACTACGTCGCGGTGGCCGTCGAGGGGGCGGCGCTGCCGCTGGTGCACACCGCGTGGGTCACCGCGCTGGTGTTCACCGTGCTCAACGCCGCGCTGATGGTGGTGCGGATCCGCTGCGAGGAGGACGCCCTGGCCTCGCTCTCCACCGCGAAGGCGGGGGCCGCGCCGCCGGGGGGCTCACCGGCCACCGGCGGGGCGACGGCGTGATCGACGTCCTGATCGCGGGCGGGGGGCCGGCGGGGCTGGCCACCGCCATCCACGCCGCCATGGCCGGGATGGAGGCGGTCGTCGTGGAGCCCAGGGCCGTGCCGGTCGACAAGGCGTGCGGCGAGGGGCTGATGCCCAGCGGGACCGCGGCCCTGGGGTCGCTGGGGGTGCGGGTCGAGGGCAGGCCGCTGCGCGGCATCCGCTACCTGGACCGCCGGTACGCGGTGGAGGCGGCGTTCCGCGACGGTTCGGGCCTGGGCGTGCGCCGGACCGCGCTGCACGCCGCGCTGGCCCGGCGGGCGCGGGAGCTGGGCGTGGAGGTCGTGCCCGGCAAGGTGGACGGCGTGCGGCAGGACGGCGGCGGGGTCGAGGCCGCGGGTCTGCGTGCCCGCTGGCTGGTGGCCGCGGACGGCCTGCACTCCCCGCTGCGCGCCCTGCTCGGGCTGGAACTGCCGGGGCGCGGGCCGCGCAGGTACGGGCTGCGGCGGCACTACCCGGTCGCGCCGTGGACGGACTTCGTCGAGGTCCACTGGGCGGCGGACGGCGAGGCGTACGTGACGCCGGTGGGCGAGAATCTGGTGGGCGTCGCCGTGCTGAGCTCGCGGCGGCGCGGCTACCCGGAGCACCTCGCGGACTTTCCCGCGCTCCTGGAACGGCTGGAGGGACCGGCGGCGACCCCGGTGCGCGGGGCGGGGCCGCTGCGCCAGCGGGTGCGCGCCCGGGTGGCCGGGCGGGTGCTGCTGGTCGGTGACGCGGCCGGCTACGTCGACGCGCTCACCGGGGAGGGGGTGTCGCTCGCGCTGACGTCCGCGCGGTTGCTGGTGGACTGCCTGAGAGCCGGCACCCCCGGGTCGTACGAGGCCGCCTGGCTGCGGCTGTCCCGGCGGCACCGGCTGCTCACCGGGGCGCTGGTGGGCACCCGCCGCTACCGGGCTGCGGGGCGGCTGATCGTCCCGGCCGCCCGGCGGTTGCCCTCCCTGTTCGGCGCGGCGGTGCACGCCCTGGCCTGACCCGGAGGCCCGCGGACACGCCTAGCGCGAGACCTGGTGGACGATGCCCAGCCTGGGGGCGTAGTGGTTCGTGCCCTGGAAGCGGATCCGCCACTCACCGCCCGTGCGATCGCCCACGGTCCGGGCGAAACGCCCCTGGGAGTCGGTCGTGGCGCCGGCCACCTTCGTCCAGTCGGCCTTCTCCCCCGGCCGGTGCAGGATCTCGACGGGCTGGCCGGGGAAGGGCGCGTAGTCGAGGTCTCCCTGCGGGTCGACCCTGTTCAGCACGCCCGTCACCCGCACGCCCGAACCCTCCCTGACCGCCTCGACCCCGCCGAACCTGGTCAGGCGCTTCAGCAGGAAGCGCGTGTGCCCGGTGGCCTCGGCGCCGTTCGCGCCCTTGGCGGTCACGGAGACCGTCCAGGGGCCCGCCGGGTACCAGCGGCTCAGGCTCTTCTCCGGGGCGAACCTCCAGGTCTCCCACCCCTCCCCCGGGCGGGACACGATCCTTTCGGCCGTGCCGGGAGCGAGGCGGGCGGACACGATCGGGGCGGGCACGGGACCGGGCGCGAGGGCGGGTCCCCGCCCCGGCCCCGGCCGGGCGGGCTCCCCGGGTCTGGACGAGGTGACGGGGAAGGACGTGTTCGCCGAGGCGGGGGGCGCGCCGGGCTCGACCTTGATCCTCACCCCCCCGGGGCCGGCGACGCCCCGCGCCACCACCTCTATCACCATGCGTACGGAGTCGGCGGGCCCGACCACGGGGTTCGCGGGGCGCAGGGTCACCGAGCGGATCGTCAGGTCCTCGACGGCCGCGGCCGGGGCTCCGACCGGTACCGGCAGGGTCACTGCCCCGGCCGCCAGGGATGCGAGAAGGACTCTCATCGTCATGATCAGGACGCTAGGAGGCCGCCGGTAACAAGGAGGTAGAGGACACACGCCCCGTTGGGCAAAGCGAGGGCCGTCTGCCGGGGAAGGCCCCGGGGCCCGGCCGCATCCCGGCCGCATCCCGGCCGCGAGAGCGGCATGCCCGCGGGGAGCGCCGTCGCCGCCCGGCCGCTCGGGCGCCCGGCCGCTACAGCTCCCGCTGGACGACGGCCGCGCCGAGAGGGGGGAGGGTGACCTCTTCGCCGACCGGCGTACCGGTGAGCAGGTCCCGTCCCCCGCCCGGGAGGCGGACGGCGGCGGTGCGCTCGGCGTCGTGGTTGAGCAAGAAGAAGTACTCGTGCCCCGTGTCCTCGCGCACCGAGCACTCGACGTGGGCGGGGACGTCGCCGAAGCGGCTCCGCACCCCCGCCTCCTCGACCTGGCCGAGCAGCACGGCGCCGAAGGCGGCCTCTTCCAGGAGGGTGGAGAAGTAGACGACCCGGCCGGAGCCGTAGTCGTTGACGACGATCGCGGCGCGTCCCTCGAGCAGGCCGTCGGCGTAGGTCGCCAGGGCGGTGCCGGTCTCCAGGTGGATGTCCTCGCGCCACCAGTCCGCGGTCGCGGTGTGGCCGCCGGCGAACCGGACGGTGAACCGCTCCTCCGGGCGCGCCGGCCAGTACTCGTCGATCCTGGCGCCGATGAGGTGGCGGAAGGCGCCGGGGTAGCCGTCAGGACGGACGCGGTTGCACTCGTCCACCACGCCGGAGAAGAAGGAGACGACGACGGTCCCGCCGGAGCGGGCGAACTCGGTGACGGCCTCCACCCCCCGGTCGTCGATGAGGTAGGCGTTGGGGACGATCAGCACCTTGTAGGGCGCGAGGTCGCCGTGCGGGGACACGACGTCGACGGCGTGGTGGTGCTCCCACAGCGGCCTGTAGTGGCGCATGACGGTGTCGGTGTAGCTGAAGTCGTTGCGGGGCAGCCCGGCGACCTCCTCCAGTCCCCACCAGCCGTTCCAGTCGAACAGGACGGCGATCTCGGCGCGCGCGGTCGTGCCCGCGACGGGCGACAGCAGCCCGGTCTCGCGGCCGAGGTCGGCGACCTCGCGGAAGGTCCGCGAGCCGGATCCCGAGTGCGGCAGCATCGCGGAGTGGAAGCGTTCCTGCCCGCCGCGGGAGGCGCGCCACTGGAAGAACATGACCGAGTCGGCGCCGCGGGCCACCGCCTGGAGCGAGCCGAGCCGCATCCGCCCCGGCTCCTGACGACGTTGAGCCTCCACTGGCTGACCGCGCCGGCCGCCTGTTCCATGAGCAGCCACGGCTGCCCGCCCTTGAGCGAGCGGAACAGGTCGAACTGGAAGGCCGCCGACACGTGCGAGTCGGGCTGGGCCGGGTCGGGGTAGATGTCCAGGGCCGCGGCGTCCTCCTCGGGGGCCCACCTCCAGTAGTCGGCGTGGCGGTAGAAGCGCATGAAGTTGGTCATCACCGGAAGGTCGTCGCGGAAGGAGCGGACGATGTCCCGTTCGGCGACGTAGCACTCCAGGAGGGCGTCGGAGGTGAAGCGTTTGAAGTCCAGGATGCGGCCGGGGTTCATCCAGGTACGCGGCACGTTCGGCACCTCGATCTGGTCCCAGCCGGTGTAGACCTGCCCCCAGAACCGGGTCGTCCACGCCTCGTTGAGGGTGTCGAGGTCGCCGTACCTGCGCTCCAGCCACCGCCGGAAGCCGGCCGAGCTCGCCTCGTTGTACGCCGTGGGCCCGTACTCGTTGCCGATGTGCCACATCGCCAGCGCCGGGTGGAAGGAGTAACGCTCGGCGAGCCTGGCGGTGATGCCGGCCGCGTACCTGCGGTAGATCGGGGAGGAGGGGTCGTAGTGCAGGCGGTTCCCGAAGCCGAACGCCTCGCCGTCCGCCATGATCGGGAAGACCTCGGGGTGCCTTTGCCCGAGCCACACGGGCGGCGCCGCCGTGGGGGTGGCCAGGTTGACACCGATCCCGCCGTCGTGGAGGAGGCCCATGACCTCGTCCATCCAGCCGAACTCGTACTTTCCCGGCTCCGGTTCGAGCGAGGCCCAGGCGAAGACGCCGAGCGTGACGAGATTGACGCCGGCCCGCCGCATGAGCCGCACGTCCTCCCGCCAGACGCCGGGATCCCACTGCTCCGGGTTGTCCGCCGAACGCCAGGCCGCCAAGGCGCTTCCTGAAGCCGTCCATCCGAGTGTTCCTCATGTGAGCGCTCCCGTGTTGATGCCGCCGCGCCGGCCGGCCCGAGCCTGGTCACGAGGCTCCTTCGGCCGGCGTGCGGGGCCGTCGAAGTGGCCGATCCGAGCAGGTGGTCCTCGGCGACGGGCGTCCGCGGGTCTCAGGCCGTGAATCTCTCCCTCACCTCGGCGATCATCGGGCGGCTGTTCAGCAGGAGCGCCGACGCGAGTACCGAGGCCAGCAGCACCGGCAGCGCCTCGGAGGCGATCAGCGTGAGACCTGCCGCCAGGACCAGAAGGCAGGTGTTGCCCAGTGAGGCCCGGGGGGAACGGGTGAGGAAGTACACGGCCAGGCGGGCGACGTCCCGTGCGCGGAACGTGAAAAGGGAGGTGATCACCACTGCGTTGGCGACCCAGAGGGTCGCCGCCACGGCGATCAGGACCGACAGCACGGCCCACCATCCCGGGACGCCGGCGCCGGTGAGGTTCGCCAGGTTCGACCCGATGACGGTCAGCCACAGCAGCCACGGGATCCAGAGCTTCACGACCCCGCGGAGGTTGACCCGGTAGCCGCGCCAGAACGCCGCCCCGGGACGAAGGTCGGTGAGATCCAGGCGGCGGTGGTGCAGCGCGTACAGCGCGGCCGAGAGCGCCGGGCCGACCGGGATCAGGCAGCACGCGGCCAGCGGGACGTTGGCCGCGTCACGGCCGAGCAGCACGAGACCGGCCAGACCGGGCACGGTGGTGAGCAGGAACAGCGACTCGACCACCAGCAGGGTGTAGACGAGCGCGCAGGCACGTGCGAGGGGGCCTTCGCCGAACCGGTGCCCGGCCGTCGTGTCGGTCATCAGGGAACTCCACGTCGATCGTGTCGGTCTTCAAGGGGACTCCTTCAGGGGGACTCCTTCAAGGGGACTCCGCACCGATCGTGTCGGTCTTCAGGAGGACTCCGCGCCGATCGCGCCGATCGCACCGTCGGACGGAAGGGCCGGGCACCCGCCGGTCATCCCACCGTGACGGGTCCCGTCGTCCGCGGGGGTGACCTCGGGGAGGTCACCCCATGACGGCCGGGCCGCCGAAAGGCCGGAGCGCCACCGGAGCGCGGGGGTCATCCGTGCTGCTGCTTGAAACGCTCGTAGGCGCCGTTCACCATGTTGACGTAGGAGAGCATGTTGTTCGCCTCGAGTTCCTTGACGTAGGCGTCCCACTCGCCGAAGCCGCGCTTGCCGAGGATGAACTTGAGCGTGTTCTGGGTGACGTGGTCCTTCAGCGGTGTCTGCCACAGCGTCACCTGCTCGCGCTCCTCGTCGGTGAGCGGGTGCGGAGGCGGCACCGGCAGGGGCTTCCTCGCGTTCATCTCCTTCTGGAAGGCCACCTCCTCCTCGGAGAAGGTCGACTGGAGGAGTTCGGTGGCCCCGCCGTAGGCGAAGACGCCGTTGGAGAAGCCGAAGTCCTTCTGCAGGTGCTTCGGCGCCTTGGGGTTGAGCCCGACGAAGTCGACGTCGGAGGCCGGCTTGTACTTCCCGGACGCGTCCTTGGTGTGGGTGACCCCCTCGACGCCCCACTTGGCGAACGCCTGGCCCGCGTCGGAGTACCAGAGCCAGTCGACGAACTGCATCATGGCGACGAAGTTCTCGCTGTCGCGGGCCTTCTTGGAGATCATGACGCCGTTCTCCAGGCGGGTGTTGCCCGCGCCGTACTTGACGGGTCCGAGCGGGCCGACGGGCAGGGGGATCTTGACGAGCCTGGCCTTCGGATTCGCCTTCTCCAGCGGCGGCCGGTACTCGTTGACCAGCGTCTGCGCGTTCGAACCGATCACGAAGGACTTGCCGGACACCAGTTTCTGGATCGCCAGGTCGTCGGTCTGGGTGAAGCTCTCCGGGTCGAGCAGCTTCTCCTCCACCAGTGTGTGGAGATACTCCAGCATCTGCTTGTACTGCTCCATCGCGCCGGTGAAGGCGAACTTCTGGACGTTGGGGTCCCACATCACCCCTTCCCCGTAGCCCCAGCCGCCGGGGGCGCCGTAGGAGATACCGATGATGTTCAGCAGGTTGGCGCCGGGCGTGAGGGTCCCCCAGCGGTCGGAGAAGGGGTAGGAGTCGGGATACTCCGCCTTCATCGCCTTCAGTACGGTGCGCAGTTCCTCCCAGGTCCCCGGGATCTCGAGCCCGAGCTCCTCGAGGATGTCCACTCGGACCGCCAGGGAGTAGTCCACCCAGTGGTCCTGGTGAAGCCCGGGGAGCAGGTAGAAACGGCCGTCCGACTGCCGGAGCGTGTCCAGGTCGGCCTGGAGGTTCCACTTGGCGACCTTCTCCTTGAAGTTCGGCATCAGGTCGAGATAGTCGCTGACCGGGAGGATGGCGCCGGAGGCGACGAAAGGGGTCTCCTGGGCGGGATACGTCTTCGGGATGATGAACGGGGCGTCACCGGCGCCGATCACCAGGCTGCGCTTGTTCTCGTAGTCGCTGAGCGGCACCACGCTCGGCTGGAGCGTCACGTTGGTCCGCTTGGTGAGCTCTGACCAGAACAGCCAGTCGTTCTTGATCGGGTAGAAGGGGTGGTTGTTGTAGAGGACGGTGAACGAGACCGGCACGGCGGCCTTGAACTGGCCGCCGGTGCCGTAGCCGGGCATCGCGCCCTTCCGGTTCGCCGAGAGGTTGTCGGCCGGCTTCTTGGAGTCGTCGCTGCCGCAGCCGGCGAGTACGGCGAAGGTGCCCATCGCGACCAGCGCCTGACGCCGGTTCATCTGGTACATGGAAGTCCTCTTCCTCGGAAACGTGGCGGGTGGGGGGCGGCCGGGCCGGCGGGACTATCCCTTGACCGCGCCGAGCGTGACACCGGTGACGAAGTACCGCTGGACGAAGGGGTAGATCCCCAGGATGGGGAGGATGGTGAGCACCATCGTCACCGCCTTGATGTTGGCGGCCACCGTCAGGTTCATCGCGTCGGCGCCGACGGACGACGCGCCGGTGGCGCCGGCGATCAGGTTGCGCAGGAAGACGGTCACCGGGAAGAGATCGGACTGGCTCATGTAGAGGAACGCGGCGAACCACGAGTTCCAGAACGCGACAGCGTAGAAGAGCACCATCGTGGCGATCACCGCCTTCGACAGCGGCAGCACGATCCGGAGCAGGATGCCGTAGGTGCTCATGCCGTCGATCGCGGCGGCCTCCTCCAGCTCGACCGGCAGTCCCTCGAAGAACGCCTTCATGATCAGGAGGTTGAAGACGCTGACGGCGTTCGGCAGGACGATGGCCCAGATGCCGTCCTTCAGCCCGAGGCTGGTGATCAGGACGTAGTTGGGGATGATGCCGCCGGAGAAGAACATGGTGAAGACGGCGACCCCGATCAGGAACGTGCGGCCCTTGAGATCCCTCTTGGACAGGACGTAGGCGTAGCAGGTGGTCACGAACATCGCGATCAACGTGGCGACGACCGTGTACACCACCGTGTTGCGGTAGTTCGTCCAGAACGTCGGGTCGGAGATCACATATTCGTACGTCGTGAGGGTGAACCCTCGCGGGATGAGGCTGACCTGGCCCGACCGGATGGCGTTCTCGTCGCTCAGCGAGCGGGCGACGACGTTGACGAAGGGGTACAGGGTCACGATCACGACGCCGGTGAGGACGACGGCGTTGACCGCCTGGAACACGCGGTAGCCCCTGGTCCTGGTCACCACAGGCTCGTCCCCACGGTGCGGCGGGAGATCAGGTTCGCCGACAGGACCAGGGTCAGCCCGATCAGGGCCTCGAACAGGCCGATCGCCGTGGCGTAGCTGAAGTTGTTGGAGACCACGCCCATCCGGTACAGGTACGTGGAGATCACGTCCGCGGTCGGGTACGTCAGCGGGTTGTAGAGCAGGAGGACCTTCTCGAACCCGACCGCCATGAACGCGCCGATGTTCAGGATCAGCAGGGTGACCGCGGTCGGCCGGATGCCGGGGAGGGTCACGTGCCAGGTCTGCCGCCACCGGCCCGCGCCGTCGATCCTGGCCGCCTCGTACAGCTGGTCGTCGATGGTGGTGAGCGCGGCGAGATAGAGGATCGTCCCCCACCCGACGGTCTGCCACATCTCCGAGGAGACGTAGATCGTACGGAACCACCCCGGCTCCTGCAGGAACGAGACGGGGGCGCCGCCCGCCACCCGCAGGATCTGGTTCACCGGCCCGTCGGCCGAGAGCAGCTCTATGACGAGACCGGCCACGACCACGATCGAGAGGAAGTGCGGCAGGTAGGACACCGACTGGACGAACCGCTTGAGGCGCCGGTGCCGGACCTCGTTGATCAGCAGGGCGAGCACGATCGGCATGGGGAAGCAGAACAGCAGGGTCAGCGCGCCGAGGACCAGCGTGTTGGTGAACACCTGCCAGAACGTCGGGTCGTTCAGGAACATCCGCACGTAGCGCAGGCCCACCCACTCCTCGCCCAGCACGCTGCCACCGGGCTCGAACCTCCGGAAGGCGATCACGTTGCCGATCATCGGCAGGTACCGGAACATCGCGAAGAACAGCAGCGGGAGGATCGCCAGCGAGTACAGCTGCCAGTCGCGGCGCAGCGCCTGGCGCCAGGTGCGGCCGGAAGGGCGCTTCCCGCGGGCGGGACCGGGTCGCGCCCCATGGACGTCTCGGGTGCCGGATGGCGCGTCGATCGTCCTGGTCGTGCTCATCCCCGCGTCTCCGGTGCCGGCCGGTGAACGCGCGCCGGCGGCCGCGGGCGCCGCCGGTGAACCGCCTGTTCGCTCATGCCATCCTTTCGGCCGGCGACGGCGCCGTCTGACGCTGTCGGCCAGAAAGCATCGGAGCCGTGAGGCTGAAACTTTCAATCTGAATTGTTAATATTGCGGAAATATAAGCAGTTGATAAAGGTGAGTCAAGAGAGCTGTCAACACCCATGTGGCGAGAAAGGTCTTTCTCACCCTTACTCGTGGCTCAGATTTGCGGGAAACAGCCGCACCTTCGGCTTCCGAAATATTTCGGAACCGGTGAATGGCCGATATCCTGTCTCCTGGCGGTGAAGGACCTCGGCGTCGCGGTGCCGGGACGGCGTCCCTCGCCCGCGCCGGTCCGGCGGCCCGCTCGTCGCGGCCCGGCGGGGCGGGCGGGGAGATCCGCTGGCCGCGGCGGACCTGTCCCGGCCCGCCGAATCCCGCGTCGGCACCCGCGCGTCGTCCGAACGATCAACGCTTCCAGAAGCCCTGTCGCCGATGAACGTTTCATGCCGCGCGACGCGGGGGCGGGGTGCGCGGCGCCCTCCCCGACGATCAGACAGTCGAGACCGGCCGCGCCGGCGTCATCGGGGACCCTTTCGCCGACGCTCTCCCGGGAAACACCCACCGGGAAAGGGCGGCCCGGCGCCCGGCGATGGCGGGCGCCGGGCGCTTCGTGGACGGCCCGCGGGCGCCGGACGGCCCGCCGCCCGTCGAGGCGCGGCTCGTGAACGGCCCGCGGACGCTGTGCGGCCCGCCGCCCGTCGACGCGCGGCTCGTGAGCGACCCACGGACGCTGTGCGACCCGCGGACGGTCGACCCGCGGCTCGTGAACGGCCCGCGGACGCCGGGCGGCCCGCGGACGGTCGACCCGCGGCTCGTGAACGGCCCACGAGCCGCGTGATCAGCCCTCGTACATGCCGGCGATGATCTCCGCGTACCTGGCGTGGATGACGCGGCGCTTGAGCTTCAGGCTCGGGGTGAGCTCAGCGGTCTCGGCCGTCCACTCCACCGGCAGCAGGCGCCAGCGCTTGATCTGCTGGACGCGGGCCAGCTTCTCGTTGGCGACGGCGATCGCGCCCTCGACGGTCTTGAGGACGTCGGGGTGCTCGGCGAGGTCGGCCAGCGTGGTGAACGAGACGCCGTTGGCCTGCGCCCAGCCGGGGGCCACCTCGCCGTCGAGGGTGAGGATCGCCACCGGGTACGGCCTGCCGTCGCCGTAGGCGAGCGCCTGTCCGATGAGCGGGTGCTCCTTGAGGTAGTTCTCGATGTTGGCCGGGGAGATGTTCTCGCCCCCGGAGGTGATGATGATCTCCTTCTTGCGGTCGACAATGCTGACGAAGCCGTCCTCGTCGATGGAGCCCACGTCACCGGTGTGCAGCCAGCCGTCCTCGTCGAGCAGCTCGGCGGTGGCCTCCGGCCGCCCGAGGTAGCCGCGGGTGTTGGCCGGGCTGCGGGTGATGATCTCGCCGTCCTCGGCGATCCTGACCTCGACGCCGGGACCCGCCTGGCCGACCGTGCCGAGCTTGTAGCGGTCGGGGGCGTTGGCGGTGAACGCGCCGGTCGTCTCGGTCATGCCGTACACGTCGAGGACCCGCAGGCCGAGGCCGGCGAAGAAGCGCTGGACCTCCAGCGGCATGGGCGCGGCGGCGGTGGCGAGCCAGCCCGCGTTGTCGAAGCCGATCATCGACCGGATGATCGACAGCAGGGCGGCGTCGGCCTGCTCGTAGGCGGCCAGCACCTCGGGCGAGGGGCTGCGCCCGAACTGGTTGGCCTCGACGTAGGCGAGCCCGGCGGCCATGGCCGCGCGCACGCCCTCCTGCTGCTCCTCCGGCTGGGTGGCCAGCAGCGCCTGCAGGCGGGCCATCATCTTCTCCCACACGCGCGGCACGCCGAAGAACAGCACCGGCTTGACCTGGCCGAGGGTGGCGCCGAGCTGGGCGAGGTCGGTGCAGAAGTGGGTGTGGGAGAACTTGAAGAGCGGCAGGTAGAGGCTGAGCACCCGCTCGGCGATGTGCGCGTAGGTGAGGTAGGAGATCTGGGTGCCGTTGCTGGGCAGCTCGGCCATCCGGTTGGTGGCCACGACCTCGAAGAACACGTTGGAGTGGGTCAGCGGCACGCCCTTGGGGTTGCCGGTGGTGCCGGAGGTGTACAGGACGGTGAGGACGTCGTCGGCGGTCACCGCCTGCCAGCGGGCGTCGACGGCGGCGGGGTCGGCGGCGAGCGTCTCGCGGCCGAGGGTCAGGAAGTCGTCCCAGGAGACGAACCGGTCGCCGACCGGGGCACCCTCCAGCACGATGACCTTGCGGAGCTCGGGGAGTTCGTCCAGGACCGGTTCCCACCTGGCCAGGTCGGCCGGCCCGCCGAGCACCGCGATCCTCGCCGCGACGTCACCGGCCACGAAGGCCACCTGGTCGGGGGCGAACGTCGAGTAGACCGAGCAGGACACCCCTCCGGCGTGTACCGCGCCCAGGTCCGCCAGCACGTGCTCGCTGCGGTTGACCATCATGAGCGCGACCGCCTCGCCGGGCTCCAGCCCGAGGGCGGCGAAACCCGCGGCGATCTCCAGGACCCGCTGCCTGGCCTGGGAGTACGTCAGGGTGGACCAGCCCCCCTCGACCGGGTCGGAGTACGCCGGCGCGTCGGGGTTGCTCTCGGCCGCCTCCTTCAGCTGACCGCAGACCGTGCGGCCCGCGATCTCCCTCTCGATAGCCGCCCGCTCCTCAAGGACACCGGCCATGACGCGCCTCCAGAAAGTGTTCACTTGCACGAGTGGCATGCATCGCACCACACGCCGTTCCCCTTGGACAAGCCCCTGAAAGGGAGAAGAAACGCCACATTGCACAACCGCCTTCCCCTCGGGGCGGGCGACGTACGTAGAGTTAGCGTCTGATCACGCAATGACGTTCGGGGGGACGCATGCCATCGGGGAGACAAGCTCGCGAGAGGACCTTCTTCGGGCACCCACGCGGCCTCGCCACGCTGTTCGCCACCGAGATGTGGGAGCGCTTCAGCTGGTACGGCCTGCGGGCCATCCTCGCCACCTTCATGGCCGCCTCCCCCGCCACGGGCGGCCTCGGGCTGACCGAGCAGACCGCCCAGGCGATCATCGGCATCTACGGCGCCCTCATCTATCTCGTCGCCCTGCCCGGCGGCTGGATCGCCGACCGGATACTCGGTGCCCGCAGGGCGGTGCTGTGGGGCGGCGTCGTCATCATGTGCGGTCACATCAGCATGGCCATCCCCGTCAGGACCGGTGTCTTCGTCGCGCTCGGGCTGCTCCTCATCATCGTCGGGACCGGGCTGCTGAAGCCCAACATCTCCACGATGGTCGGCAAGCTCTACCCGCAGGACGACGACGCGCGCAGGGACGCGGGCTTCTCGATCTTCTACCTCGGCATCAACATCGGCGCCTTCATCGCCCCCGTCGTCGTCGGCTGGCTCGCCCAGGACGACCGCTGGCACCTGGGCTTCGGCGCGGCGGCGGTCGGCATGGCCCTGGGCCTGACCCAGTACGTGCTGGGCGGGCGCCTCCTGACGGGCGTGGGCGAGAGGCCGGGCCACCGGCTGACCCCGCGCGAGCGCCGGCACTTCACCCTCGCCCTCGTCGTGGCCGTCGTCGTGGCGGGCGGCGCCCTGGCCGCGTGGGTGGCCTCGGGCACCTTCAGCCTCGACACCTTCGCCCTGGTGATGACGCTGCTCATCGTGGCCGTGCCGGTGCTCTACTTCGGCTACATCCTGCTGGGCAGCCACAACCTGACCGACGACGAGCACTCCCGGATGAAGGCCTACGTCTGGCTGTTCATCGCCGCCGCCATCTTCTGGATGATCTACGACCTGGCGCCGACCGTGCTGCTGTTCTTCGCCCAGCACAAAACGGACCTGTCGCTGTTCGGCCTGCCGATCACCCCGGCGACCACGCAGGCGTTCAACCCGCTGTTCATCATGATCTTCGTGCCGGTCTTCGCGGCGCTCTGGGTCCGGCTGGGCAACCGGGTGACCGCTCCCCACAAGTTCTCCGTGGGACTGTTCGTCAACGGCCTGAGCTTCATGCTCATGGCGCTCGCCGCCGAGATGGCCAGGGCCGGGAAGATCTCGGTGTGGTGGCTGGTGCTGGTCTATCTCGTCCAGGTCTTCGGGGAGCTGGCACTGAGCCCGGTGGGGCTGTCGGTCACCACCAAGCTGGCCCCCGAGGCGTTCAAGAGCCAGATGCTCGGGTTGTGGTTCCTCTCCTTCTCCGTGGGCGACGCGGTGGGCGGGCAGACGGGGCGGCTGAAGAACCACATGTCGGAGCCCGCGTACTTCCTCACCCTCGCCTCGATCTCCGTCGTGGCGTCGCTGGTGCTGCTCGCGTTCTCCGGCAGGCTGCATGCGATGATGCGCGAGCACCGGGCGCCGGACGCCGCCCCGGCGTCCTAGCCGCCGCTCCGGCCCGGCCGCGCTGACCCAACGGAAAACTCATATGTCCGGTCATGGGATGATTTATCCGTGAATAACGTGCTCGATCTCGTCGGGATCTTCGTCTTCGCCCTCTCGGGCGCCCTCGTCGGTGTACGCAGGCGGCTCGACGTGGTGGGCATGGCCGTGCTGGCCGAGATGACCGCGCTGGGCGGCGGGATCGCGCGCGACCTGATCCTGAACGTGCAGCCCGCGGCCTTCTCCAGCGTCGGCTACGTGGTCGTGCCGATAGTGGCCACGGCGATCGTGTTCTTCTGGCATCCGCAGGTCGAGCGGGTGATGCCCGCGGTGAACGTGTTCGACGCCGCGGGTCTCGGCCTGTTCTGCGCGGTCGGCACCGAGAAGGCGATGTACTTCGGCCTCACCCCGCTGCACGCGACCCTGCTCGGGGTCACCACCGCGGTCGGCGGCGGCATCCTGCGCGACGTCCTCGCCGGGCAGATCCCCACCCTGCTGTACGACCGCCAGCTGTACGCGGTGCCCGCCATGCTCGGCTCGGCGCTGATGGCGCTGCTCTACACCCTCGCCCTGCACGGCTGGCCGGCCACGCTGGCCGCCGCGCTCCTCGCCTTCGGGCTGCGGATCGCGGCCATGCGGCTGAAACTGCGGGCCCCGCTGGCCAGGGGCCTCGCCTCGGACTGAACCGCGCCCGGCTCACCCGACCGGTTCACAGGGTCGGGGTCAGGGGCTCGGCGGGGCGGATGCCGTACGCGCCCCTGAGCCTGGCCTCGGCGATGCGCCGCACGGCCTCGACGAGGACCTGGGGCGGCTGGGTGAAGGGGAGGCGGAGCCGCCCCTCCAGGGTGCCGTCCACGCCGAACCACTGCCCGGGGGCCAGGCGGACCCCCTGGCAGGCCGCCGCGTCGACCAGCGCGACGGCCGAGGGACCGGACAGCCGCACCCAGAGCGAGCCGCCCCCCTTGGGCGTCAGGAAGCTCCAGTCGGGCATGCGCGCCGCCAGCTCGGCCGCCAGGACGTCCCTGGAGGCACCGAGGAGGCGGGCCCGCTCGGCCCTGGCCCGCTCGATGTCCTCGAAAAGCTCGGCCACCACCAGTTGCTCGAAGAGCGGGCTGGCGATGTCCACGGAGGCGCGGAGCATGGCCAGGCGGCGGACCGTCGCGGCGGTGGTGCGGATCCAGCCGATGCGCAGCCCGCCCCACCACAGCTTGGACGCCGAGCCGATGGTGATCACCCTGCCGTCGGTGTCGAACGCGGCCAGCGGCGTGGCCCGGGCCCCCTCGTCGATCGCCAGCTCGCACCAGCTCTCGTCGGCCACCAGGGTGGTGCCGTACCGCCTCGCCGCGGCGGCCAGGACCGCCCGCGCCGTGTCGTCCATCAGGTGCCCGGTCGGGTTCTGGAAGTCGGGGATGACGTACGCGAGACGGGCGGCCGACTGGCGCATCGCGCAGGTCAGCAGGTCCAGGTCACGCCAGCCCTCGTCGGGGACGCCGACCGGGACGATCCTGGCGCCGCGGATCCTGGCCACGCCGAGGACGTGCGGGTAGGTGGGCGACTCCACCAGCATCGGGTCGCCCCGGGAGAGCAGCATGGTGGTCACCAGGTGGATGGCCTGCTGGGCTCCGGTGGTGACGAGGATCTGCTCGGGACGGGTGGCCACCCCGCGCGCGGTGTAGCGGGCCGCGATCGCCCGGCGCAGCGGGGCGATCCCGACCGGGTCGTAGCCCATGCCGAGCGCGTAGCGGGGGTACTGGCCGGTGGCGGCGGCGATCGCCTCGGGCAGCGCCGAGATCGCGCTCGGGGCGGCGCTGTGCAGCGGCAGCAGCCCGTCGTCCTCGCCGGCGAGCCATGGGTTGTCGGCGCCCAGCGAGCTCGCGTCGGGCAGCGCGGTCCAGCTTCCCGCGCCCTGCCTGCTCTCCAGGTATCCCTGCTCGCGGAGCAGGTCGTAGGCCGAGGTCACGGTGGTGCGGCTGACGCCCAGGGCCTCGGCGAGGTGCCGCTCGGCGGGCATGCGCACCCGGACGGGCAGCCGCCCGTCGAGGACCAGTGACCGCACGGTCTGGGCCAGGACCCGGTAGTACGGCCTGGCGGCGGGGTCGATCGCCAGGAGGCGGGCGAGCTGGGGGCCGCTGAGATACCGGTCCATGCCGACCACTATAAGGCCACTTCTCCGAATTGGCCCTTTTGGTCCGACACTATGGCCTGGACGATTAGGGCCATTATGAGCGAACTCTCCCTGCCCACCCTCGTCTCCCTTCCCAACCGGCTCACCCGTCTGTACGCGGGCCTGGCCCTCTACGGCGTCGGCGTCGGCCTGCAGATCGAGTCGCGGCTGGGCGGCAGCCCCTGGGACGTGTTCCACCAGGGGCTCTCCATCCACATGGGACTGTCGATCGGCACCTGGATCATCATCGTGGGCGCCCTGGTCATGCTGCTGTGGATCCCGCTGCGGCAGAGACCGGGGGTGGGCACCCTCAGCAACGTCGTCTTCCTGGGCCTGTTCGCCGACGGGGCCATGTGGCTGCTCCCTGCCCCGGACGCGCTCGCCGCGCGCTGGGCGTACCTGCTGCTCGGCGTCGTGGTCACCGGCGCGGCGACCGGCCTGTACATCGGCGCCGGGCTCGGCCCCGGGCCGCGCGACGGCCTGATGACCGGGCTGAACCGCCTCGGCCTGTCCATCCGCTCGGCGCGCACCGTCATCGAGGTCACCGTGCTGGCCGCGGGCTGGCTGCTCGGCGGGACCGTGGGGGTGGGAACGCTGGTCTTCGCCCTCGCCATCGGTCCGCTGAGCCAGTTCTTCATGCCCAGAACGCGGCCGGGCGCCCAGTTCCTCGGGAGACCGCCGTGGATCGCGCGAAGGCGTTAGCTTCAAGGCATGTGGATCGAGGACTACGCTCTCATCGGCGACATGCAGTCGGCGGCCCTGGTCGGCCGGAACGGCTCCATCGACTGGCTCTGCCTGCCGCGTTTCGACTCGCCCTCCTGCTTCGGAGCGCTGCTCGGCGACAAGAAGAACGGCCAGTGGTGGATCGGCCCCGCGCACGCCGAGCGTCCACACGCCACCCGGCGCCGCTACCGGGGCGAGACCCTCATCCTGGAGAGCGAGTGGGACACCCCGACCGGCACGGTCAGGGTGACCGACTTCATGCCCACCCGGCACACCAATCCCGACCTGGTGAGGATCGTGGAGGGGGTGTCCGGGACGGTGGAGATGGCCACCGAGATCCGCATCCGCTTCGACTACGGCCGCATCGTGCCCTGGGTGCGCCGCAGCGACGGCCTCCTGCAGGCCGTCGGCGGGCCCGACTCCGTGTGGCTGCACTCCCCCGTCGCACTGGAGGGCGGTGACTACGCCCACCGGGCGAAGTTCGAGGTGTCCGAGGGCGACAGCCTGGCGTTCGTCTTCACCTGGCACCCCTCGCACGAGCCCAAACCCGTCGAGATCGACCCGTACGAGCAGCTGGCCGAGACCGATTCGCTGTGGGCCGAATGGGTCGAGCAGTGCACCTACCAGGGTCCGTGGCGCGAGGCCGTGGTCCGCTCGCTCATCACGCTCAAGGCGCTCACGTACGCCCCCACCGGCGGCATCGTCGCCGCCCCGACCACCTCGCTGCCCGAGGACATCGGCGGCGTCCGCAACTGGGACTACCGCTACTGCTGGCTGCGCGACGCCACCATGACCCTGGACGCCCTGCTCGGCGCCGGGTACCTGGAGGAGGCGGGCGCGTGGCGGTCCTGGCTGCTGCGGGCCATCGCGGGCCGCGCCCAGGACCTGCAGATCATGTACGGCGTCGCCGGGGAGCGCAGGCTGACGGAGCTGGAGCTCGACTGGCTGCCCGGCTACGAGGGCTCCCGGCCGGTCAGGATCGGCAACGGCGCGGTCGACCAGCTCCAGCTGGACGTCTACGGCGAGGTCATGAACTCCCTGCACCTGTCCCGCGTCTCGGGCCTGGAGGCGGACCAGCGGGCGTGGACCCTGCAGTTCGAGCTGATCTCCTACGTCGAGGAGCACTGGGACGAGGCGGACGAGGGCCTGTGGGAGGTCCGCGGCCCGCGCCGGCACTTCGTCCACTCCAAGGTCATGTGCTGGGTCGCCGTCGACAGGGCCGTCAAGCAGGTGGAGGCCTTCGGCAAGCCCGCACCCCTGGCGCGCTGGAGGGAACTGCGCGACCGCATCCACGCCGAGATCTGCGACAAGGGCTTCGACCCGGTGCGCGGCACCTTCACCCAGTCGTACGGCTCGCAGGAGCTGGACGCGGCCCTGCTGCTGATCCCGATCGTCGGCTTCCTGCCGCCGGAGGACCCCCGCGTGGTCGGGACGGTGGAGGCGATCCAGCGCGAGCTGATGGTCGACGGCTTCGTGCTGCGCTACCCGGTCTCCCACGACAACGACGTGGACGGCCTGCCCGGCGGCGAGGGGGCGTTCCTGGCGTGCAGCTTCTGGCTGGCCGAGGCCCTGACGATGATCGGCCGCAAGGACGAGGCCGTCGAGCTGTTCGAGCGCCTGCTGTCGCTCCGCAACGACGTCGGCCTGCTCGCCGAGGAGTACGACCCCCGCTACGGGCGGATGGTCGGCAACTTCCCGCAGGCGTTCAGCCACGTTCCGCTGATCCACGCGGCCCGCGCGCTCGGCTGAGACGACGACACCCGGGCACATCGAGCCCGTTTTATCCCCTTTGGTCCGGATAAGTCATTGGAAGCGGCCGACTTCTCGGAAATTCCCTAAGAAATCTGGGATTCGGCTGCAACAATCCGGTGCGATCGTGACTCTCATCCGATGTAACACCACCGGAAAGGAACGGACCAATGAGCGATTTCGATGTGAGCAGCACCGACCTGGTCGACTACGACGGCGACGGAAGCACCGACGCCCAGCTGATCGACGTCGACGGTGACGGTCTCGCCGACGAGGAGCGCTACGACACCGACGGCGACGGCGTCACCGACGTCGTCTACCTCGACCACGACGGCGACGGCTACATCGACGAGACGCGAGTCGACCTGAACGGCGACGGGGTCTCCGACTACACCGAGACCGCGGGCCCCTTCCCGACCGTCTGACCAGAAAAACCGGCACGAGCCCGTGTGATCTCACCAGGGGGGCACCCGGATCCGGGTCACACGGGCGGCCGACGAGGAAGGCTTGCGATGAGGGACCGACGCGCGTTCCTTCCCCTGCTCCTGGCCTGGCCGGCACTGACCGGCTGCGGCGCGGTGGCGGGGATCGGAGGAGATGCGGTCGGCGCGCCGACGGCACCGCTGCGGGACGGCGGCGTGCGCTCCCTGCGTCCCGGGGAGGCGGGATCCGTCACGGGGACGCCGTTCGGATTCCTCCCGCCGCCCCTGGTGCTCGCGGCGGCGGCGGGCATCCTGGCCCTGGTGGCCGCGGGCCTGTACCTGTGGCACCGCAACCGCCGCCCCACCCCGCGAGCGCCCCTTCCCGGCACCTGGCGGGCGGCCCCCGTACCGTCCGGGACGCCGCCGTTCCCCACGGGCGAGGCGGGACCACCCGCGCCGGGGCGGCCCAGCGCGGACCTCGTCGTTCCGCCGTCCGCCCGGCCGCCCGTTCAGCCGTCCGCCCCGGCGGATCCGGCGGCGGATTCGACGGCGGACCCGCTGGCCGGGGCGCTGGCCGAGGTCGCGGGAAGCGGGATCAGCGCCGCGCTCACCCAGCAGGTGGAACGGCTCCTCGCCGGGGGCCGTCCGGGGCGCGAGGCCCTGGTGACGGCCTGCGTCGGCTACCGTGACCAGCTCGCCGAGCGGCACCCCCGGCTGGCCGGGACGCTGCTGGAGGCGCTGAACCGCGCGGGGGTCAGGGAGATCGTCGCGGACGGGCAGCGCTTCGACCCGCGCCTGCACGAGGCGGCCGGCACCGAGACGGCCGGACGCCCGGAACTGCACGACATCGTGGCCGAGACCGTCAGGCGGGGGTACGCTGACGGCGAGCGCGTGATCCGCGTGCCGCAGGTCGTCGTCTACCGTCACGAACCGCCGGACCCCGAGGCGGGGCGATGAGACGCCCGGCCCCCGCCGCGGCGGGCACGGCGCGAGGCGGGCACGGACGGACGCGGCACCCGGCCCCGGGGTCGCCCGGCGCGCTGCCCCCCGCTCCGGGACCGCCCGGTGCGACGTCCCCCGCTCCGAGATCGCCCGGCGCGACGTCCCCGTCGCACGCGGGAGGCAGGACGGCGAGGCGGTCAGCCCTCGGCGAGCCCGGCCCTCAGCCGCCCCCTGCCCCGGTGGATCCACACCCTCACCGTGTTGAGCGGCACCCCGAGCGAGACCGCCACCTGCTCGTAGGTGAGGCCGCCCGCCCACAGCAGCAGCGCCTCCCGCTGGGAGGACGGCAGCGCGGCCAGCGCGCGGCGCAGGTCGGCCAGGCCGGCGACGGAGTCCTCGAAGGACTCGACGACGGCCGAGTGCTCGTCCACCTCGGCGAAAAGCATCCCGCCGGGGGAACGGCGCCGCACCACGGTGTGCGCGGCGTTGCGCGCGATGACGAGGACCCAGGCGCGAAAGGACGCCCTTCCTTCGAAGGCGGCCAGGCCGCGCCAGGCCGCGATCTGCGTCTCCTGGAGGGCGTCGAGCGCGTCGGCCCTGTTCCCCGTCAGCCGGTGGCAGACGCCGAACGCCTGGCGGTGCACGGTGGCCCAGAGCGCGCGGAAAGCGGTCTCGTCGCCCGCCCGAGCCCCGGCGAGCAGCAGGTCATCCCCGCCCGCCCGCGCCTCGGCGAGCAGCAGGTCGTCCTCGCCTTCCCGCGTCTCCGCGAACAGCGGGTTCCCTCCGCCCGCCCGCGTCTCCGCGAGCGGCGGGTCCTCCCCGTCCGCTCGCGCCTTCACGGGCGGCGGACCTCCCCCGTCCGCTCGCGTCCCCACGACGGAGGGATCCTCTTCCGCGACGGTGGTGCTCGGCGACCCGGTCGTCATCGGCCGTCCATCCTCCCCGGGCGGAAAATCAGCCAATGACACCACGCATCATAAATATCCGTCATGAAGCACCACGTCATGATATTGGACCGTAACAATCCCAGCTTCAGGCTAAATACGAAAAATATAGATAAACCAGACAAACCTTCCTGATCATGCCCATTCCTTCCCGGGCGTCCTCACCTCCCGCCGCACGACGCACCGCCCTCTCGCACGCCCAGCCCTCCCACCCCCCGAGTTCCCGTATCCACCGAGGAGGAGATCCCGGACATGCTCGCTCAGACGCCTCCGCCGGACGGCCCGGCCCGCGTACCCGCCCGCGGGAACACATCGGGCGGCCGGGACGGTGACGCGTGAACGCCGGGCCCGCGGACCTGCTGCGCCGCCTGTGCGACACCACCTCGGCCAGGCTCTCCGGCGCGGAGCTGCGCGAGCGGGTGAGGCAGGTGCGCGCCGGCCTCGACGCGCCGCTGCGGGTCGCGGTGGCGGGCGCGGTGAGCAGCGGCAAGTCGACACTGGTGAACGCGCTGCTCGGGCTGCCCGTCGCCCCGGTGGACGCGGGCGAGTGCACCTTCGTGGTCACCCAGTACGAGTACGGCGAGGACGACGGCCACATCACGGTCGAGCTCACCGACGGCGGGGTGGCCCACTCCCGGCTGCTGCCGGGACACCGCCTCCCCTCGGAGTTCGGCGTCGACGTGGCCAGGATCCGGCGCCTGCGGGTCACGCTGGACCTGCCGTCGTTGCGCACGATCACCATCGTCGACACCCCCGGCATGAACACGGTGACGGTCGCCAACGAGCGGGCGGCCAGGAGCATGCTGTTCGGCTCGGGCGACGAGGACGACCGCGCGCAGGCGATGATCTACGTGCTGCGCTACGTCCAGAAGTTCGACGACACCACCCTCGCCGAGTTCCGCGGGCTGACCGACGCCTGTGGCATGAGCTGCGTCAACACCCTCGCCGTGCTCGGCCAGGTCGACCGGCGCGGCGACGAGGGCGACCCGTGGCCGACCGCCAGGCGGCTGGCCGCCAAGGGGTACGCGGACCTGCGCACCTCCGTCTTCGACGTGGTCCCGGTGATCGGCCTGCTGGCCGAGACCGCGCGGGCCCGCCCGCTGGGCACCGAGGAGGCGGCGGCCCTCGCGGCGCTGGCCGGGCTCGACGAGGACGACCTGGAGGACTACCTCCTGGACCTGGACGACTTCCGTTCGGCGCCCGAGCTGCCCGTACCGGCCGAGGTGCGGCACCGGCTGGTGGAGCGGCTGCACCGCTACGGCATCACCAGCGCGGTGGACGCGGTGCGCGCGACCGGGACCGCCGACCCCGAGGCACTCGCCGCCCACCTGCTGGAGCGCTCGGGCTACTCCTCCGCGGGGCGGGCCGCGACCGGCTCGGTGGCCGCGGGCATCGCCCACTTCGCCCGCCGCGCCGACCAGCTCAAGGCGCTCGACGCGCTGACCCGGCTCCGCGCGATCGCCCGCACGCCCGCGATGGGGGCCGACCGCGCCACCCTGGACGCGCTGGCCGCCCAGCTCGACGAGAACCGGCCGATCGCCACCTCCCTGGGCGGTCTGCGGATCTTCACCGCCGCCGAGGCGCTCGGGCGCGGCACGCTCGTGCTGAACGAGGAGATGACCGCGGAGCTCCTGCGCCTGGCCCGCCACGACGAGCCCGCCGAGCAGCTCGGCCTGCCCGCGGGGACCCCACCCGCGAAGATCGCCGCCGCGGCCACGGCGGCGTCGATGCGCTGGCGCACCCTCGCGATGATGAGCGAGGGCAGGAGCGGCGGGCACCGGGCCAGGGACGTGCTGACCGTCCTGGAGGACCTCGTCTCGGCGGCACTGGACGAGGTGGCGCTGGAGAAGGCGGCACCGGACGAGGCGGGATCGGACGGGAGCGCACGGGACGGGCGGGCGCCCTCCGCGGGCTCGGGGGGCGGCGAACCGCTCCCCCGGGTCCGCGTGGACCCCGCCGCGATCGAGGCGCTGCGGGCCTCCCCCATGGTCCCCGCCGACGACCGGCGAGCGCTGGAGCTCCTGCTCGCGGGGGCCGAGCTGGCCACCCAGCTCGGAGCGCCGCCCGGGGCGCCGCGCGCCGAGGTCGCGGGCTACGCCGCCGCCCTGGGCGCCCGGTTCCGCACCCTCACCCACCGGCCGCTCTCCCTGCGGCAGCGGCGGGCGGCCGAGACCCTGTGCGAGGCGTACGAGACCATCTGGTCGCACTACGGCGACGGTTCCTGAGACGGCACCGGCCCCCACCCCCCGAACCATCCCCGACAGGAGAAAAAGCTCATGACGACCCCCGACCCGACCGGCCCCGTGACCAGGCTGCTGCGCTACGCCAACGAGGTCCACGCGCTGGCCGGGCAGTGCGGCAGGAAGGACCTCGCCGAGGTGCTGGCCGCGTGCGCGGGCCGCTGGAAGGACGAGTGCACCGACATCGTGGTCGCCGGGGCGCAGAAGCGCGGCAAGAGCCGGCTGCTCAACACGCTGGTGGCCCACCCCGACCTGCTCCCCGTCGACGCCGACGTCGCCACCAACTGCTTCCTGTCGCTGCGGCGCGGCCCCCGGCTGGCCGCCGTCGTGCACCGCAGCACCGACGCGGGACCCGTGCAGACGCCGATCACCGTCGAGTCGATCCCCGACTACGCCTCGATGCGCGGCGACGCGGGCAAGCGCCGCGACGTCGTCAGCGTGGACATCACCCTCGACAACCCCCTGCTCGACGGCCTGCGACTGCTCGACACCCCCGGCGTGGACAGCCTGACGGTGGGCCACCGGCAGGTGACGGTGGCCATGCTGCAACGGGCCGACGCGCTGCTGTTCACGCTCAGCGCGCAGGACCAGCCGGTGCTCAGGCACGAGCTGGAGTTCCTCGCGGAGGCCGCCGAGCGGGTCCAGGCGATCGCGTTCGTCCTGACGAAGGTGGAGGACTCGGCCAACTGGCGCGCCCTCCAGGAGGAGAACAAGGCCCGCCTGAGGACCTTCGTCACCGAGGCGATCGCGGCGAGTCCCGGCCGGGCGGCGACGCTGGCCCCGCTCCTGGAGGCGCCGTGGATCCCGGTGAGCGCCAAGCTCGCCGAGGCCGCCGCGGTCAAGCGGCGCGAGGGACGCACCGAGCGCGCCGACACGCTGCGGGCGCGCAGCGGCATGGACGTGCTGGAGCGGCACCTGCGCGGCTTCGCCGAGGGCAGGGACTCCGCGCGGGGCGCCACCGTGGTCGCCGCCGCGCTGTCGGTGCTGGGCTCGCTGGCGACCGGCGCCAAGGACGACGTCGCCGTGGGCTCCGACGACGAGGGCGACGTCACCGCCCGGCTCGCCGAGGTGGACGCCGGTCTGGCGGAGCTCACCGAGCTGGCGGGACGCCGCAGGGCGGGCGCGGTGGCCAACACCTTCCTGGGCCGCGAGGTGGCGGGCATCGTGGCGGCGCGGGTGTCCGAGATCCGCCAGCCGTACGAGAACACGATCGCCACGCTGAAGAAGCAGGCCCAGATCGACCAGTACATGGCGGAGCTGCCGGAGAGCGTGCAGCGCTCCCTGGAGGCGGCGTGGTCGCAGATCGTGTACGACGTGGAGAAGCTGGCCAGGACCACGCTGGACGCCTTCGCCCGCGACCTCGGCCTCGACCCGGTGGACCTGGCCACCGACGGGCGCGCGATGCCCAACCTGACGCAGGTCCAGGTCAAGGGCGACATAGCGGCGGACGACCCCGGCAGCGTGGACCTGATCCGGGACGTGCTGCCCTCGGCCTCGATCGGGCTGTCCCTGGGCGGCTTCGCCACGGCCCTGCTCGGCCCGGTGGGCTTCATCCTGGTCGCCCCGGCCATCGGGGCGGCCATCTTCATGGGACGGCGCTCGATGGAGAAGGTGCAGCGCAGCCAGGCGGCGATCAGGGGGGCGCTGCGCGACCAGTTCTCGGTGGTCGCCAGGGAGATGACGCTCGACCTGGAACGGATGGTGGCGACCTGGCGGGTGGGCGTCGAGCAGACCGCCGACGAGAGCCTGGCACGGCGCCGCAGGGAGCTGGAGACCAGGCGGGCCGAGCTGAAGTCCGCCTCCGCCCGCTCGGCCGCCGACCGCCTCAAGGCTCGTAAGTCGGGCGAGGACCGCATCGCCGCGATCGCCACCCTCACCACGCGCGGCCAGGAGCTCCGCGGGGAGCTGGCCACCGCGGTGGCCGCCCTGGGCGCCGAACGGCCGGTGCCCGCCACGACGACCTGACCGGATACCTCCCTCGCCACGACGGGTCGCGAGACGCGCCCCCGGGCGGGGGCGCGTGAACGATCAGAGGGGCAGGTGCACCAGGGTGGCGGGCTGGTCGCGGGCGGTGCCGAGAGCGTCGGCGGGGCGGTGCAGGCAGAGCAGGCCCGTGGCGACCCGGGCGACCGGCTCGAACATCCCCGGTGTGCGGTGCACCTCCCGCGCCCCGCCGGGGGTGACGTGCAGCAGCCTGCTGCGGCCCGCGTCCTGCATCGTCATCCACATCGAGTCGCCGTCGGCGACGAACCTGGGGCGCTCCCAGCGGTGCCGCGAGGTGAGGTGGCCCGCCAGGGTCGCCGACTGCTTGCCCATCAGGAACTCCAGCGTCTGGGAACGCTGGTCGAAGATTCCGACCGACCAGCCCCTGGCGGGGCTCACCTGGTCGGTGCCGACCGCGTAGATCTGGTTGCCCGCGGGGAACCAGCGCAGCGCGCCGCCCCGGGGACGCGGCATGACCAGCCTTGTCCTGCCGTCGGCGGTGTCGGCCTCCAGCCCCGCCGAACCTGAGGTGAACCACCGGCCCTGGTGCAGGACCACCTGGTGCAGCCAGCTCCGCCCCGGCTCGCGCACCGTCGGGCGCACGACGCCGCCGGGGTCGACCAGGCACAACACCTGCCACGGCCGGAAGTCCTGGTGCCGGTTCTGGAACATCGGCTTGTTGCTGCTGAACTGCCCGAGCACCACGGTGCAGCCCGGCGCGCCCACCGAGGACGACGGCTCGGTGCCGCTGGGCGCCTCCTGGTCGAGCAGCCGGCGCAGCCTGTTGTCCTCGTTGAGGAACCACTGGGCGTACGGGCCCAGCTCGCGCGGCTGGGGGGCCTGGAAGGCGAAGGTCCCGCCCAGGTCCAGCTCGACCATGGCCAGTTGGCCGGTCTCCCCCCAGGGCAGGCCCATCGCGGTGTCGACCGGGACGGCCTGCCGGGAGTGGAAGAAGACCCACGCCGTACGGCCGTGGGCGATCACGGTCGGGTTGCCCCACATCTGCATCGGGTGGGTGGCGCGGATGGCCAGGTCGGAGGTGAGGGTGCGGACCAGCACCTGCGCGGGCCCCACCTGCTCCACGGCCACGACGCCCTCTCCGGACGCGGCCCACTCCACGAGCCTGCCGAAGCGGAACTCCCGGTCGTGGCGGCCCCCGACCCCGTCGAGCCTGCGCAGGAGATGCCCGTTGTCGAAGGCCTGGTGGACGAAGACCCGGCCCGCCTCGGCCCGCGCCTCCAGCACGGCGTCCATGACCTTCTCGATCCCCTGGACCGTGGGCCCGCCCGCCGCTCCTCCGGCGCCCGCGTGGCCCCCGTCGCCCACGACCGGGCCGGCCGGGGCCCGGTGGCCGCCGGTGGCGCCGTCCCCGGGACCGGTGAGCACCCGATGGTCTCCGGTGGCGCCGCCCGCCGGGCCGGTGAAGGCCCGCGAGCCCGCGACCGGACCGGCGACCGGGCCCGCGCCCGGCGCGCCGGGCGGCCGGTGGCCCCCGGCGGGGCCGCCCGCCGGGGAGTCCGTCGCCGGGCCGGTGAAGGCCCGCTGTTCCGTACCGGAGACCTGCCCGGTGCCGGGGGCGCCGGTGGGCACCGGGTGGCCGCCGGTGGCGGGAGCGGGTCCCCGGCCGGGCTCGCGGTGCTCGACCTTGAGCTTCCAGGCCAGCTGCGCGGCGCCGTACGCGACCACGATCTTCGGGTCGTCGTAGGTCCTGACCCGCTCGCCGAAGCGCTCGCGTACGGCCTTCTGGACCAGCGGCATCCTGCTGGGCCCGCCGGTCATGAACACCGCGGCCAGCTCGTCCGACCCGACCCCCGCGCCGCGGATCGTCTCGTCGAGGATGTCGACCGTCCTGACGATCTCCTCGCCGATGAGGTCCTCCAGGTCGGCCCTGGTGATGTGCACGTCCTCGTTGATGCCCACCACGTAGTGGGAGGAGGTGTCGAACTTCGACAGCGTCTCCTTGGCCTCCCTGGCCATCTTGAGCAGGTCGGCGGCGTAGCTGACGTAGCGGCGCTCGGGGTTGGTGGTCACCTGCTGCCACCAGTCGGCGTCGAGCCGCTCGATCTGGGCGCCCAGGAACGCGAAGACCTGCTCGTCGAACCCCTCGCCGCCGATCTCGTCGCTGCCTCCCGGCTCGCCGACGACCGCGAAGTCACCGCCGTCCACGGTGAGCACGGCCGCGTCGAACGTGCCGCCGCCGAGGTCGTAGACGGCTAGCCGCGATCCGCCGGTCGCCCGCCCCGCGGACGCGAAGTAGCGGGCCGAGGCCACGGGCTCGTCGATGAGCGCGATGCGCACGCCGCTGACGACCTTCTTCGCCGCCGCCAGCAGCACCGCCTTGCGGTCGGCGCCCCAGGCCACCGGGTGGGTCAGCGCGATGCAGTCGGGCTCGGCGCCGTCGAACCGCCGCCGCCCCTCGCTGACGAACAGCTCCAGCAGCGCCGCCAGGGCGTCGGCCACGTCCACCGGGACACCGCCGAGCAGCATCCGGCCCCGGCCGACGTAGCGCTTGGGGTTGCGCTCGACGCGCTCGGGGCTGATCGCGATGCCCCGCTGGGCGATCCTGCCCGCGACGAGCGTTCCCCGCTCGTCCAGCATGACGGCGGAGGGGATGCGCCGCTCTCCCTCGACCTCCAGGACGTCGAAGCGCCCGTCCGCCGCCATCACCCCGGCGGAGAAGCTCGTCCCCAGATCGACACCGAGGCACCACTGCGCCATGTCCACTCCTAAAGATCAGGACCCATCATCCCGCATCCGGCGACCACCGCCGGGGCGCGGGCCGGAGCACCGGGACCGGTCCGGGTCACTGAACGCCGGCGATCGCCGGGATGGGCGCGGGAGTTTCCTCATCATCTCGTGCCCGCGCCGGTGCCGTCTCCACCGCTCACGATTCCGCCGTACGGCGGCGAGGCGCCCGGGAACCGGCCCCGTGCGCGCGGGCGGGCGTCCCCGAGGGGTGGCGGGTCAGCCGCCGGTGGCGCCGTCGGGGCGGACGGCCAGGGCGGCGATGACGCGGGCGAAGTCGGGCGGGGGCGCGACCACCAGGCGGGTCTGCCCGTCCTGGCTGACCAGGTCGGCCCTGATCAGGGAGAGGCGGCCGCCGTGCCACCAGTAGACCTGCGGGCTGAGGGCCCCGGCGCGCATGTCGAACTCCCGCTGGGCGAACAGCCGCAGCCGCTCGATCGCGCGGACCACGCTGATGCTCTCGACCGGGTGGACGATCAGTGTCGCCGGGTCGGGCAGGGCGACGAGGACACCGTCGGAGGGGACCGGCAGGTAGTCGCTCAGCCTGCGCAGGTGGGCGGCGGCGCCCTCGGTGCGGCCGGTCAGCCTGCGGACCGCCACGCCTCCGAGGTCTCCCTCCGTGACCGAGAGCCGCTCGTCCCTGCGGGCGTTGTCCAGGGCCAGGTCGAGCGCCTGGGCCGCGGTGATCGGCCAGCAGCCGACCTCCTCGGGACGGACCTGGCGCCCGGCGGCGCCGTCTCCGATGGTGAGCACCTCGACCAGGTCGGCGGTGAGGTGGCGCCCGACCACGCGGGCCGCGTCGAGGTCGTCGTCGAGCTGGATGCGGGTCCGCAGCATCGGGCGCACCTGCTCCAGGTCACAGGCGTCGAACGGCTCGTCCGCCGTGTCCAGGACGTGGGACAGGTGCCCGGAGACGATCACGGGCCAGTCCTCGCGGGAGCGCCGGAGCGCCTCGGCGCGCAGCCCGGTGAGCCGCACCACGATCCGGCGCGGGCCGGTGAGCGTCAGGGTCGCGCCGCCGGGATCGAAGGCGCAGGCATAGCCGAGATTGTCCGCGACCAGGGCGAGCAGGGAGTCGAGATCGACCTCTTCGACCGGACGCGGCGGCGTCTCGGGCCGCCGGTCGCGGTGCCGCCTGAACAACCTCACGCGTGCGCCCCCTCTGCCGGTTTCCTCCTAGGTTCGCACCTAGAGTGCCTTGCCGACGCCCCCTGTTGAGTAGGCCAGAGAGCACGATTTTGCATCAATAGCACCAAGTGCCCCGAGCAATACAGAAAACTGTGGCTTTCCATGCCCTATCGGAAGCCCCGCGATAACGGGCACCCCGAGCGGCGCGAGCAACTCCTCCAGCACCGGGTAGGGGTCGCCGCAACCGACCCAGGACCCCAGGACGAACCCGGCCGCCCCGTCGAGCGCCCCCGTCTGCAGCAGCTGGGTGAGCATCCTGTCGATCCGGTACGGCGCCTCGGTGACGTCCTCCAGCAGGACGATCCGGCCCCGCGCCGACAGCGCGTACGGCGTGCCGCAGAGCGCGGCCAGCAGGGTGAGGTTGCCGCCGGTGACCGGCGCCGTGACGGCGCCGGGAACGATCACCCGGTCGCCGGTGACCGTCGGCGGGGCTCCGGCGAGGGCGGCCGTGAAGTTCTCGAAGGTGCGCGGTTCGGGTCCCTCTGGATCGCTGATCGTGGAGCAGGCCGGCATCGGCCCGAACCAGGAGGCGACGCCCAGCTCCACGGCGAACGCGCGGTGCAGGGCGGTGATGTCGCTGGAGCCGACGAGCGCCTTGGGACCGGCGGCCCGCATGGCGTCCCAGTCGAGGTGGCCGAGGAGACGGGTGGCGCCGTAGCCGCCACGGGCGCAGAACACCGCGCTCACCGCGGGGTCGCACCAGGCGTCCCGCAGATCGGACGCGCGGGCGGCGTCGGAGCCCGCCAGGTAGCGGTCTCTGTCGAGGACGTGGGCGCCGACGACGACCTTCAGCCCGAGCCCCTCCAGGAGGCGGATGCCGCGCGCCAGCCGCTCGGAATCGGGAGGTCCGGACGGGGCGACCACCGCCACCGTGTCGCCCGGGCGCGGCGGGGGTGGGACCGGTATTCCGGCGGCCGGTTCGTTCACTCCGCAAACGGTGCCACACTGGGCTTTCATATGCGACCTCCGCCCCACATCCTGGTGGTCAACGGCATCAAGGTCCGCAGGCCGGTATTCGTGCTCGCCGCCCCGCACTCCGGCGCGGATCTGCTGGCCCGCGCCCTGAAACGCTCCCCCGGATTCCACGTCACCATGGGGCGGGCGGCGGTGGCGCACGTCGTCTACGCCTTCGCCCGGCGGCCCTCGATCGCGGGACGGGGCATGGGAGCGACCCGCGTGCTACGTGACGCCATGGCCGAGTCCTGGCAGATCGTCCCCGGTGCCTGCGAGGAGTGCCCGGCCCCGTGCCGGGAGGCGGGCGGCGTGACCGGCGCGGGCCCCTGCGTGGCCTCGGGTTCCGTGGTCCGCTTCGGCGACGCCAGCCCCGACCTGCTCTACAGCGCCTCGGTGCTGCTGCAGGCCTTCCCCGACGCCCGCTTCGTCCAGCTCATCAGGGACGGGCGCGACGTGGCCGCCGACATGCTGGCCGACCCCGCGTCCCTGACGTGGTTCAAGCCGGCCATGCTGAGCGACGAGACGGAGTTCCCCAACCCGTTTCTCGGCGTCAACTCCGGCGAGCACCGCGAGCGCTGGAAGGCGATGCCCACGGCGGGCAAGTGCGCGCTGCGCTGGCGCAGCGCGGTGCGGCTGTCGGCCTCGCTCCACCAGGAGCTGCCCCGGGAGCAGCTGCTGACGTTGCGCTACGAGGACCTGGTCTCCTCCCCCGGCGAGGCCCTGGACGGGCTCTCCCACTTCCTGGAGACGCGGGTCCCGAAGATCGCCCTGCTGGGCAGGAGCGTGCCGAAGGTCGGCGTCTGGCGTACCCGCCTGCGCGGCCAGGACGCCGAGCTGGTGGCCAAGGTCGCCCGTGAGGAGCTCGCCCGCCTGGGCTACGTCCCGTCGTCCTGACGCTCTTTTGAGCCGTTCAGGCCGTTCGGGCTTCTCCGGAGGCCCCGTCACGGGGGCGCGGCGCGGTCACCAGCCCTTGACCTCGAACGTCGCACCTGGCCGGATGTCCCCCGGCCGGGCGGGACGGCGGGCCGTGACGGCCGTGGAACCGGCGCGGGGAACCGGGACAGCGGCGACACCGGGGACACTGTCGCCGACGCGCAGCGTGCCCAGGATCGTCTCCCAGGTACCGTCCACCGACCAGCGGCGGTGCCGGTTGTAGACGGTCTTCCAGTTGCCGTAGGCCTCAGGCAGCTTGCGCCAGGGGCAGCCGGTCCTGGTGCGGAAGAACACCCCGTCGATGATCGTGCGGTGATCGGCCCACCGGTTTCCCCGCCGGGCGTGAGCTGGCAGCAACGGCGTCAGCCGTGCCCACTCGTCGTCGGTCAGGTCATCGCGTTTCAACCGGTCGTCCACGTCCCCATGATCTAACACCATGGGCACCGGAAGATCCACTCACCGGCGCGCGGTCAGCCGTCGCCGGCCGCCTGGAGATCCGGCGGACCGCCGCCCCGGGAAGGCCCGGAGGCCCGGCCGGTCCACGACCGGGGAAGATCGGCAGGCCCGGCGGAGCGCGGCCCCGGAAGGTCAGGAGGTCTGGCTGAACTGGGTCCGGTAGAGCTCGGCGTAGACCTCTCCCCTGGCCAGCAACTCCTCGTGGCGGCCCCGCTCGACCACCCGCCCGTCCTGGATCACCAGGATCTGGTCGGCCTCGCGGATCGTGGACAGCCGGTGGGCGATGACCAGCGAGGTGCGTCCGGCCAGCGCGACCTTCAGCGCCTTCTGGACGGCGGCCTCGGACTCGGAGTCGAGGTGCGCGGTGGCCTCGTCGAGGACGACCACGCGGGGCGCCTTGAGCAGCAGCCTCGCCAGGGCCAGCCGCTGCTTCTCGCCGCCGGACAGCCGGTGGCCCCGGTCGCCCACCACGGTCTCCAGGCCCTCGGGGAGGTCCAGGACCAGGTCGGAGATCTGGGCGGCGCGCAGGGCGTCCCAGATCTCCTCGTCGGTGGCCCCCGGCCTGGCGTAGCGGAGGTTGGCCCCGATGGTGTCGTGGAACAGGTGGGCGTCCTGCATGACGACTCCCACGGTCTCGCGCAGGGAGGCCAGGGTGGCGTCGCGCACGTCCAGGCCGTTGACGCGGACCGCGCCCTCGCCGACGTCGTAGAGGCGGGAGACCAGGCCCGTGATGGTGGTCTTTCCCGCGCCCGAGGGGCCGACCAGGGCGACCATCTCGCCGGGGCGGGCGGTGAAGGTGACGCCGCGCAGCACCTCGTGGCCTGGCCCGGTGTCGGGGCGGGCCACCGCCTCCAGCGAGGCCAGCGACACCTCCGAGGCCGCCGGATATCTGAACCGGACGTCGTCGAACTCCACCGAGGCCGGCCCGCCGGGAAGGGGCCGGGCGCCGGGCCTCTCGGCGATCATGGGCCGCAGGTCGAGGACCTCGAAGACCCGGTCGAAGCTCACCAGCGCGGTCATCACGTCCACGTGCACGTTGGACAGGCTCGTCAGGGGGCCGTACAGGCGCATCAGGAGGGCGGCGAGCGCCACCAGGGTGCCGAGCTCGAAGACGTCGGAGACGGCCAGCACGCCGCCCACGCCGTACACCAGGGCGGTGGCCAGCGCGGCGACCAGGCCGAGCGCGACGCGGAAGACCGTCCCGTACATGCCGACGGTGACGCCGACGTCGCGCACCCGTCCCGCCTTGTCGCCGAAGGCCGCGGTCTCGTCGGCCGGGCGGCCGTACAGCTTGGCGACCATGGCTCCGGCGACGTTGAACCGCTCGGTCATCATGGTGCTCATCTCGGCGTCGAGCTCCATCTGCTCGCGAGTGAGGCCGGACATCTTCCTGCCGACCCATTTCGCGGGGAAGATGAAGATCGGTAACAGCACGAGGGCGATGACGGTGATCTGCCACGAGAGCACCAGCATGGCGCCGAGGACCAGCACCAGCATGACCACGTTGGCCACGACCGACGACAGGGTGCTGGTCAGGGCGCGCTGGGCGCCGATGACGTCGGTGTTGAGCCGGGAGACCAGGGCGCCGGTCTGGGTGCGGGTGAAGAAGGCCACGGGCATGCGCTGGACGTGGTCGAAGACCTCCGTGCGCAGGTTGTAGATGAGGCCCTCGCCGATCCGCGAGGAGAACCAGCGCTGGGCCAGGGTGAGCGCCCCGTCGGCGACCGCCAGTCCCGCGATGACCAGCGCGAGGGCGACCACCACCCCCTGGCGTTTGGCGATGATGCCGTCGTCGATGATTGCCTTCATCAGCAGCGGGTTGGCGATCACGATGACCGATCCGACCACGACCAGCGCCAGGAAGGCGGCGATGTGCCGCGAGAAGGGCTGTGCGTAGCGGGCGATGCGTCTGACCGTGCCCGGCGCGAGACGCTGCTTGGTCACCGACCTGTCACGCCGGAACGAGAACATCGCCTGGGGGCCGAGCCCCCCGCCCATCATCGCCATAAGGCCTCCTCTCCCGATGCGAGCACCGGGAGAAGCACGCTCATTCCCCTGTCAGCTTGAGGCGAACACCGATGGGCCGCGGCCCCGGACCACGGGCGGGACGGCCTACCCGAAGAGCGCCTTGACACGCGCCGCCTGCTCGCGCGCCTCGGCCGCGCCCTGCTCCTCCAGCGTGCGCCCCGAGGCACCCTGAAGCAGCCGCTTGGTCGCCGCCGCGGCGTCGCGGTTGGTCGCCAGCAGCGCGTCGGTCAGGTCGCGTACGGCCTGCGTCAGCTCCTGCGGCGCGACGACCAGCTCGGCCAGGCCGATCCTCGCCGCCTCCTGCGCCCCCACGACGCGGGCGGTCAGGCAGATCTCGATGGCCCTGGACAGGCCCACCAGGTCGACCAGCGGCTTGGTGCCGGTCAGGTCGGGAACCAGCCCGAGGGCCGGCTCCTTCATGCACAGTTTGGCGTCGTCCGCCAGGACCCGCAGGTCACAGGCGAGCGCCAGCTGGAACCCCGCGCCGACCGCGTGGCCCTGGACCGCTGCCACGGAGACGATGTCGGGACGCCTCAGCCAGAGAAAGCCCCGCTGGGCCTGCGCCACCCGCTCGGCGAAGGCCGCCTCGTCGAGTGTCGCGGAGGACGCGAACGACCCCTGCCCTGGAACCCCCTCCGGGGTGAACATCCTCAGATCGATCCCAGCCGAGAAGGACGGCCCCTCACCTCTGATCACGACGACCCTCACCTGCTGCGGCAGGCCGTCACCGATATGAGCCAGAGCCGACCAGGTAGCGAACGTCTGAGCGTTCCGCTTCTCCGGACGGTCCAGCGTGATCGTCGCGATCTCGCCGTCCACCTCATAGCGCAGACCGACCTCCTTGAGAGAGATCTCCTCCGCACTCCCCCCGAACGCCACTTCCGCCATCGCCTGTTCTCCCACCTTCGGTGTCCGCCTCGCCCGAGCCTATCGATTCCCCAGAATGAGGTTCTACAGGTCCGGGCGGGCACGGCTTCAGCGTGGGGGACGAGCGGCTGCGGTCGCGCGTTCCGAGGCGGGGTCAGCGCTTGGACTTGCCTCGGGTGGCGCCACCGCGCCCGCGCAGAGTCACACCGGACTCGCTCAGGATGCGGTGGATGAACCCGTACGACCTGCCGGTCGAAGCGGCCAGGGCACGGATGCTTTCACCCGCGCTGTAGCGCTTCTTGAGATCGGAGGCCAGTTTTTCACGATCGGCCCCGGTAACCCGGGTGCCCTTCTTCAGAGTCTCGGCCACGAGTACCTCCTGTAGTGCCAGACTTCCGCAGCGTTACACACGCCATGATCAGTCATTTCAGCGAGATCGGCTACCTACTCCACGGGAAAAGATCCGTACCCGCTCAAATTAAGATCAGGCAAGTGCCACAAGATCGGAAAATTCGTCGCTCCACGCGTCTTCAACTCCGTCAGGCAGCAAGATCACCCTATCGGGTCGTAGCGCCTCTACAGCACCCTCATCATGCGTGACAAGCACAATCGCCCCAGAATAGGACGTTAGCGCCGAAAGAACCTGCTCTCTGCTGGCGGGGTCGAGGTTGTTGGTGGGCTCGTCGAGGAGGAGGACGTTGGCCGCGGACAGCACCAGCGTGGCCAGCGCCAGCCGCGTCTTCTCCCCGCCGGACAGCACCCCCGCGGGCTTGTCCACGTCGTCGCCGGTGAACAGGAACGAGCCCAGGACCTTGCGCAGCTCCACGTCGGGAAGCTCCCCCCCGGCCGAGCGCATGTTCTCCAGCACCGTACGCCCGGGGTCGATCGTCTCGTGCTCCTGCGCGTAGTAGCCCAGCTTGAGCCCGTGTCCCGGCCTGACCGCGCCGGTGTCGGGCTGCTCGATGCCGCCGAGGATCCGCAGCAGAGTGGTCTTCCCCGCGCCGTTCAGGCCGAGGATGACGACCCTGCTGCCCCTGTCGACGGCGGCGTCGACGTCGGTGAAGACCTCCAGGGAGCCGTAGGACTTCGACAGCCCCTCCGCCATGATCGGGGTGCGTCCGCACGGGGCGGGCTGGGGGAAGCGCAGCTTGGCGACCTTGTCGCTGCGCCGCTCCACCTCCAGGCCCGACAGCAGGCGCTCGGCGCGGCGCTGCATGTCCTGCGCCGCCTTGGCCTTGGTGGCCTTGGCGCGCATCTTGTCGGCCTGCGACATCAGGGCCGAGGCCTGCTTCTCGGCGTTGGCGCGCTCACGCCTCCTGCGCTTCTCGTCGGTCTCCCGCTGGGCCAGATAGGACTTCCAGCCGACGTTGTAGGTGTCGATCACGGCGCGGTTGGCGTCGAGGTGCAGGACACGGTTTACCGTCGCTTCAAGAAGCGACACGTCATGGCTGATAATGATCAAGCCGCCCTGGTGAGATCGTAAAAAATCACGAAGCCACCCGATTGAGTCCGCATCTAGGTGGTTTGTCGGCTCGTCAAGAAGGAGAGTCTCCGCCCCGCTGAACAGGATCCGGGCCAGTTCCACCCGCCTGCGCTGCCCTCCGGAGAGGGTCTCCAGCGGCTGGCCGAGCACCCGGTCGGGCAGCCCCAGGCTGGAGGCGATGGAGGCGGCCTCCGACTCGGCGGCGTACCCGCCCAGGACGTGCAGCCGGTCCTCCAGGCGCCCGTAGGCGCGGACCGCGCGGTCTCTCTTGCGGTCGTCGGCCGAGGACATGCCGGTCTCGGCCTCACGCAGCTCGCGCAGCACCTGGTCGAGCCCGCGGGCCGACAGGATGCGGTCGCGGGCCAGCACCTGCAGATCGCCGGTGCGCGGGTCCTGCGGCAGATAGCCGACCTCGCCGCTGATGGAGACCGTGCCCGAGGCGGCCGACCCCTCTCCCGCGAGCACGCGGGTCAGCGTGGTCTTCCCGGCCCCGTTACGGCCGACGAGCCCGATCTTGTCGCCGGGGTTCACCCGGAAGGACGCACCCTCGATGAGCAACCGGGCCCCGGCCCGCAATTCGATGTCAGAAGCTACGATCATGGTTGGAGAACACTCCCAGCAGGAAATACACAGGCTCACTTCACTGTGGCCGAACCCGCCGCGCCCTGTGTCTCCCGGCTCTCGGCTCGGCCGTCTCGCCTTCATCGGGACGACGGTCAATCGGGAGTGCGCATACCGATCAGTGTACGGCGCGGCATCGGCTGGCTTCTCCACAATTACCCGGGCCCCCGCCACGGGAGGCCCGCTCACCTGGAACCCGGCACCCGGCTACGCGGGATCGCTCACCCTGATGCGGACCGCGCGGAACTGGGCGGGGGTGTCCTTGAGGATCACCAGCCGCGGATCGGGGACCGTCAGGAAGGGCTCGGTCTCCAGCGCGAAGACCGGGGCGAGCCTGCGGTCGGACCGCAGGGCGTCGACCGCGCGCCGGTCACCGCCCAGCACGACCGCCTCCAGCTCGCCCACGTGCGGGCCGAGGACGCGCAGCGCCACCTCGGCCGCCGCCTCGTGCGCCTGGTCCACCTGCTTCTCCCTGCGCCGGGCGAAGCGCCGCTGTGACCAGCCGCCCGCCGCGCTGCGCCCGTGGACCTGCCGCGAGCCGACCTTGGAGGAGATCAGCTCCTCGCCCTGGAAGATCCCCGCCGCGTGGCCGCCCAGCCGTACGAGCAGCACGCCGATCCTGCGCTCGGTGCGCACGTGGGTGATCAGGCGGGCCATCGGGCCGCCCCCCGAGGGGCTCAGCGGCGGGAACGGCACCTGGCACTCGGCGACCGCGCCGTCCGCGCCCTCGAGGCGTACGACGGAGGCGGAGGCCGTCACGCTCGGCGGGCCGTGCCGGTCGACGAAGCCGTCGATCCAGCGGTTGAGGCGCTCGGGCGCCACGGAGACCCAGCGGCCTCCGCCCTTGGCCGGTCTCGACGTCATGGAACGCGACACTACCGGCTGACCTCGCGGAACACACGATCTCACAGGTCAAGTCCAACGAATGGCGAAATATCGGTGAACATCACCGTGCGTTACTTCTGTGACGGTAGAGAATGCTCCATTCTCGGAACGTGACGACCAGAGCGCAAGCCAACCCGCAGTCCTCCGCGGCAGGCACGGGTGTCACGCCTGTCGTCGATCTCGACACCGGGGGCGTCATCGCCTTCCAGGCCGACGGCGGGGGCCGCGGGAACATCTCCTCCACCATCCAGACGGTGCGCGACGTCGCCGCGAGCGAGGTCCTGCTCCCCCTGGTGCTCACCCTGCCGGCGTCCGCGGCGATCGGCGGCTCGGCCGCCCTCGCACCGCTCCACGAGGCCCTGCGCGCGTCAGGCCGGCGCCCCCGCGAGGTGATCCTCACCGTACGAGGTGACTTCGCCCAGTTCGAGCGCCGCTCCCTGCTCACCGGGCTGGACGGCCTGCGCGCCATCGGCTACCTCATCGCGGTGGGCGACCTGGGCACCGGGCACGTCCCGCTGGACCTGCTCGCCGACGCGGCACCGTACCTGGCGGTGATCTCACCGGACCTGATCGCCCAGGTGCCCCGCGACGCGCGACGCGCCGCCATCGGCGAGGGCCTGGCGCGGGTCGCGCGGGCGGCGGGGGCGCACGTGCTGGCCCCGGGCGTGCGGGACGAGGCGCAGCTCACCGCGGTCCGCGGCTGGGGGGTGCGGCTGGCCCAGGGCCCGCTGCTGGTCCCCGGCCCGTCGGGGCGGGTGCACGTGCCACTGCCGGTCATCGAGCAGGAGCCCTCGCGGTTCGTCCTCGGCCCCCGCGTCCACGAGTTCCTGCTGCCCGCGGTGACCCTCCCCTACGAGGCCACCGCCGAGGCCGTGATCGACGCCTTCGGCAGCGAGCCGTCCATCACCAGCGTGATCCTCGTCGACGAGTACCAGCGCCCCAAGGGCAGCCTCGACCGCAGCCGCTTCCTGCTGTCGATCGCCGGACGCTTCGGCCACGCCCTGCACGGCAAGAAGGCCGCCGGACGGCTGGCCGACCCCGCCCGCACGGTTCCCAAGTCCACCCCCGCCATAGCGGCCATGCAGGTCGCGGGCCGCGACTCCGAGCGCGTCTACGACGACCTGGTCGTCACCGACGAGGTCGGCCGCTGCATGGGCGTCGTCCGGGTCTCCGACCTGATCCGCCAGGTCGCGGCCATGCAGCGCTGAGGGTATCGACGACCACCGCGGCAACGGCCCGCCTCGTCGCGCCAGACCCCGCCGCCTTTACGTTGTAGATTCATATATGCGCCACGCCGGGGCCGTACCCCCTTGGCAGGCGCGCATGATCACGATAGGAAGGGCACAGCGGCCGAAACAACGGCGAGGGGTACGGAATGGACGATCGCGGGCCTCGGGTCGGGCGGCGGGGGCTGCTCGGCGCGGGACTCCTGGCCGGAGCCGGAGCCGCGCTGTCCGGATGCACCTCCGGCGACGCCCCCGCCGCCGCTCCCGCCGCGACGCGGCCCCCGCCGTTCGACCCCGCCAGCTGGGAGTCGGTGCGGGCCCAGTTCCCGCTCGACCCCTCCCACGCCCAGTTCGCCGCCTACGTCCTCGCCTCCCACCCGGCCCAGGTTCGGCGGGCGATCGAGGAGCACCGGCGCGGCCTCGACACCGACACCGACGCCTACCTGCACGGCGAGGACAGGGAGGGGGCGGTGCGCGAGGCCGCCGCGGCCTACCTGGGCGCCGACGCCCCCGACGTCGCCCTCACCGACAGCACCACGATGGGCCTGGGCCTGCTCTACGGCGGCATGCGGCTGCTCCCCGGCCAGGACGTGCTGACCACCGAGCACGACTTCTTCGCCACCCACGAGAGCCTGCGGCTGCTCGCCGCCAGGACCGGCGCCAAGGTCCGCAGGGTCCGCCTGTACGACGACCCGGCCAAGGCCTCCGCCGACGAGATCGTCTCCCGGCTGAAGGCCGCGCTCAAGCCGAGGACCCGGGTGGTGGCGATCACCTGGGTGCACTCGGGCACCGGGGTGCGGACGCCGGTCAGGGCGATCGCCGACATGATCGCCGAGGCCAACCGCTCCAGGGACGCCGAGGACCGGGCGCTGCTGTGCGTCGACGGGGTGCACGGCTTCGGCGCGATGGCCGACGGGGTGGAGGAGCTGGGCTGCGACTTCCTGGCCAGCGGCACCCACAAGTGGCTGTTCGGGCCCCGGGGCACCGGCGTCCTATGGGGCAGGGGCCGGGCCTGGGACGCGCTGCTGCCGGTGGTCGCGAGCTTCTCCAACGTGACCGTCGATCCGGGCACCGGCGACGAGCCGTACGGCCCCGGCGGGCTCCTGCACACCCCCGGCGGCTACCACAGCTTCGAGCACCGCTGGGCGCTGGACGAGGCCTTCGCCTTCCACCGGGCGATCGGCAAGGAGCGGGTGGCGGCCAGGATCACCGAGCAGGCCACCCGGCTCAAGGCGGGGCTCGCGGACCTGCCCAACGTGCGCCTGATCACCCCGGTCTCCCCCGAGCTGTCGGCCGGGCTGGTCTGCTGCGCGGTCGACGGCGTGGACGCCCCGGCCGCGGTGGGCAGGCTCCGCCGCGACCACCGGATCATCACCAGCGCCACCCCGTACCAGGACGTCTACCTGCGCTTCGGCCCCGGGATCGTCACCACTCCCGAGCAGGTGGACCAGGCGGTGCGGGCCGTCGCCACGCTCAGGTGACGTATGGTACGAGTTAGGCTTACCTAACCCGGACCCCACGGAGTGTCATATGGCAGACGAAAAAGCCGCGCGTTCCGCACGGAAGGTGACGAGCGGCCTGGTCCGGCGGGTCGAGCGGCTCACCCCCCACATGATCCGGGTGGTGCTCGGCGGCGAGGGCCTCGCCGGGTTCCGCGCGGACGAGTACACCGACCACTACGTCAAGCTGCTGTTCGCCCCGGCCGGGGTGACCTACCCGCGGCCGTTCGACATGGAGGCGATCCGCCGCGACCTGCCCCGCGAGCAGTGGCCCACCACCCGCACGTACACCGTCCGCCGCTGGGACGCCGACGCGGGCGAGCTGACGATCGACTTCGTCCACCACGGCGACAGCGGCCTCGCGGGACCGTGGGCCGACCGGGTCCGGCCCGGTGAGGAGCTCCACTTCTTCGGCCCCGGCGGCGCGTACGCGCCCGACCCGGAGGCCGCCTGGCACCTGTTCGCCGGGGACGAGAGCGCGCTGCCCGCCATCGCCGTCTCCCTGGAGAACCTCCCCGCCGGAGCGCCGGCCTGGGCCTTCATCGAGGTCGAGGGCCCCGAGGAGGAGCAGAAGATCGACTCCCCCGGTGACGTGAGGATCGTCTGGCTGCACCGCGGGAGCGCCCCGTACGGCGAGATGCTGGTCAAGGCGGTCCGCGAGCTCGACTTCCCCGACGGCGACGTGCACGCCTTCGTCCACGGCGAGGCGGGCGCCGTCCGCGAGCTCAGGCGCCACCTGCGCGCCGAGCGCGGCGTCCCGCTGGCGAGACTGTCCATCTCGGGCTACTGGCGCCTCGGCCGCGACGACGAGGCGTGGCGCTCCTCCAAGCGCGAGTGGAACGAGCAGATCGAGGCCGAGGAGGCCGCGGCGCTCTCGTCCTGACCCCCTGAGCCGTCCCGCCCGGCCGGAACCGGCACGATCAGAACCGGCACGGGCGGAACCAGCACGGTCAGAACCGGCACGGGCGGAACCGGCACGGGCGGAACCGGTGCGTTCAGAGCCAGCCCTGGGCGCGGGCGCGCTCGGCGGCCTCGGTGCGGTTGCGGGCATGCGTCTTCTGGATGGCCGAGGAGAGATAGTTGCGCACCGTGCCCTCCGACAGGTGCAGGCTCCCGGCGACGTCGGCGACGCTGGATCCGCCCGAGGCGGCGGCCAGGACGTCGCGCTCGCGGGCCGACAGCGGGTTGGGGCCCGCGCTGAGCGCGGCGGCCGCCAGGCCGGGGTCGATGACGCGCTCGCCGTCGCGGACCCGCCGGACGGCGGCGGCCAGCTCGCGGGCCGGGCTGTCCTTGACCAGGAAGGCCATCGCGCCCGCCTCCATCGCCCTGCGCAGATAGCCGGGACGGCCGAAGGTGGTCAGGATCATGACGCGGCAGCCGGGCAGCGCCTCCCGGATCCGCGCCCCCGCCGTGATGCCGTCGCCGCCGGGCATCTCGACGTCGAGCAGCGCGATGTCCGGCCGGGTCCTGAGCGCCACGTCGAGCGCCTCCTTCGCGGAGGCGGCCTCCCCCACCACCTCGATGTCGGGCTCCAGACCCAGCAGCGAGGCCAGCGCGCCCCGCACCATCGCCTGGTCCTCCACCAGCAGCACCCGGATCATCGAACACCTCCCGCGTGAACGACCCCCGCCTCGGCCCGGAACCCGGCCCCGGTCCCCACACCCGCCCGGATCCCGCCGGCCCCGGCCCCCCGCAGGACGTCAGGCATGGGACGCCGCGGGCCGCGGGACCGAGATCCTGAGGGCGAAGCCGGTCGCGCACGGCCCCGCGGAAACCGTACCTCCCGCGGCCCGCACCCGCTCGGTGAGCCCGGTCAGCCCGCTGCCCGGCCCGTAGGGGGACGCGCCGCGCCCGTCGTCCACGATGTCCAGGGTGGCGGCCTCCTCGCCGGTGGTCACCTCGATCTCGCACCGGGTCGCACGCGCGTGCCGGATGACGTTCGTGACGCCCTCCCGCACCGCCCACCCGAGCAGCTCGTCCAGCGTGCCGGGCGGCGGGGTGCCCGCCAGCCGGATCGTCACCCGCGTCCCCGCCGCCTCCAGCGCGGCGCGGGCACCGTCCAGCTCGCCGGAGAGCCCGCGCTGCCGGTAGCCGGTGACGGCGTCGCGCACCTCGACCAGTGCCTGCCTGGCCACCGCCTCGATGTCGCGGATCTCCGCCACCGCCCGTTCCGAGCCGTTCTCCGCCAGCCGCCCGGCCAGCTCGCTCTTCAGCACGATGAGCGACAGGCTGTGGCCGAGCAGGTCGTGCAGGTCCCTGGCGATGCGCAGCCGCTCCTCGCTCGCGGCCAGCCGTGCCACCTCCTCCTGCGCCCGGCGGAGCCGCACCACCAGCATCCGGGTGTTACGCACCCCCATGAACAGGACACCGAGCGTGAGGACCTGGAAGACCAGCACCAGGATGCCGCCCGGGTCGTTCCCCTTCAGCAGGCCGACCAGCACGACGGTGAAGACCATCGCCAGCACGCCCGCCACCGACAGCCGGGGGCGCAGCGCCATGCTGTAGACCACGGTCATGTAGATCGGCAGGGTCAGCCAGCCGCCGCCGAAGACTACCGCCAGGCCGACACCCAGGAGCGTGGTCACCCCCAGCAGCCAGTACGTCATGGGGGTCGGGTCGCCGAAGTTCCTCGGGCTCAGCACGGTGGCGACGTAGAGGCAGACGAAGACGGCCAGCCCGGCGCCTCCCCACAGGGCCCTGTCACCGGTCACCTCGCCGGTGACGATCTCCAGCACCGGGAAGCACAGGTACACCAGGCCGATGGAGATCCCCGCGAGCCGCCGGAGTCGGGACGGGGACTCGTCCGTCCCACCGGAGGTGAGCAGCGGGAGCATCGTCATGCCCGCGCGAGGGCCCGGCGGTAGGCGAGCACGGCGACGGCGCAGAGCCCCGCGGCCCAGACCGCGACCGTCACCACGTCGGACGCCGGCGGCGCGACGCCCGCGACGATGTGCCAGCCGATGTCGGCGTAGGGGAAGGCGGGCAGCACCCCGGCGACGGTTCTCATGACCTCGGGCATGGTCTCCACAGAGAACCACAGGCCGCCCAGGAGCGCCAGGACGAACGTGCTCATCACCGCGGCCGACTGGGCGGTGTCCGCCGGCAGCAGCGAGCCGATGACCAGGCCGAGCGCGGCGAACGGCACGGTGCCGATCCACAGGGCCGAGACGAGCGAGAGCCACTGCCCCGCCTGCAGCCGGACGTCATGGGTGACGACCGCCGCCAGGCAGACCAGCGCCAGGGACGGCAGCACCAGCAGCAGCGAGGTGATCAGCTTGGTGACGATGATCGACCAGTCGCGCAGCGGGGTGACCCGCAGCTGGCGGAGCCAGCCGGACTGCCGCTCCTGCGCCCACGGAACGGCGGTGCTCATCATGGAGGCCGCGATCGCGCCGTACGCGGCCATGGAGACCATGAGGGTGACGGCGCCCGGCGCCCCGGCGAGGCCGGCCCCGGCGCCCCACATGCTTGCGGAGAGCAGGTAGAAGCCCACGGGGAAGGCCACCACGAAGATGGTGTAGCGCTTGTTGCGCAGCATGCGCAGCATCTCGATCTTGACGTGGTTCGGCATCACGGCTCCCGGGTGAGCGCGAGGAAGGCGTCTTCGAGGTCGGTACCGGCGATGCCGAGGTCGCGGATCTCCAGCGAGGTGCCCCGGTACAGCGCCGCCACGGTGGCGTCGGGGTCGCTGGTGCGCAGGGTGGCGACGTCCTGGGAGACCTCCACGGCGGAGACGCCCGGCAGGCGGTCGAGGCCCTCGGCGGGCTGCCCGCCGAGGGCGAAGCGGACGACGTGGCCGCCGTTGCCCGCCTTGAGGTGGGCGGCGGTGCCGTCGGCCACGATCCGGCCCCGGGTGATCACGATCACCCGGTCGGAGTTCTCGTCGGCCTCCTCCAGATAGTGGGTGGCGAACAGGACCGTACGCCCCCCGGCGGCGTAGGCGCGCATGCTCTTCCAGAAGAGCAGCCGCGACTCCACGTCCATGGCCGCGGTGGGCTCGTCCAGCACCAGCAGCCTGGGCGCGCCCGCGACGGCGAGGGCGAACCTGACCCGCTGCGCCTGCCCGCCGGACAGCGTTCCGGCGCGCCGGCGCTCCAGGCCGGTGAGGTCGGCCATCCGCAGGATCTCCTCCAGAGCGAGCGGTTCCGGGTAGAGGCGCCGGACGAAGTCGACCAGCTCCCGGACCGTGAGCTCGGGCACGAGCTCACCGCTCTGCTGCATGGCCCCGATGTCGCCGCGGGCGACGGCCTCGCCGGGGGAACCGCCCAGAACCTCCACCCGGCCCCGGGTCGGGCGGGTCAGGCCGAGCAGCATGTTGATCGAAGTCGACTTCCCGGCCCCGTTGGGGCCGAGCAGGGCGACGGTCCGGCCCACCTCGACGGTGAGATCCAGGCCGTCGACGGCGAGCGTGTTCCCGTAGCTCTTGCTCACGTCGGTGAGGGCGATGGCGTCCATGCCTCAACGCTAGGAGCGCCCGGCGTGAATCCTCAGTGCCACTCCTCCGGGTCTGGCGGTGACATTTGTCAGATGCGCCGGCTCCGACGGGGTCCGCTCAGAGGCGGCAGGCGAAGATGGCGGTCACCAGGATGGCCTTGGCCCCCATCTCCCAGAGCTGGTCCATGACCTGCTGGTGCCCCTTGCGCGGGACCATGGCGCGGACCGCGACCCAGCCCTCCCGGTGCAGCGGGGAGACCGTCGGCCCCTCCATGCCGGGGGTGAGGGCGATGGCCTCCTCGATCCGCTCGGCGCGGATGTCGTAGTCCATCATCACGTAGTCGCGCGCCACCAGCACGCCCTGCAGGCGGCGGATGAGCTGCCGCAGGCCCGGCGTCTCCTCGGTGCCGATCCCCTTGATCAGCACGCCCTCGGAGTGGGTGATCGGCTCGCCGAACACCTCCAGGCCGATGTTGCGCAGCGTGGTGCCGGTCTCCACGACGTCGGCCACCGCGTCGGCCACGCCCAGCCGGATGGCGGTCTCGACCGCGCCGTCCAGCTTGATCACCCGGGCCTCGACCCCCTGCTCGGCGAGGTAGGACTCCAGCAGGCCCGCGTAGGCGGTGGCGACGCGCCTGCCCTTGAGGTCGGCGACGGAGTCGAAGGCGCCGGGGTTGGCGGCGAAGCGGAAGGTGGAGCGGCCGAAACCGAGCGGGATGATCTCCTCGACCCGCGCGCCGGAGTCGTGGAGCATGTCGCGGCCGGTGATCCCGGCGTCGAGGGTGCCCTCGCCGACGTAGACGGCGATGTCCTTGGGCCGCAGGAAGAACAGCTCGCAGGAGTTCTCCGGGTCGACGACCACGAGCTCCTTGCTGTCCTTGCGGACGCGGTATCCGGCTTCCTTGAGGATCGTCTGGGCACCCTCGGTGAGGGCGCCCTTGTTGGGTACGGCGAGACGCAGCATGACTGGGTTCCTTACATGGGGACGGGACTGCCTACGAGACCGTGAGCCGGGCGCACCGGCTCACAGATGCTTGTAGACCTCGTCCAGCCCGATCCCCTTGGCGATCATGAGGACCTGCACGTGGTAGAGGAGCTGGGAGATCTCCTCGGCCGCCCGCTCGTTCGACTCGTGCTCGGCCGCCATCCAGCTCTCGGCGGCCTCCTCCACGACCTTCTTGCCGATGGCATGAACCCCGGCGTCCAGCGCGGCCACGGTGCCCGAGCCCTCGGGCCGGGTACGCGCCTTGTCGGACAGCTCGGCGTACAGCTCTTCGAAGGTCTTCATGATCCCTCTCGGCATCGTCGGATGGCCCGTCAAGCCTAACGGGCCATCCGACCCCACCGCGTGCAGGTCCACGCTGTGGGACGCGCGTCGCCCGGTCGCCGTCCCCTATCTCCCGAACGGCCCGGCGCCTTCCGGTAGTGCTCAGTCGTTGACGCAGCGGAGTACGGGGTGGGTGACGAGGGCTGCGGGATCGGGTGAGCCGGTGACGTGGAAGGTGACGCTCTCGCCGGGCAGCAGGGTGATGAGCATGTCGTCGATGAAGGAGGCCGCGTCGAGGCGGTCGGGGAACAGGGCGAGGTCGCGCAGGAGGGTGCGGGCGGTCACGGTGAGGTCCAGGCCACCGCCTTGTGCGGGGGTGATCTCGGTGTCGTAGACGGCGGCGGGGAAGGCGACCTGGGTGTCTTCGGCGAAGAAGTGGAGGGTGCGGTGTTCCTCCAGCCGTGCCGACAGCAGTTCGGCCGAGGGGTCTGCGGGTAGGGCCACCGAGTTCGGGAGCGCGATCGTGGTCACCGAGCGGGGCGCTGTTTCGATGGCGAGGTTCTCCTTGGCCAGGGGTTGGCCGGTCAGGGAGAGGCGCTGGAGTTCCAGCTCGCCTCTCCAGGGCTGCGGGTGGTCGTTGATCACGGCGATGGCGTTGTTTTGGATGCTCAGCAGGCGGTCGGCGTAGACGCGGCGTAGCGCGTACCACAGGGGTTTGCGGCGGCCGGCGCCGTCGATGGCCGACCAGGAGGTGACCGGCCAGCAGTCGTTGAGCTGCCAGACGATGGTGCCGGCGCAGTAGGGGGCCAGGGAGCGGAAGCGTTCGATGCCGAAGGTGACGGCTCTGGCCTGGTTGAGCTGGGTCAGGTAGTGCCAGTCGTCGTAGGTTCGCGGCGCCGGTAGGTGCCGGCCTAGGCCGCGGAGCAGTTTGGTGTTGCCTTCGTGGGCTTTTTGGTGGTGCAGGACCAGGGGGGCGTCGGGGGTCAGATCGCCGCTGACGGCCTCGCGCAGCGTGGTGTGGGCGGGTGGGCCTTGGAAGCCGAACTCGGCGACGAAGCGGGGGGTGTAGGTGGCGTAGTGGGTGTAGTCCTGGCGGTTCCATACGTCCCAGATGTGGGTGGTGCCGCGGGCGGGGTCGTTGGGGGCCAGGTCGGGGTGGCCGGAGTAGGGGCTGCCGGGCCAGTAGGGGCGGGTGGGGTCGAGTTCGGCCATCAGGGCGGGCAGCAGGTGGTGGTAGAAGCCCGCTCCCCAGGTGCGTTCGCCCAGGGTGTCTTGCCAGCCCCAGTCGGCGTGGCCTTCGAGGTTTTCGTTGTTGCCGCACCACAGCAGCAGGGAGGGGCGCCAGGACAGGCGGGTGATGTTCTGGCGTGCCTCGGCCTCGACCTCGGCGCTGAAGGGTTCCTCTTCGGGGTAGGCGGCGCAGGCGAAGGGGAAGTCCTGCCAGATGAGCAGGCCGAGTTCGTCGGCCAGGTCGTAGAAGTCCTCGCTTTCGTACAGGCCGCCGCCCCAGACGCGCAGCAGGTTGACGTTCGCGCCGGTGGCTTGGTCGAAGCGCTCGGCCAGCCGCTCGCGGGTGAGGCGGGAGGGGAAACAGTCCTCGGGGATCCAGTTGACGCCACGCACGAACACCGGGGTGTTGTTGACGATGACGGTGAAGCCCTCATCGGTCCGGTCCAGGCGCACATCGCGAAACCCGACCCGCCCCGTCCACTCTTCCAACGTCGCCCCGCTCTCCCCGGTC